>CAYPZH010000030.1:0-9600 GCA_964415205.1 uncultured Actinomycetota bacterium | reverse complement strand
CCTGGGGGAGGCGCGGGAGAGCGCGGCGGACGTACCCCTGGACCTCGCCATCGACGCCTGTTTCGAGGCCGCGCGCATCTCGCCCAGCGCCGGGAACGTACAGGACTGGCACTTCGTCGCGGTGAACGAGGGGGAAAAACTGCGCGAACTGGCGCGGGCCTGCGGCATGGAGAGCGGGTGGCGGGCGGCCATCGTCGGGGTGGGCAGACCCGACATGAGTTTCCTCTACGAGAAGATGGAGAAGCCCTTCTGGATGATAGACCTTCCCATTGCCTTCTCCCAGATGTCGCTCATGGCCGCTTCCATGGGCCTCGCCCTGGACATAGGCCTGCGCGGCATCGACGAGACGGCGGTGAACGCCGCTGTCGGCGCGAGGCCGCCGCTGCGCAGCGTGGGCGTGATGGGTATACGCTAACGCAGTAACGGGGTCAGGTCTTGGATTTTGGATACCGAGGTATGTTGCCTGTTGGCAACAGCAGGTTTGTCGTATAGGTCAAAGACCTGACCCCACTCGTGCTGATCACGGTGAACATGACATCGGTCGGTTTGTCTAAACCCCGGAATGAATATATAATCTTCTGCGTTGCCGGGTCTCGTGGGTAAAAGGAGGGAAGATGAGCAGAAAGAACCTGTTTGCAGTGCTCACGCTCATGCTCGCCCTTGTCCTGGTCACTATGGCTTTGGTGGCGGGATGCGGCGAGGAAAAAGAGGAGGAAAAGAAGGAAGAAAAGAAAGTGGCCGTCACCACCCTAGAGGAAGGCAAGCTCCTCATGGGCAGCGACACCACCTACCCTCCCTTCGAGAGCATCGGGGACGACGGGGAGCCCGAGGGCTTCGACGTCGATATCGCCACTGAGATCGCCGACCGCCTCGGCCTGGAGCTGGAGGTCATCACCACGGCCTGGGAAGGCATAATCCCCGGCCTGAAGACGGACAAGTATGACATCATCATGTCCGCCATGACCATAACCGACGAGAGGAAGGCAGAGATAAACTTCAGCGATCCTTATATCGACTCCAACCAGTCAATCGCGGTGAAGAAGGGGAATACCGATATAACCGGCCCTGAGGACCTAGCGGGCAAGGTGGTGGGAGTACAGGTGGATACCACCGGCCAGTTCACCGCGGAGGAGATCGCGGGTATAGCGGAGATCAGGAAGTACGACACCATCCTCCTTGCCTTCCAGGAACTGGAGCTAGGAAGGATTGACGCCATCATGAATGATTACCCCGTCAACGCCTACCTGAGCAAGATACGAGGTCAGACCGAGATCGCCGCCACGGTCGCCACCGACGAGCAGTACGGCATCGGCGTCAAGAAGGGGAACAGCGAGCTTCTCGAGGCGATAAACGGGGCGCTCGAGGATATGATGGCCGATGGGACCTATGACGAGATCTTCGAGAAGTGGTTCGGCGAGGAATAGAAGATCTATATCTGAGATGATGCGAGCAATGGGCCTGCGCCGCGCATAAGGTGCAGGCCCGTTTTATCCGGGGGTAATGCGAGGAGGAGCGTTACCGCAATGTGAGATGATCATGGATCATTCCAAAAAAGGCATCCCGCTGTATCCGGTCCCGCTTGACCCCAACCACTCTGCGCTTTGTAGTCGAACCTGGATTTTCTGACGGGAGATTAACCATGGAATCCGTACCTTCTGCCCTGTATTGGTCCTGGGTGGTCCTAGTGGCCGTGCTGGTAGGCGTAATCGTCATCCTGGTCATAAGGATGCTTTCGGCTCATGAGGGCAGGAGGGTCGCGTTATCCTTATGTGTCGGGGTCAGCGTAATTGCCGCTGGTCTTGGCATATTCTTCCTTACCTATCTGGAGCCTGTTGATAGATTCCTGTCCGAATTCCTGAACTGGGATATCTTCGTCAAGACGTGGGAATACGTTATCAGGGGCTTGGTCGCCACCATCGCACTCGCAGTAGTCTCCGAGGTTTTCATCCTCATCCTCGGACTAGTAGTCGCACTGACAAGGATATCGCGCGTCAGGGTCTTCCGCTATGCGGCGGCTGTATACATAGATGTCATCAGGGGTATGCCCCTGATACTGCAAATAGCCGTCATCTACTTTGGCTTAGGCTATCTCGGTCTCAACCTCAGCCGTTTTATGGCAGGCGTAATGGCGCTTACCGTCTGCTATGCGGCATATGAAGCAGAGATCTTCCGCGCCGGCATCGAGTCAATCCACAAGGGACAGATGGAGGCGGCGCGTTCCCTGGGCATGGGTTATCTCAAAGCCATGCGCTATGTGGTCCTTCCCCAGGCAGTGAGGAACGTCATCCCGCCCCTCTCCAACGAGTTCATAGCCCTGTTGAAAGATACCTCGCTGGTCATGTTGATCGGGTTTGCCGAGGTATTCTTTCGCGGAAAAGAGATGATGGGCAGGTATGCCAACATCACCCCTCTTGTATGGGCCGCGATCTGTTATCTTATCATCACCATACCCCTCATGCGCCTGGTGCAATACATGACCACGCGTCTATCGTTGAAGGACTGAGGTTTTTCCGTCTAGGGGTCGGGATGTATTAGAATGAAAGCCATGTCAGATAGCTCTACGATGGAGGCGAGGCTGCTTGGGCCACCTTGTGGGAGATACGCGTGAATAAAGGTTACATGGTGGAGATAGTCGACCTCCACAAGCGTTTCGGCTTTCACGAGGTGCTCAAAGGCGTTAACCTCAAGGTCAAGCCGTCGGAGGTGCTGGTGGTCGTAGGGCCCAGCGGCTCCGGCAAGAGCACCATGCTGCGCTGCATCAACGGTTTGGAGCATGCCACCAGCGGTCACATCTATGTGGAGGGCGTGGACATCACCGACCACAAGTCTGACATCAACGCTATTCGCCAGAAAGTGGGCATCGTCTTCCAGAGCTTCAACCTTTTCCCCCATCTGACCACTTTGCGCAATGTGACTCTTGCCCCCATCAAGGTGAAGAACGAGAAACCGGATGAGGCCGAGGAGAAAGCCAGGCGGATGCTGGAGAGGGTAGGCCTCAAGGACAAGGCCTACGCCTACCCGGCGCACCTCTCGGGAGGGCAGCAGCAGCGGGTGGCCATCGCCCGCGCCCTGGCCATGGACCCGGACCTCATGCTCTTCGACGAGGTCACCTCGGCCCTGGACCCCGAACTGGTGAAGGAAGTGCTGGACGTGATGAAGGACCTGGCGCGCGAGGGCATGACCATGCTGGTGGTCACCCACGAGATGGGCTTCGCCAAGGAGGTGGGGGACCGCCTTATCTTCATGGACGACGGCATCATCGTCGAGGAGGGGCCGCCGGAGCAGATCTTCTCCAACCCAAAGAGCCCCCGCGCCATCGACTTCTTTTCCAAGATACTGAGCCATCTCTGACGGGACAACGGCCTTGTCCTTGCCCGCTGCCGGACAAGGGGGATGAATGAACGGTTCGGATATCCAGCTCGTCGTCGCCGGGAGCATGAACGCCGATATCACCGCCCTGGGGGTGGACAGGCTCCTTTCCCCGGGCGAACAGACGCGCAGCGGGCGCCTGCTCATCGGCCCCGGCGGCAAGGCATGCAACCTGGCGCGCATGGCGGCGGCCTGGCTGGGAGCGGGAAAGGTGGCCATGCTCGCGAGGACTACCCGGGACCCTTACGGGCTGTGGAAGGTGCCGCTGCAGGCCCTCGAGGACGCCGGGGTGGAGACCGCTTTCGTGAAGATCGAGGAACATCGCCGGGAGGGTGAATATCCCGGCGTCGCCCTCATCGCGGTGGACGGCAGGGGAGAGCACCAGATATACAGCGTGCCGGGGGTCAGCGCCGCCATCTCTCCCCGGGACATAGATGACGCCGCGGCGTTGTTCGCTGCGGGAGGAGCGCGCATGCTCGCCCTGACCCTCGACCTGCCCCTGCATACGGCCGTCCATGCCGTGCGCAAAGCTTCCTCCAGCGGGATGACGGTGGTCCTCGACCCCGGCGGCCTCAAGGAATCCGACGACCACGGCGAGCTGCTGAGCAAGGGCATCTCCGTTTTGAAACCGAACGAACACGAGGCCCGCGTGTTGAGCGGCGTCGAGGTCACGGGCTTCGCCACGGCGCGCGAAGCCGCCCACGTGCTGCGCAGACGCGGGGTCGCCAGCATAATGCTGACCCACGGGCAGAACGGGGCCTACGTGTTCACGGGCGAAACGGAAAAGCACCTCCCGGCGCCGCCGGTGCCCGATGCCGGCATCCGGGATGCGACGGGATGTGGAGACCAGGTGACGGCGGCACTCTGCGTGGAGCTCCTGCGGGGAAAGGGCCTGCTCGAGGCGAGCGAGGCGGCGGTGCGCGCCGGCACCCTGCAGTACTGCCGCCCCGGCATCCAGCCGGTCACCCGGGAGGAGATGGAGGCGGTCTCGGGACAGGGGGAGCGGTCGTGACCGTGCGCCTGCTCATCGACACCGACCCCAACATCCACGTGCGGGGGAAGGACATCGACGACGCCCTGGCCATCCTCTTCTGCATCGCCTCCCCGGAGGTGAAGGTGGAGGGGATCACGGTCAACTTCGGCAACGTCAAGGCGCCGGTGGGGTTCAAGGCCGCCGGGGACATCCTGCGAGCCGCGGGGGCTGATATACCGCTGTTCCAGGGCGCCGCCGGCGCCGGGGACCTGGGCGAAAAGAACGAGGCGGTAGAGTTCCTCATCGATACCGTGAGGGCGAACCCGGGCGAGATGACCCTGCTAGCCCTGGCCCCGCTGACCAACGTGGCCACCGCCTGCCTGCTCGACCGGGATTTCGCGGCCAGCCTCGCGGGGCTGGTGATCATGGGCGGCACCCTCGATTTCTGGGTCTTCAAGTATATCGGGGAGTTCAACCTCCACCAGGACGCCAGGGCCGCCGCGGCGGTGATCTCCCAACCCGTAGCCAAGACCCTCATCACCATGGACGTCTGCTCTCAGGCCGTGTTCACCGAGGAGCAACTGGGCAGGTTGCGCAGCAACCCGAGTGACGTCTCCGGCCTGTGCGCGGAGTTCATAGAGCCGTGGCTCAAGCTCAACCGCAAGGTATTCTTGCGCAGGAAGGGCTTCTTCCCCTGGGACGTGGTCGCGGCCTCCTACCTGGTCGATGCCACCCTCTTCGAGGACAACCCCTGCACCTTAGAGGTGGTTGAGGAGGGGCCCCGTAGGGGCAGACTGGTCAATGTGAAGCGGGCGGGCGACCTTCATGCCGGCAACGGCAGAAGGCCGGTCAACATGCCCCTCAAGCTGGAAGGCGGCCGCTTCATGGAGCTCTTTCTGGACAGCCTGCTGCGCCTGTAGGGTAGGTGATAAAGGATGAGAAAATAACGCTGGAGGTGCACGATGACGGATGTAATCCCCCCCACGCATGCCAGGGTCATCGCCGCTTTGGAGAAGCGTGAGCCCGACCGCGTGCCGGTCATGGACATGACCATGGAATACAAGCTCGTCTACGCAGCCCTGGGGAAGAAGGCGCCCCCCCTGGGGTTTTTCTTCGAGAACCCGTACGTCTCCAGGGTCACCGACTGGCTCTACCCGCGCGTGAACCAGTCGTGGACCGTCGACCCGTCCATGGACGCCTTCACCTACGACAAGACCAGGGCGGCGGTGGCCGTCGGGTATGATGCCGCATGGGTGATGCACGTCCCCATCTACCGCTTCGAGAGCTCCAAGCTCATGCACGATATCTACGGGCGGCGATACAACGTGGTCATCGACGAGGGCCATACCCTGGGGACGCCGATGTACAGGGAGGGCTATATCCACAGCCCCGACGATTGGCGGGCCTGGGACAAGCGGGCCATCTTCCAGCTGCCGGCCAAGAACCACCGCGTCTACTCGAAGTTGCAGCGTGATCTCGGTGACCGCATCTTCATCTTCGGCATGTTCAGCGGCGGGCTGTTCGAGATAACCTGCCAGAGCATGGGCTTCGACCGCTTCGCGGTGGCCATGCGCAGAGAGAAGGCCTTTTTGAAACGCTACATCAAGTTCTACGAGGACCTCTACTGCGCCATGATCGAGGTGTTCGCCGACGCGGGCCTTCCCGGGGTGATGTACCCCGACGACCTCGCCTACCGCTCCGGACCCATGCTCAACCCCCGCGCCTACGAAGAGCTGTTCGGGGACGCCTACCGCCGCTTCACCGCGACCGCCCACTCCTTGGGCATGAAGATAGCCATCCATTCCTGCGGCAACGTCTACCCCCTGCTGGATTGGTTCGCGGACTGCGGGTTCGACGGCGTGCACGCCCTCGAGCCGACCGCGGGAGTGGAGCTGGCGAAAGCGAAGGAGATGGTGGGTGACCGCCTCTGCCTCATCGGCAACATCGACATCACCCACATCCTGGTGGACGGCACCAGGGACGAGGTCTTCGCCGCGGTGCGGCAGGCCATCCTGGATGCGGGGAAGGGCGGAGGGTATATCGTGGCCCCCACCAACAGCCATCCGGACATGGACCTGGAACGCCTGCGCTGGATGGTGGAGGCGGTGAAAAAGCTCGGGCATTACCCACTCGGGCCCGGTGATTGAGCATCACCCGTCCATTGGCTGCTCCCGCTTGCCGGCAGGCGGCCTGGCGGGCGGCCGCTGCGCGCCTGCCCGCTGCTGATCAGACCAGGCCGCGCTTCTCCAGCAGCTTGACGATGGGCCGGGCGAGCCCGCTGCGGTCGAGCAGCCTCCAGTTGCGGAAGAAGGCCGGCGACGAGGTGTGCTTCATGAAGAAGTTGAACTTGCCGAAGGGCTGGCCGCGCTCCCCGGCCATGCGGGTGAGGGTGTCGAAGACGTTGGTGGGTACATCGCGGGCTACGCCCTTGGAAACGAGGGATACGGCATCCTCGGGGCAGGTGGACACGCACAGGCCGCAGCCGATGCACCTCGCGAGGTCCACCTCCATCACCCCGTCGCCCTCGACCAGGGCGTCCATCTGGCAGCGCTCCAGGCAGTTGCCGCAGCCGCTGCACAGCTCGGGGTCTATCCTCGCCTGGAAGGACGACTGCACCACCTCGGCCGGGTTGGGCAGGCTGCGCAGGTTGCGCAGCATCAGGCAGCAGCAGGAACAGCAGGTACACATGCCGTTGAGCTCGCGGGCGTTCACCGGCTGGATGACCAGCGCCGCCTTCTCGCACTCGTCGAGCTTGTCCAGGGCCTCCTCGACGCTGATGTAGCGCCCGTCACCGTTCTCCACGAAGTGCTTCGCGTACGGCCCGAACACGAAGCAGGAATCGCGGGGGGCGTCGCAACCCCCGCCCAGCTCGGCCTGGGTCGCCCGGCACAGGCAGGTCATGACGGAGATCTGCGTCTGCTCCTTAACCAGGTCCCGTATGCGGTCGTAGGTCTCGACGGCGGGCGCGGCCTCTATCGCCGACCCCACCGGCACCACCCGGAACATCTGGTTGTCCAAGGCGGTCCAGGTGGGGAAGTAGTACTTGCTGTGTTCCTCGTACATGCGCGCCAGGTCCTCGTCCATTATCTTGACCTGGGTCTCGATGATGCCGGGCATCCAGGGCAGGGCCATGTACAGGGTGTGGTCGCCGCTCTCCACCGGGAAGAGGTGCCCTTTCTTCGCCATGCGGGGGAGCATCTCGGCCGCCTCCGCCTCCGTGATGCCCGCTCTTTTAGCTATCACCGCGGGAGGTTCGGCCACCAGTTTGCAGTGCAGGAACAGCTCCGCCTCCTCGGGGGCGAATATCCTCTGAAGCAGCCGTATCTCGACCCCCGTCGGCGTCTCCGGGTACCCTGCCGGCAGCTGGTCCAGGTACTCGCGCAGCCGGTGGTAAACGTCTCCGCTCGCAGTCGCATCCGCCATCTGTACCCCCTCCTTACAGCTAGCGGGAGGTGAGACCCCCGCCGACCTTCATCTCTCCCTGCGTTTGAGCCTATTCTATCACCCGGGTGCCGCGTTCCCCGCTTTTCTCCGGCACGACCTCGGTGATGAGCATCCCCGCCAGCATGAGGGCGCACCCCAGCCACCCCCGCCAGGTGAGCGTCTCACCCAGGAGTATTATCCCGAAGAGCACCGAGAAAACCGGTTCCATGATCAGCACCATCGAGGTGCGCACCGGGGATATCTCCCGCTGCGCCCATGCCTGCACGAAGAAGGCCACGGCGGAGGCGAAAACGCCGCACACCACGATGGTCGCCCACGCGTAGGCGCCTCCGGGAAGCACGGACTTTTCGAACGCCAGGGCGGAGCCGGTCTGCAGCACCGCCACCACCCCCATCTGCACCAGGGTGAGCAGCAGCAGGTCGTGGCGCGCGACGAAGCGGTCCATGTAGATGATGTGCAGGGAATAGGTGAAGGCGCAGGCGAGTACGAGCAGGTCCCCGCTCCTGACCTCGAGGCCCGGCTGCAGGGAGAGCAGGGCCAGCCCGACGGTGGCGACGACCACCGAGAGCACCGAGCGCAGGCCCGGCCGCTTGCGCAGGATAACGGTGGAGAGGATGGGGACGAAGACCACGAACAGCCCGGTGATGAAGCCGGCGTTGCCGGCCGTGGTGCGCTGCAGGCCGAAGGTCTGGAAGGAGTAGGCGGCGTAGAGGAACACCCCCAGCAGGACGCCCGCAGCGGCGGTGCCCCGGTCGAGCTTCCGCAGGCGCCTGGCGCTTACCGCGAGCAGGACGGCGAAGGCCAGCGCGAAGCGGTAGGACATGAAGACGAAGGGCGGCACGGAATCCAGGGTCTCCTTGACCATGGAGAAGGTGAGCCCCCACACCACGGTCACGGCGATGAGAGACAGCTCCGCCTGCCTCGCCCTGGTGAAATAACGCCTGCCGCCGGTCATATGGTTTACCTCGCTCCGCCGCGATGCCGGTCAAGAGATGAGTGTATTATATAGATGGCCCCGGTATAAGTACTCCCCATACGGCGTCCAACGATGCCGAAAGAGCACGTGCATGTCGTCGGGGCGGGGCGATGAGCGCGCCGCCCGCCTCTCAGCCCCTGGCGGAAAGATAAGCGTGGTAATCGGCCATGGCGCTGAGGGCGCGGCAGGCTGATTCCACGCTGGAGAAAACGTAAGGCCGGTTGCTGCTCACCATGGGGTCCTCCCCCTCGTCCGACAGCTGGAGGCCGGACGCCATGTAGAGGGGTATCTGAAGGTCCTGCATGAGCTGGTGCAGCTCGATATACGTCTTTGCCAGCATATTGTCCATCACGTCCCAGATAGCGGTCACGTTCGTGCCGTGCATGGTCTTAAACGTCTCTATCTCGCTCTTGCGGCGGGGCGCGCCTATCCACAGGAACATCACCGCATCGACCTCGCCGCTTCTCATAAGTATCTCGATGGTGGGTGTGAGGATGGCGAAGTCCAGTCCGGCCACGAGGTCGACGGGGTTCCCGGGCACCCACCAGTCGGGAAGGAGTGACTCGAGCTCGGCAAGGACTCCGGACGAAAGCGGGACGATATCCAGCCCGATCTCGCTGCAGAAATCGGAGGCGATGACCCCCAAACCGCCTCCCCCGGTGACGATACCCACGCGCTTTCCCTTCGGAAGTGGGCGGTTGACGAAAGCACAGGCGGTCACGCACGCCTCCTCGATGGTGGAGGTGAGGATGATCCCGGCCTGGCGGCAGGCGGCCTCGAAAAGGGCATTGCTCACCGCCATGGCGCCGGTGTGCGAGCGGGCCGCCGACATCCCCGA
>CAYPZH010000029.1:20763-21810 GCA_964415205.1 uncultured Actinomycetota bacterium | reverse complement strand
GAGGCGGCCCAGGTGATAAAAAAGATAGAGGCCCGCCTGCGTGACGAATCGGAGAAGAAAGCCAAGCATATCATCGCCAACGCCATCCAGAGATGTGCGTCTGACCATGTGGCGGAGACCACGGTATCCGTTGTGCCGCTTCCCAGCGATGAGATGAAGGGTAGGATTATCGGGAGAGAGGGGCGGAACATCAGGACCTTCGAGACCCTGACCGGTATAAACCTCATCATCGACGACACCCCGGAAGCGGTGATACTCTCAAGCTTCGATCCCGTACGCCGCGAGGTCGCCAGGCTGACGCTGGAAAGGCTGATCACTGACGGCCGTATCCAGCCGGCGCGTATCGAGGAGATGTACGAGAAAGCCAAGGCCGAGGTGGATGCGGAGATCAAGGAAGTGGGAGAGCAGGCTGTCTTTGAAGTCGGCCTCCACGGCATCAACCACGAACTCATGAAAGTACTCGGCCGCCTGAAGTACCGCACCAGCTACGGCCAGAACGTGCTCAAGCACTCCATCGAGGTCGCGCACCTCGCCGGACTGATGGCGGCAGAGTTGGGTACGGACATCAAGACCGCCAAGCGAGCCGGATTGCTGCACGACATCGGGAAGGCCATAGACCACGAAGTGGAGGGCTCGCACGCGGTCATAGGCGCGGAACTCGCCAAGCGGCTAAAAGAAGGGGAGCCGGTGATACACGCCATCGCGGCTCATCACGAGGAGACCGAGGCACAAACGATTGAAGCGGTGCTGGTGCAGGCGGCCGATGCCATAAGCGCCGCGCGTCCGGGAGCAAGGCGCGAGACCCTGGAGAGTTACATCAAACGCCTGGAAAAACTGGAGACCATCGCGGATTCCTTCGAGGGCGTAGACAGTTCATATGCGCTGCAGGCCGGCCGCGAGATCCGGGTGATGGTGAAATCCGATGTCATCGACGACCTGGGATGCATCACCCTATCGCGCGAGATAGCCAAACAGATCGAGGACGAACTGGAGTACCCCGGGCAGATAAAGATAACCGTGGTGAGGGAAAAACGCGTGGTGGACTAC
>CAYPZH010000029.1:7208-20753 GCA_964415205.1 uncultured Actinomycetota bacterium | reverse complement strand
AGACCCCACGCGCATGCGGGGCGGGCATCTGCCCGCCCTTTTTTCTGCCTGTTTCAGGGCCGAAGACAGCCATTGCGGCGTGAGCCTGGCATGCCGCGGGAGCTCCCGGACCCTCTGCTATAATCATTTTGCGCCCGATAAGTACAGTGCCGGAGCCGGCTTGCCGAGATGGTGATTAAGGACAGTTTATCGTTAGCGAAGCGGGGAACTGTGTAGTGGACAGCGAGAAGGGAAGCGGCGCAGAGGGGCTCCTTGCTTTCGTGCGCACTTTTACCGAACAAGAGACCTTCACCGTGGAAGAAGACCTCGGAAGCGGTTATGTAAGACTAAAGATAACCGAGGCTGAGAGGCGCCAGGCGCTGCAGGACATCCGCTGCGTCGAGGACGTCGTAAAGGAACTCGTGCGCAACGCGCGCGACGCTGGAGCCAGGCATATCTACGTGACCTTCCAGAAGGAAAAAGGGAGGTGGCGTAACATCACCGTCCTCGACGACGGCAACGGCATCCCTGCGGCCATGCACCGCAGGGTGTTCGAGGCAAGGGTGACTTCAAAGGTCAAGGACGTGGTGCAGGACCGCTTCGGCGTACACGGACGGGGCATGGCCCTCTTTTCCATCAAACAGGTCGCTGACGATATCCGCCTGGTGCGATCGCAGGAGAGCAGAGGCACCATCATCCATGCGCGTATCGACACCAAGAAGCTATCGGAGAAGAAGGACCAGTCCTCTTTTCCCCGACTGGAGATAGACGAAAACGGCATGACCTGCATAGCCGGAGGGGCGCACAACGTGCCGCGTGTGCTCACGGAGTTCTCTCTCGGCTCGCGCGACCTTCATGTCTACCTGGGCTCGAACGCCGAGATACTCGCGACCCTTTACCACCACTCCCTCGAGCTAAGGAGGTCTTGGGCGAGCGGTGAAGCCGGTGAGGGCATGCGGCCGCTTTGGTTCGACCTCGGCGGCATCAAGGAAGGGCGCATGCTGCACGCGTACAGCTCACGTGAGATGGGGTTGAACGTCTCCGAGCGCAACGCTTTCCGCATCCTCGAACTCGAGATCAACCCGCTCATGAGCATAGGGGAGCTGCTGAACGGGGGAGAGCATGTTCTTCCGGCAAAGAGGTCTGACCTTCAGAGGCAGGCCCAGGCGGTATGGACTGACCATCTCGCCCGCCGCCTGAGCCATGACGATATCGAACTCATATGCAAGACGGTCAACCACGCTTTTGCGGACATCGGAGACAGATATTACCTCCAGGCCGAGAGCGCCGTAGCCAAAAGGCGTAAGAACCGGCTGATCATCTCGCTGAAACTGCACGAGAAGGAAGATGGATGATGGCGACCGCCAGAACACCGCACCTCGCAGCGGCAGGGGGCCATCTTTCGCGCCACGCAAGGCAGGACATGTTGTTGCGCCGAAATGCTCCTAGCGTCTTTATCAAAGGAATAAAATCAGATATCATTTAGCTTGCCCGGGGATGGTGGGCATCACTTCACAGCAGTAGCAAGGGGAGGATCATGGAAGTGGAAGTACTCAAGGTCTCATCGAAGTCCAACCCCAACTCCGTTGCGGGGGCATTAGCGGGGGTGTTGCGCGAGACCGGCAGCGCTGAGATCCAGGTGATAGGAGCGGGCGCCCTCAATCAGGCGATAAAGGCCGTCGCCATCGCCAGAGGGTTCGTGGCGCCCAGCGGCATCGACCTGGTGTGCATACCTGCATTCACGGATATCATGATAGACGGAGAGGAGAGGACGGCGATCAAGCTCTCCGTGGAATCACGCTAGGCTCCGCGGCGGTTCCCGCCCGTGTGTCACCCTGGAACCCATAACGCACCGAGGAGATGCCATGAACGTGCTGAAGATCGTCTTTTTCGCGGTCGCCATCGTCTCCGTGCCCCTTCTTGCTTTTTTCCTCATCCGCCTGGCGTTGAAGATAAGCCGCAGCGTCGATCACCTCAACCGCACCCTGGACGACGCCCGACCACAGTTGAACATGCTCCTTACTCACATCGACCAGACCATAATGGAGGTGAACGGGGAACTGGACAAGGTGGAACAGATGACGGCGGAGGCGCAGGAGATGCTGGGTCTCACGGAGGCGAGCCTGCGTGCGGTTGACTCCGCCCTGCGCTCGCCATTCGCCCGCCTTGGAGGCATGCTGGCGGGTTTCGCCACCACCACAGTTCTTTTCCGGGGTATCGCGCGTAGGATGACCCCGCAGAGAAAGACCTCCCGGGGAAGGAGAGCAATATAGCCGAGTTCATCCTGTCCACCGCTTCGCTTTTCCATTTAGACCTGCACGAGGTCTTTCGCCTGGCCCGCGAGGCCGGCTTCGGGGGTGTCGAGCTCATGGTAACCAAGCGGGAGGAGACGCAGTCGTTTTCCCGCCTGCGCGAGCTGACCCGAGATTCCGGTATCATGGTGAGGAGCATACATGCGCCCTTTCTTTTCGCCGCAAAAAAGGTCTGGGGAAGCCCCAGGGAAAAGATAGAGACGTCCCTTGCCATGGCCAGCGAACTTGGCGCGGAAGTCGTCGTCGTGCACCTGCCGTATTTCTGGCAGTGGGGTTACGCCCGTTGGGCGTGGCGAAACCTGGACTCTCTTTCCCGTGACGCCGGGGCCATCGTCGCAATGGAAAACGCGATGCAGGTCAACATAGGCAGACCGATAAACCTCAGCCTCTTCAATTCCCTGCGCGAGATGGCGCATTTCGACAACCTGGTCTTCGATACCAGCCACTACGCCATAGCGGGCATCGACATATTCTCCGCCTGGGAGGAACTCGGCGACCGCGTGCGCCACATACATCTCTCGAACAATTACCTCAAGGGATTCGACGACCATGCCCTGCCTTTCGAGGGGCGCCTCCCACTGGACAGGTTCCTGCGGCGGCTATGCCGGGACGGCTTCAACGGCAAGATAGCTCTGGAGCTGGGGCCTGGGCCGCTAGAGGCGCGCCTGGGGAACGAGCGCATAGTCCATAACCTGCGGCGGAGTCTGGATTTCTGTCTGGCCAATTTCAGGTGAGGCGCGGTGCGAAGAGGAATGGGACGCCGTTATTCCATCGTTGTCTTCGGATGCCAGATGAACATCCACGACGCTGAACGCGTGCGCGGTGTGCTCGAGCAGCAGGGTTGGAGGGAAAGTGCCGTGGAGGAAGCCGACGCCGTCATCCTGCTCACCTGTTGCGTACGGCACAGCGCCGAGCAGAGGCTTTACGGGTACCTGTCGTCCCTGCGCCCCCTCAAGGAGAACAGGGATATGATCATCGCCGTGGGCGGATGCCTGGCCCAGAAGGAAGGCCTGGGGCTCCTGCAGCGTGCAAAACACGTGGACGTTGTGTTCGGGACCCACCGCTACCCCGATATCGCATCCCTGCTGGACCGGGGGGTGAACGGCAGGGTGTGCGCGACCGCCATGGACGGGGTGCGCATCACCGGGGTGCCGAGCAGGCGCGGTGAGGATTTCAGGGGCTGGGTGACCATAAGCAACGGGTGCGACAACTACTGCTCCTACTGCATCGTTCCCTACGTGCGGGGGAGGGAGGAGAGCCGTACCATCGAGGAGGTCATGCACGAGGTGGGCGAGCTAGCCCGGGTGGGAGTGAAGGAGATCAACCTCCTGGGGCAGAACGTCAATTCCTTTCGCCGCAGGGAAGATGGCGAGAGCCGTTTCGCGGAGTTGCTGCGCCGGATGGGGCGCGAGCACCCGCAGGTCTGGATCAGGTTCACCACCTCGCATCCGCGCGATTTCGACGCCGGTATCATCGCGGCGATAAAGGAAGCGGGAAACGTGTGCGAGCATGTCCACCTGCCCATGCAGGCAGGCTCGGACCGCGTCCTGAAAGCGATGAACCGGGGATATACCAGGCAGGAATACCTGGAAAAAGTGCTTGCCCTGCGCGAAGCCATACCCGGCGTTTCGATCACTACCGACCTCATCGTCGGCTTCCCGGGCGAGAGCGAGGAAGACTTCGAGGCTACCCTGGACATGGTCGAGGCATGCGGTTTCGACGCCGCCTTCACCTTCCTCTACAACCCGCGGGAGGGTACCGCATCCGCCGGGCTTCCCGATGACGTGCCCGGGCGGGTGAAAAGCGAGCGCCTGCAGCGCCTGATGGAATCGACGCGCAGGCTTACCCTGCGGAGCCTGGGCGCCGAGGTGGGCCAAGAGCTTACCGTCCTGGTAAACGGCCCGAGCCGCAAAGACGCGGGGCACTGGTCCGCCCGCACCCGTGGCAACAAACTGGTCCACATCAGGCGAGGGCACGATGACCTGACGGGAAGGTTTGCCCGCGTGCTCATCACCTCGGCGGGGAGCTGGAGCCTGCGCGCCGAACTCCTGGAGGTGATGTGAGTAGCGCGCACGACCTGCGCGGCGGACGTTTTCCTTTGCGCGCGGGCGTGCGGTATGGATTGCCGCAGGTAACGTCAGGCGCATGCGTGCCCCGCCAGACATGCGTTTTTCCCAGGCGTGACAGGGGTATGTTATAAACGGTACTCATGATCGCGACCGTATAAAGAAGGGGGTGATCGCTTGAGCGGCGGGATGACCGGGGGTTGCATAGTGCCCCACCCACCTTTGCTAATCCCGGACATCGGGGGAAGAGACAGGGAGGCGGTTCGCTCCACCCATACCGCCATGGAGGAGCTGAGCCGCAGGATAGCGGCCCTTCGACCGGAGACGCTGGTGATGATCTCACCGCATACCCCTCCTTACCGCGACTCTTTCACCATCAAGGCGCCCCCATCGCTGGGGGGGAGCTTCGCCTCCTTCGGGCATCCGCAGGTGCGCATCACCAAGCGGAACGACCTCGACCTGGCGGCAGCCGTGATGCACAGGGCGGAATCCGAAGGCCTGCCGCTGCTCTCCCTGCAGGAGGGCTCGTCGCGGTGGTCCGACACCAGCGAGGAACTGGACCACGGACTGCTGGTGCCCCTGTATTTCCTGGACCAGGAGTTCGATACCCCCATAATCTGCCTGTCCATATCCGGCCTTTCCTACCAGAGCCATTTTCACCTGGGGCGGATAGTCGCCGAAGCCTGCGTCGAAGCGGATCGCAGGGCTTTCTTCGTTGCCAGCGGCGACCTCTCACACCGCCTGATAAAGGGAGCTCCCGCGGGCTACAGCGCGAGAGCGCAGGAATTCGACCGCCGCATCGTCGCCATTGCCGCAAGTGGCGATTTCGATGCCCTTTACGACATAGAAGAAGAGCTGGTGGACGCGGCGGGGGAGTGCGGCTTCCGCTCCATCCATACCCTCTGGGGTGCATTGAAGGACGGGCCGTTCACCAGCGAGGTGCTCTCCTACGAAGGACCTTTCGGTGTTGGCTATATGGTGTCGCTTCACCTCAAGAGTTAGCGGAAAAGGGGTAAGTCCATGACCGAGAACAGCGACCCGGAAGAAGCAAGCCCCTACGCCCGCCTGGCCCGCGCGGCTATCGAGGCATGGGTAAAGGAGGGCAGGAGGCTGGCGCCGTCGGAGATAGAGGAGATCGCGCAGGGGATCTCCGGTAGGTCGGCCGCTTTCGTCAGCATCAAGAAGCACGGCGACCTGCGCGGATGCGTGGGGACCTTCCGGCCCGCGCAGGACTCACTGGCGGAGGAGATAGCGGCCAACGCCATCAGCGCCGCCTGCCGCGATCCGCGCTTTCCCGCGGTCTCCGCGAATGAGCTGCGGGATCTGGACATCAGCGTCGACGTCCTCTCGGAACCAGAACCCGTGCATGATACCTCGCAGCTCGACCCAAGACGTTACGGCGTGATAGTCAAGTGCGGCGCTAGGGTGGGGCTTCTCCTCCCCGACCTGGAGGGGGTGGACAGCACCGAACAACAGCTGGAGATAGCCCGCAACAAGGCCGGCATCAGTCCCCACGAGCCCATGCAGATTTTCCGTTTCACTGTTGACAGGTATCGCTGACTGACCATGACGCCAGCGCAGGTACGCCTCGAGGTATCGGCCATACTAGGACCGACCGCGACCGGGAAGACCCGTATAGCGGTCGCGCTAGCCCCCCTCTTGCCGGCCGAGATAGTCTCCATCGACTCCATGCAGGTCTACCGCGGTATGGACATAGGGACGGCAAAACCAGAGCCGCGCCTCAGGGACCTCGTGCCCCACCATATGCTGGATATCGTGGAGGCTTCGGAGGACTTCTCCGCCGCCCGCTTTCAAGCCCGGGCGCGAGAAGCCGTAGAGGACATATCGGCCCGCGGAAAGATCCCGTTGCTTGTGGGCGGTGCCGGGCTCTATTTCGAAGCGGTTGTCTTCATGCTGCGCTTCCCGCCCGGGCAGACGGACGGCGATCTGCGCCGCAAGCTGCGCCGCGAGGCCGCCGAGGACCTGGAGGGTCTGAAAAAGCGCCTCGCGCGCGTGGACCCGGCCTTCGCCGCCAGCGTGGATTTCGCCAATCCCCGCCGCGTGGTCAGGGCCATGGAGGTCTACGAGCTCACCGGTCTCCCTTTTTCCTCTTTCCGGTACGGGCGCGGCAAGCTGGAGCCCTGCTACGAATTCCGTGGCGTGGTGCTGAACGCCCCACGCCAGGCCCTCTATCGCGCGATCGATCGACGCGTTGACGACATGTTCGCAAAGGGCCTGGTGGAGGAGGTAAGGGGTCTGAGGGCGGGGCGGGGACTATCGCGTACTGCCCGCCAGGCTCTCGGCTACAAGGAAGTCCTGGACCACCTTGACAGGGGCATATCCCTCGAGGACACTATCAATAACGTCAAGCGGCGGTCACGCAACTACGCCAAACGCCAGCTAACATGGTTCCGCCGTATACAAGGCCTCTCCTGGATAGAGCTTGAAGAAAACGACCTGCTGGCGCCGTCTGACCGGGTGCAGCAGGTCGTCCTGGAGCGCCTGCGGGGCCGGGGCGGGGAATAGAGGGCTTAGAGCGGGCGTGGGCCGACGCGGGAAAGCGGGAGGCGCGCGTAGGCGGAGGACTGCGTGCCGGGGAAGCCCTGCCGGCACATCATCGCTTTACGATCGGGAACCGTGATGGAGTTCATTAAATACCATGGGACGGGCAACGATTTCGTGATCATCGACGGCATGGTCGGGGGGCCTTTCATGCAGCCGGAGATGATCGCCGCCGTTTGCGACCGCCACACCGGTGTCGGCGCGGACGGGGTGATCTTCGCCTGCACGCCGTCGGGCGGCGCCGATGCCGCTATGCGCATATTCAATGCCGACGGCAGCGAAGCCGAGATGTGCGGCAACGGTATACGCTGCCTGGCCAAGTTCCTCTACGAGGTGCTCTCCATACGCAAAAAGGAGATGCGCGTGGAGACGGGCGGCGGGGTCAAGGTCCTCGAGCTGTCGGTATCGGGGTCCGAAGTCGATGCCGTCGAGGTGGATATGGGCCTGCCGGACCTGGTCTCCAGGGACCTTCCGGCCCCGGACGACCCTTCCCGGCCTGGAGAGGTCACCATAGCCGCGGAGGACGGCGACCCCCCCGCATTAGGCATGTCCAGGGGAACCCCGCATTGCGTGCTTTTCGTAAGCGACGTCGCCGGGGCACCGGTGTCCCGCCTCGGTCCCTCCCTGGAGACTCACTCTCTTTTCCCCGCGCGCACCAACGTCGAGTTCGTCAGGGTCGATGGGCCGCACGCCATCACCATGCGCGTGTGGGAACGCGGGGTGGGGGAGACGATGGCATGCGGTACCGGCGCCTGCGCGGCGGCCGTCGCGGCCATCAACAGCGGTAGGTGCGAGAGCCCGGTGCGGGTGGACCTTCCCGGGGGCAGGCTCGACATACGGGTCGGCTCCGGGGGCCACGTATACCTGGCGGGGCCCGCTGTCGAGGTCTTCCGCGGGGAGCTGTCCGCAGCATGGAAACCGGATTGACGGCCGCGGCGAGCGGCCTCTGGAGGGAACAGGCGTGAGAATATCGCAGCGCATAAGCGAACTGCCGCCGTACCTCTTCGCGGAGATCGACCGCCGCGTCGAGGAAAAGAAACGGCAGGGGGTCGAGGTGATAAACTTCGGCATAGGCGACCCGGACCTCCCGACGCCACCCCACATAGTTGAGGCGTTGTGCGAAGAAGCGGCCAAGCCGGAACATCACCGCTACCCCTCGTACCGCGGCACGCAGCGTTTCCGCGAGGCGGCCTCGGCATGGGTCGCGAGACGCTTCGGCGTCTCCGTGGACCCGGAGAGAGAGGTCCTGGCGCTGATCGGGTCCAAGGAAGGCATCGCGCATTTCCCCCTCGCCGTGCTCGACCCGGGTGACTTAGCCCTGGTCCCGGACCCCGCTTACCCCGTGTATCTCAGCTCGACATTGTTCTGCGGCGGCGTTGCGGTAAAGATGCCGCTGCGCGAGGAACGCGGCTTTCTGCCCGATCTCGCCGCGGTGCCGGAGGACGTCTGGCGCAAAGCCAGGTTGATGTTCTTGAACTACCCGAACAACCCCACGGCGGCGGTCGCCGACCTCGCCTTCTTCGAGGAAGCGTTGGGGTATGCCGGAAGATATGACCTTATCATCGCCCACGACCTCGCTTATTCCGAGATGACCTTCGACGGATACACTGCTCCTTCGCTCCTGGAGGTGCCGGGTGCGAGGGAGAGGACGGTGGAGTTCCACTCCCTCTCCAAGACCTTCAACATGACCGGGTGGCGCGTCGGCTTCGCGGTGGGCGGCGCCGAGGTCATCGCCGCTTTCGCCAAGGTCAAGGAGAACATAGACTCCGGCGTGTTCGGAGCCATACAGATGGCCGCCGTGTCGGCGCTGGAGGGCCCCCAGGAATGCGTGCAGAGAAACCGCGAGACCTACAGGAAGCGCCGCGACATCCTCATCGAAGGGCTGCGTTCCCTCGGTTGGGAGGTCGCCGTCCCCAGGGCGACGCTGTACGTTTGGATGAAGACACCGCCTCCCTACGACTCCCACGGCTTCACCACGGAACTGCTGGACAAGACCGCGGTAGTAGTAGCTCCCGGCTCCGCCTACGGAAGCCACGGGGAAGGTTACGTCAGGTTCTCCCTGACCCTGGAGGACCGGGAACTGCTGGAGGGTGTGGACAGGCTGAAGAGGGCTTTTTCTTGAACCGCGGCGGCCGTGCAAAAAAGCTCCTGCATCTTTGTATCCCGCTGCCGCGCGACCCATACTGCGGACCGTGATCGGAGATGAACGAAACAACGGAAAAGGCCGGGGAAACCGCTCCCGACGGCAGGGAGAAGGCGGTCCTGGTCGGGCTCTGCTGGGGCGGCATGACCCAGCCGTCTGCCGAGGAGAGCCTGCTGGAACTGAGCTCGCTCGCGCAGACCGCTGGCGCCGAGGTCGTGGCGGTGATGCTGCAGACGCGGCCGCGCCCTGACGCCGCTACCTTCCTGGGCAAGGGTAAGCTGCGGGAGCTTTCAGGGCTGGCGGTATCGCACGGCGCGGAACTCGTGGTCTTCGACCAGGAACTCTCCCCGTCACAGCAGCGTAACCTGGAGAACGAGTTGCAGATAAAGGTGCTCGACCGCACCGCCCTAATACTCGACATTTTCGCGTTGCATGCACATTCCAAGGAAGGCAAGGCGCAGGTGGAGATGGCTCAGCTGCGTTACCGCCTTACCCGCCTGACGGGAAAAGGTCTTTTCCTGAGCCGACTGGGCGGCGGGATCGGCACCAGGGGACCGGGAGAGACCCAGCTGGAGGTGGACCGTAGGCGCATCAAGACGCGCATCAAGACCCTGGACCGGGAGCTAAGGGAACTGTCGCGGGTGCGGAAGGTAAAGCGCAAACGCCGCGAGAGCAGGGCGGTGACCACCTTCGCGCTCGTGGGCTACACGAACGCAGGCAAGTCCTCGCTGCTGAACCGGCTCACCGGCGCGGGGGTGGTGGTGGAGGACCAGCTCTTCTCGACCCTCGACCCCGTGACCAGGCGTATCGAGCTCAAGGGCGGGCGTGAGGCGGTACTCACGGACACGGTGGGTTTCATCGCCAACCTGCCACACCAGCTGGTCGAGGCGTTTAAATCTACCCTGGAGGAGGTGAAAGAAGCCGAGGTGCTCCTTCACGTCATCGACGCATCCTCGCCGGACGTGGAGAGGAAGATCGCTGCGGTCGAGGAGGTGCTCTGCGAGCTCGAGGCCGGCGATATACCCTTCATCTACGTCCTCAACAAGAGCGACCTGCTGTCGGAGGAAGCGAGGAAGGGGCTCATGCGCGACCTGCCCGGCGGCATCTTCACCTCGACCCTGGACGGCGAGGGCATGGAGGAGCTGTTGATGAGGATGGCGGGCATGCTGGAAGCACCCCGCATAGTACGCATGAACATCCCCCAGGGCGAGGGTGAGCTGCTGGCCCTGATCCACAGGAAGGGAAAGCTGCTGGAGATGGAGTCCGACGAGGGGGGCCATCATGTCCTGGCCGAGATACCCGCCGAATCGCTGTACCGTTTTACGCCATTTATCGAATGAAGCGGGCGCGGCGCATAAGCTCACGCGTACGCAGGGGATGAAGGCGTACCGCCACTTATGGCGAAGCATAGAGCTGAGGATGTTGGCGACCTCAGCCGCGGCTATTATCATGTAATTGGCCGGCGGCAGCGTAGGCAGGTGTGAAAAACGCCGATAAGGCGAGGAGATCAACGGCGTATGGGTATCATACCTATCCCGGGGGGATACGGGCGCGGCGCCCGACCGGACGCGGAAGAGCCGGGCAACGGCGGCGCAAGGATATATAGTGCGCGCTTACGGGAACTGCTTTTTCGCATCGTCTTCGCCCTGTTGTTGATCTGCGTGGTCCAGCTCTACCATCTCGGCATCGACCTGGGGGCCGAGATCGGGTTCTCCCAACTCTACATCCTCACCACCGTATATCTCGTATACGCTATCATCGCTTATTCGCTCTACGACCATTTCAGCCTCAGGGGACCCTTCGCGTGGGTTGCCGGCGCCATCGACGTCTTCAGCCTGTGCGCTGCGATATATATATGCGGGGGGGTGGAGAGCTATACCTTCCTCTTCCTGGGTGCCGTTCCGTTCATCGCAGGCATCCACAGCGGCTATAACGGCTCCGCCTACGCCACGGCTCTGTGCCTCACCGGATACACCGCCGTCGTACTGCTGGACCGCCAGCTGGCCTCCGGGTACAGACTGGCCCCCGCCTTGGCGATCCGTTACGCCTATATCATCGGCGCAGCCATCATCAGCCTGCTCATCGTGTACTTCATTCTCCAGGACAGGAAGCGGCTCAGCGTCTTCTACGAGATCAGCCAGAGTTCCAGCAAGAGCCCCGCCGTATATAACGTGCTCAAGGAGATAACCCAGCGCATGGCGGAGATACTTAAAGCCGAGGTAGCCCTGGTGTTCCTGTACAACGAGGAGACGGAAACGCTCGACGCGCAGCAGCCCTCCCTCGGGTTGGACTTCCCGACCACCGCGAGGTTGAAAGTCAGCGTGAACGCTCCCGGTGTGCTCTCCAACTGTTTCCGCAACGTCAGTCCTGTGCTGGTTTCGCGCCGTCTGTCCGAGCAGGTCGAGATATCGCCCTTCGCACCTGATTACAGGGTCTTTGACCTCATAGCATACCCGCTTGTCGCGCGGGGCAAGACCATAGGCCTTATCGTGATGGCTAACAAGCTCAGCCGCAGGGGTTTCAGGCGCCATGACCTCGCCCTGGCGGGGCTGGTCGCCCCCCATATATCCGTGTTCCTCGATAACGCCCTCCTCTACCGGCGCAGCGAGGAAAAGGTCGCGCAGCTGACCAGCCTCATAAGGGTGATCGACGCCATCAGCACCGTCAGCGGCCTTGATCAGCTCTACAACCTGGCACTCGATGTCGTGCGCGGGCTGTTCGCCGCGGAGAAGGCCTTGATCAACATCATCAACAACAAGACGGAGCTGATGGAGACGGTGCGCAGCTTCGGCTACGGCGATGAATACGCCAAACGACACCTTAGCCATCCCTTTGAGGCCATCAGCGGGTGCTACGTAATCCGCCATGACGAGACCTTCCTGTGCAGGGACGTGGAATACGACCTCCGCTGCCCCAACATGGTTGTGGACCAGGATACGGGATCGCTTTTGTGCGCGCCAATCCGTTCGGGGAAGAAGATCTACGGCATCCTGCACATGGCCAGCCATTATAAGAACGCCTTCGATGAAGACGACGCCTCGTTGGCCAACGCCATAGGGGAGCAGATAGGCATGGCGGTTGAGAGCGCCCGGCTTTTCGAGGAGATCAACCGCCTGGCGGTCACAGACGAACTCACCGGGCTCTACAACATAAGGTATCTTAAGCGTGTGCTGGGCGAGGAGGTCAAGCGGTCGTTGCGCTACAACCGCCCGCTCTCCTTCATCATGCTGGACATCGACTTCTTCAAGATATACAACGACATGCACGGGCACCCGCGCGGCGACGAAGTGCTGCGCACCCTCTCCGGGTTGCTGCAGCAGAACACCCGCGATGTGGACACGGTATTCCGTTACGGGGGAGAGGAGTTCTCTGTCATCATCCCCGAGGTGAGCAAGAAGGAGGCCTACGGGATGGCGGAACGCATCCGGCGCGTGATACAGGAGCACCTCTTTGCCTACGAGGAAGACCAGCCGGGAGGCAATCTCACGGTAAGCATCGGGGTCGCCAACCTCCCCGAGGACGCCCTGTATGGCGACGAGCTCATAGACATGGCGGATAAAGCCCTTTACCGTGCAAAGCAAAGCGGCAGGAACCGCGTGGTGCTCTACGAGCCGGAGGGCAGCGAGACGTCCCAGCACGGCAGCGCGCCGCCTCACGGACCACACGTCGGCCAGTCGTCCGAGGCGGAGGAACACGCGAAAGACTGCGCCGGTCGGGATTCAGACGAAGAGAACGCGGACTAGGCGGCGGTCTGCCCGCCCCGCTTTCGTTGCATTACGGGTTCCTTGCCTATATTATGGATTGGCCGGGAAAAAGATCTTCGGGATGTGGCGCAGCTTGGTTAGCGCGCTTGACTGGGGGTCAAGAGGTCGCCGGTTCAAATCCGGCCATCCCGACCAGCCGGAGGGGGGTTTTCCGTTAGGAAGGCCCCTTTTTTCATGCCCTTCAATAGCCGCCTTCCCGCCTACCGCCTGCGGAGAGCACTGGAACGGGTTTGGACGTACGCAGGGTTGTATCATAAGCTATCAGGAGGCAGTTCCGTCGAAAGCGGGGTACACGGTGGCACACTGGCATGGGGCGAAAGGCAAAAAGCTCGTCCCGGGCGGGAGGAAATCAGCATCGGGGAATAATAACTGGAGGGCGGCGCCCATGCGCCGCACCGTAGCGCCGGGTTCGACCTCGATACCAGAGATTTTCATTTTTCCACTGGCGCAGAGCATGGGGGAGTGAACGGCGCGGCTATGATCCATGCATGCCTCACGGCGGATTCCCGGGCTGCGGACAGCGAAAGCAAGGCAGACCACGGCATAGGACAAGAAGGAGGTCCGAGATGATCAGGAGAAACTTGGCCAATTTCTTCACCTGCCTGCGCATCATCCTCATCCCCTTGGTGATATGGTTGATATCCGTGATGTCAAAACAGGAAAGCGACGCCGCTCACTGGTGGGCGCTGGGGGTGTTTCTGTTCGCCGCCTCCACCGAT
>CAYPZH010000029.1:0-7198 GCA_964415205.1 uncultured Actinomycetota bacterium | reverse complement strand
TTAAACACGCCTGGGCAAAAACAAAAACCCCATGGGTTTATGGTTTTTTAACGGTTGTTAAAACACGTAAACGAACCCGCACAAATGTGGGCGCTGGGGGTGTTTCTGTTCGCCGCCTCCACCGATTTCATCGACGGCCAGATAGCGCGGCGCACCAACACCATATCCGAGTTCGGCAAGCTCGTCGATCCCCTGGCCGACCGCCTCCTGGTCATCTCGGTCCTGGTCGCGCTGATGTGGAGGGGTTTTCTGCCCATCTGGTTGGGGCTGCTCATTGTGAGCCGGGCCGTACTGTTGCGTCTAGGCGCTCCACTGGTGGGGATAAACGACAAGCAGGTGAGGGAGAAGCTGGCCGTGCACTGGACCGGCAAGGCCGCCACCGCCCTGCTCTTCACATCCATCTGCCTGTTCATCTTGTGGAACGTACCCGATGTGCAGGGAGCGGGCTCGTTCTTCGAGCGTGTCAACCCTGGCGGCTTCATCATCTTTTGCGCTGGCATCTTCTTCTCCTACCTCAGCGGCTTTATCTACGTCCGCCGGGGCATAAGCATCCTGGGCGGCGAGAAGAGGGCCGGGGAGGAGAGGGCGTAAAAACGCCCAGGCCGTCTCTTGAGGGACCATCCTCTCGCGCAAGGGGGCCTCTTCCCGCCGCCCGGGCACGGAGCGGTTTTTCCCGCGCCCGTCGGGGTATAACTCTGTTAGGTGTTAAAGCGTCGCGGGGGGCAAAGGGTATCCCGCGCGGCGCCGGAAGCGAAAGGCCTGTAAGCACTAGACCTGCCAAGGAGGTAAGACCATGATATCTCCCCTTACGACGGAAAAAAACCTCACAGAGGCGGTGCGGGTAAGCTGGCTGGGTCACGCCATGTTCCTGCTGGAAGACGGGTTGGGAACCCGCCTGGTTACCGACCCCTTTGACGCTCACGTGGGCTATGCGCTTCCCGACGTCACGGCCGATATCGTTCTGGTGAGCCACGACCACGCCGACCATTCCCACGTCGACCTGGTAAAAGGTGACCCGGTGGTGGTGCGCGACGCATCCCCGCGCGAGGTCAAGGGCCTTAAGATCTCCGGCCTGCCGACTTTCCATGATTCCAGCCGCGGGTCAGAGCGCGGTGCTAACACGGCCTTCCGATGGGAGATGCAGGGCCTGACTTTCGTACACCTCGGAGACCTCGGGCATCCCGTTGACGCGGTGTCCGCGCCGCAACTCGTGGGCGCCCACGTTTTATTTGTGCCCGCGGGCGGGTTCTTCACCCTGGAACCGGACGATGCAGCCGCGGTGGTCAGAGCGCTCGCGCCGCGTATCGCCATACCCATGCACTTCCGCAACGCGGCCTGTTCCTTTCCCATCGAAACCGAGGAGAGGTTCGTGTCCCATTTCAGCGCGGTGGAGAGGAGCGGCAAGGCGCCGGTTTACATCCCGAACGACCTCCCCCCCGGCGAGACGGTGCTGCTGGTAATGGACTACCTCGCATGAGATACGAGTGGGAGGGCAGGGGATGATAGCGGTAATCATGGCTGGCGGCCAGGGCACGCGTCTGCGCCCCCTCACCAGCAACCAGCCAAAACCTATGCTTCCGGTGGTCAACCGCCCCATGATGGAGCATATCGTCAAGCTCTTAAAGCGCTACTCCTTCGAGGACGCCGTGGTGACCCTGCAGTTCCTGCCCACGCTGATCAGCAACTATTTCGGCGACGGCAGCGAATGGGGCGTGAACATGCGCTATTCCACCGAGTTCGTGCCCCTCGGCACGGCGGGCAGCGTCAAGAACAGCTCCCGCTATATCGACGATACCTTCCTGGTCATAAGCGGAGACGCGCTTACGGACATCGACCTGAACATGGTGGTGGCTTTTCACCGCCGCAGCGGCGCCGCGGCCACGTTGACGCTGATACGGGCTGAAAACCCGCTGGAGTTCGGCATCGTGGTCACCGACGCCGACGGACGCATAGAGCGCTTCCTGGAAAAGCCGAACTGGGGACAGGTCTTCAGCGACACCATCAATACCGGTATCTACGTACTGGAACGGGAAGTGCTGGATCAGGTCCCGGAGGGGCAGCCCTTCGACTTCTCCAAGGACCTGTTCCCCCTCCTGCTAGAGAAGGGTTTCCCCCTCTACGGCTACGTGGCCGACGGCTACTGGTGCGATATCGGGAACTTCGAGCAATATATAGCCGCGCACAAGGACATCCTGGACGGCAAGGTACAGATAGACCCGCCGGGTTTTCGCATGGCGGAGAACGTATGGGTAGGCGAGGGAGTTGACCTGGGGAACGCCGCGGAGATCCGGGGTCCGGTGGTCCTCGGCGACCACTGCAAGGCGGAGAAGGGGGCGGTCATCCGCGAATACACCGTGCTCGGGCACAACGTGGTGGTCAAGCAGGACTCCTTCGTGCACCGCGCACTCATCTACGACAATTCCTATATCGGCGCCAACTGCCATCTGCGCGGATGCGTGGTGGGAAAGAACTGCGACCTCAAGGGAAACGTGCGTCTGGAAGAGGGGGTCGTGGTAGGGGACGAGTGCCTGATCGGTGAGAACGTCCTGGTAAACCACGACGTAAAGATATATCCCTTCAAGACGGTGGAGGCAGGCGCCACCGTGAACACCAGCATCATCTGGGAGTCGAAGGGGGTGCGTACGCTCTTCGGGAAAAAGGCAGTTTCCGGGATCATGAACATAGATATCACCCCGGAACAGGCCTTGAGGGTCGCCATGGCCTACGGCTCAGGCCTGCCTATGGCCTCGGCCGTGGTTACCTCCCGTGACGCCTCCCGGGCGGCGCGCACCATAAAGAGAGCCATCATCACGGGCCTGAACGCTTCCGGCGTGAACGTCTCCGACCTCGAGGTATCCCCGTCCCCGGTGAACCGCTTCGCCATCGGGGTGGAGAGGGCGGTAGGGGGTATAGACGTGCGCATATCCGCGTTCGACCCGCAGTCCATCGAGATCCGTTTCTATGACGAGCAGGGCATCGATATATCCGAGGCCAAACAAAGGGAAATCGAGAAGGTCTTCTACCAGGCCAGCTTCAGGAGAGCTTTCATGGGAGAGATCGGGGCGATCGTTTTCCCGCCCCGGGTGGTGGAGATGTACTCGAACTCGCTCCTGGCGCAGCTCGACCTGGAGCGGCTCAACCGCAGGCGCTACCGCATCGTGGTCGACTATGCGTACGGCGGTGCCAGCCTGATCATGCCGCAGGTGTTCGGAAGGATGGGGTGCGACGTCCTCAGCCTCAACAACTTCACGGACGAGAAAAAGGTGACCTTGAGCCACGAGGAGCTGAACGGAGCGCTGAAGAGCCTCTCGCAGCTGGTAAGGAGCTCCGAGGCCGAGCTGGGGGTGCTCATGGACAACGCGGGGGAACGCATGTACCTGCTGGACGACCTGGGGCGGCAGATCGACCCCCAGTCCACGCTGATGGTCTTCGTGAAACTGCTCTGCGACACGGGACGCAGGGGCAAGATAGCCGTGCCGGTGAGCGTGACCTCGCAGGTTGAAGCCATAGCCTCCAGCTTCGGCAACGAGGTCATCCGTACCAAGGTCAGCCGCAGCGACCTCATGAAGGCGTCGCTGGACAAAGAGGTCATGTTCGCGGGAGCGGGCAGCGGCGGTTTTATCTTCCCCGCTTTCCTGCCCACCTACGACGCCATGGTCAGCACGGCTATGCTCATGGACATGCTGAGCCTGAGTGAAAAGCCCTTGTCGCAACATGTGGACGAGCTCCCCCCAGTGCACCTGCTCTCGGAGGAAATACCGGCTTCCTGGGAGCAGAAGGGCCTCATCATGCGCCGCCTCATCGAGGAGACCAGCGAGGGGCGCATGGAGCTCGTAGACGGCATGAAGGTCTTTATCGACGAAAACGCCTGGATACTTGTATTGCCCGACCCCGACGAGCCCTCCCTACACCTTATCTGCGAGGCGGAGGACGATACCCGTGCCGCGCTCATCATCGGGGAGTTCACCAAGAAGATCATGGATATAGTGGGCGGGTGAACCATCCTGCTCCCCGTGAGCGCGCGCCCTTTTATTGCGGGCGCGGCCTGCGGGTATTATGCTCATATTGTAGGCGGCTTGGAACGGTAAAGGGTAGGTTGGTGAGAGAGATGGCCGTGCTGTTCGAGCCCGACAGCGCCCTGCTCGTCATCGACATGCTGAACGATTTTATAGAAGACGGAGGGGCGCTGGTGGTGCCTGGCGCCAAGAGGATAGTCCCGGACCTCGAGCGCATACTCACGCACGCCAGGGAGCAGGATATACCGGTCGTCTTCGTGACCGATAGCCACCGCGAGGACGATATGGAGTTCAGCCACTGGCCGCCGCACGCCATATCCGGCACCTGGGGCGGGGCGGTCATCCCCGAACTACAGCCGCTCCCGGGCGAGTACGTCGTCCCCAAGCGCAGGTACAGCGCTTTTTTCGGCACCGATCTGGACAACTACCTGCGGGAGCTGGGAGTAAGGAAGCTGTACCTGACGGGGGTGCTCACCAATATCTGCGTCTATGCCACCGCCCTCGACGCCGCGATGCGGGGTTACCGCATCGCCGTCTTCAAGCAGGCCGTCGCCTCCCTGAGCGAGGAGACGGACCTTTTCATCTTTCAGCAACTCGAGGATGTCTTACACGCGGAGCTGCTTTGAGCGCAATGGTGACGGGCTTTGACCGTTCCCCGTGGCGGCTCCTGGAGCTGCCCCCCAGCTCCGGCGCCCGCCATATGGCCCTGGACCACGCCCTGCTGGAGGCGGCTGCTTCGCCGGGGTCCCTGCCTTCCCTGCGCTTCCAGCGCTGGTCGCCCCCCGCACTGTCCGTTGGACGCTTCCAGCCTCTGCAAGATATCGATCTCGCGGCATGCAGGGCCGAGGGGATCGAGGTGGTGCGGCGCCCCACGGGAGGGAAGAGCATCCTCCACCTGGATGATTTTACCTACAGCGTGGTCATCCCGCAGGGCTTCCCGCTCCCGGAAAGAGTTGTCGAGGCATACCGGCTGCTGTGCGGCGGGATCGTGCGCGCCCTGGAACATCTCGGCGTCCGCGCCGCAATAAAACCCCATGCCAACGGAGGCCACCGCCAGGCGAGCGGGGCATGCTTCGCCGCCATCACCCAAGCGGACCTGGAATATCACGGGCGCAAGCTGTGCGGTAGCGCCCAGGTGCGGCGCGGCGGAGCGCTGCTGCAGCACGGGTCCATACTCCTGGAGGACCATTCCGAGCTTCTTTTCCGCCTCCTGCGTTACCCGGAAGAGGGGCAGCGTGAGAACGACCTTCGCGTATACCGCGAGCGCTGCATGACGCTGGACCAGACCGGCACGCGCAACACTTGGCCGCAGGTCGCGGACGCGTTCCTGCGGGGTTTCAGAGAATTCTTCGCGGTAGAGATTACTCGGGGCCGTCTCTCCGCGCGGGAGTGCGAGCGCTGGGAGACGCTGGCCGAGGCCTATGGCAGCGAGGCGTGGCTGCGCAACGCAGAAAGCCGTGCCTTACCCGCCGAACCCGCGGACAAGGCGACGAGGGCGTAAAATAAGGGCTTATGGCGGCCTGGATATTCTGATAGAATCAAGTTTGGTTCTAGCACCTAGCTCAAGGAGGTTTGCGGATGGCTGAGAAGGGCAAAAAGGCCAGCGATATTCCTCCACATGAGGTATACATCGATTTCAACAGCAAAAGCGATGAGTAACTGCGCCGCATCCCCGACGAACTCCTGAAAGAGGAGAGCAAGGTATCGTACCAGAGAAGGGTTCTGCATGGTAAGATCGACATTCTCCGCGCCGAGCTGGTAAGGAGGAAAAAAGCCGGCCTGAAGGAGGGCAAGTCGTTGATAAGCGACGAGGAAATCGAAAGGTTGAGCGAGATACTGGCCGGTGAAGCCCTGGGCATAACCCGTAACGACCCCACCGCCGAATGATCCGGAAAAACCCTAAATGTAATCCTCTTGTTCAAGTTTCAGGCGTTCCCATATAATATTGGAGGCAGGCGCCTGGCAACGGCGTTGGTGGCAACCGTGCCGCGAGAACAATATTCGCTTGTTCACCACTTGGCGCAAGAAGGAGGCATTGAAGTTGTTCTGCACGAAATGCGGGCATCACAACCCCGAGGGAAGCGTCTTCTGCTCGCGCTGTGGGGTGCGTTTCCAGGAGGAGGACACGGAACACGGCGAGACCACGGTCGGGCTTCCCGCAGTGGAAGTGGAGCTGGAGGAGGAAGTGGAGGTCCCCCTGCCCGTGGAACCCCCGGAGGAAGGGAACGCCATCCTGGTGATAAAGAAGGGCCCCGATGCGGGCATGCGGTTCGTCATCAACCGCGACGTCATCGTCATCGGCAGGCATCCCGAGAGCGATATCTTCCTCGACGATATCACCGTATCGCGTAAACATGCCGAAATACGCCGGGGGGAGTCCGCCTTCAACCTGGTCGACACAGGTTCGCTCAACGGCACCTATCTCAACCGCGAGCGCATAGAGACGTCCCCCCTCACGAACGGGGACGAAATACAGATCGGGAAATTCCGCCTGCTCTTTTTTTCCGGCACCGGATGAGACGGGGGCTTAGATGGAGAACAAGAAAGACAAGATGAGCATCGGGGACCTGCTCAAGTCGATGAAAGATGAATTCCCGGATCTCACCATATCCAAGATCAGGTTCCTCGAGAGCGAAGGGCTCATAGAGCCCGAGAGAACTCCCTCCGGGTACCGCAAGTTCAGCCAGGCGGATGCGCAGCGTCTGCGCTTCATCCTCAAACTGCAGCGCGAGAAGTACATGCCACTCAAGGTCATCAGGGAGAAGATAGACGAGCTGGAGAGCGGCAAGGTGCGCGCAGGCGACCTGGTGCCGGGCATGCTGGGATCCCTGGAGCTGGGGGAGGACCTGGTGGCTTACGACGACACCACCCTTCTCAAGGCGGACGTACCGCAGGCGCTGGATATAGACCTCTCTTTCGCCGAGACCATGGAGGGGTTCGGCCTCATCTGCGCTCATGACGGCGACGACGGCCCTTATTTCGACCGGGAGGACGTGAAAATCCTCCGCATCGCCAAGGAATTCTCGCGCTACGGCCTTGAGCCGCGCCATATGCGCATGTACGAGAACCTCACCGACCGCGAGGCCATGGTTTTCGAGCAGCTCATCACGCCCGCGTTGAAGTCAAAGGACCCCGAGGCCAAACGCAAGGCACTGGACAACCTGCTGCAGCTGGTCAACCTG
>CAYPZH010000028.1:19534-22411 GCA_964415205.1 uncultured Actinomycetota bacterium | reverse complement strand
GGAACTGCCTCAGCTTGCGCAGGGGCACGGCGTGGCCCAGGTGCAGGTCGGGCCGGGTGGGGTCCACCCCGAGCTTTACACGTAGAGGGCGTTCCTCCGCTATCGACCTCTCTATCTTGGACCTGAGGTCTCCCTCGGGCAGGCATTGCGCCGTTCCCGAAAGGATCACTTCCATCTGGTGTTCAAGATCCTTGACCAGGGGCATGCTATTCTCCTCCTCGGTGTCGAGAAAAGGATACAGCAAGCCCGCGGCGGCGGTAAAGCGCGTTACCGGCTGGGAAGCGCTCCCCCCGATACCCCGGCGTGATGGCCCGGACATGTCTTCTTCTAGAGGCAGAAAGCTCTCCGGGTCAGGTTTCGACGCCGCCCGCTCTGTCCCGGCGCGCCCGCAGGACGTGCTTACCCTCCCGCTCTGCAGGCGCTGCGCCCGCAAGAGGGAATATACGCCGAGCGGCGAAGAAAGTTCCAGGTCAAGGGAACAAAAGCGCCCTTCATGGCGGTCGAAAAAAGAGTTAGAATCGTGTCAGGATCAAAGGAGAGCTGGCGGAGAGCGGGGCCTTAGATGCGCGTGCTGGTACGTATAGCCTTAACGCTGTTTGTCTGCGTGGGGATCATGGCGGGCAGCTTCTTCGCCTGGTTCTACACCGGCATGGGCCTGCCCCAACTGGATGACCTCGAGAAGCACCGTTTAGATCAGACCTCCAAGATCATCGCCGCTGACGGAACGGTCATCACGGAGCTTCACGGGGAGCAGAACCGCGAGAACGTGGGCCTGGACCAGATATGCGGCGAGCTCCAGCACGCGGTCATCGCCATCGAGGACGAGCGCTTCTACCAGCACGGCGGCGTTGACTGGGAGGCCATCCTGCGTGCCTTCTGGACCAACGTCGTACAGGGGAGGGTGGTCCAGGGCGCCTCCACCATAACCCAGCAGTATGTGGATATCGCACTTGCCGGCAAGGAGAGGACCTACTGGAGAAAGATCGAGGAAGCGCGGCTGGCGAACCAGTTGGAGCAGAGGTTCACCAAGGATAAGATACTAGAGATGTACCTCAACGAGGTCTACTTCGGGCAGGGGTGTTACGGCGTGAAGACCGCGTCCCAGACCTTCTTCGGCAAGCAGCCCTCCGAACTCGCCCTCGAGGAGGCGGCGCTGCTGGCAGCGGTGATAAGAATACCCAATTACTATTCCCCTTACCTCAACATCGAGGCCGCGAAAAACCGGCGAAACGTGGTCCTGGACAAGATGGAGGAACTGGGATACATAACCGCGTCCCAGTGCGCGGAGGCAAAGGCCAGGGAGGTAACGGTGCTGCCCATACCGGAGGAAGCCCCTATCCCCACGGCTCCCTATTTCGTGGAATACGTCAAGAAATACCTCTACGACGTATTCTCCGCCGACCCTGACCTGCGGGCCAGGTTCGGCAACATGTCCCCTGATGACATCATCTTCCGCGGCGGACTGCGCGTTTACACCACCATCGACCTCACGATGCAGCAATACGCCGAGGAAGCCGTGGCCACCACCCTGAACCAGCCGGGCGACCCCAGCGCGGCCATCTGCGCCATAGACCCCCGCAGTGGAGAGATAAAGGCCATGGTGGGGGGCAGAGATTACAGCGAGCTGCAGTACAACATCGCCGCGCAGGGCGGCCGCCAGCCGGGGTCCGCCTTCAAGCCCTTCGTGCTCACCGCCGCCATCAGCAACGGTATCTCTCCCTACAAGACTTACGACTCTTCCCCAACCACCCTGGAGTTCCCGGACGGGACGAAGTGGAAGGTAGGCAACGCCGAGGGTTCGAGCTACGGTTCCATAAACATCTACACGGCCACGGTACGCTCGGTGAACGTGGTCTACGCGCGCATCATCAGGGACGTGGGCCCGCAGAGGGTAGCGCAGACGGCCAAGACCATGGGTATAACCTCGGAGGTCCCACCCTACCCCTCCATCGCCCTGGGGTCCTGCGAGGTAAACCCGCTGGAGATGGCGAGCGCCTTCGGCACCCTGGCGAACAACGGCACTCACGTCGCGCCCATCTGCGTGACCAGGGTCACCGACGCCGACGGGAACGTCATCTTAGAGAACAACCCACAGGGTAAGCACGTGGTGCGTGAGGACGTGGCTGCGGTGGTCAACTCCATCCTCCAGGACGCAGTGAAAGACGGGACCGGCCGCGCGGCGCGCATCGACCGCCCCCAGGCCGGAAAGACCGGCACCACCGACGATTACGCCGACGCCTGGTTCTGCGGTTACACCCCGGACCTCTCCGCCGCCGTCTGGGTGGGCTATCCCGAGGGAAGGATCTCCATGCGCAGCGTGCACGGCATAACCGTCTACGGCGGCACCTTCCCGGCCCAGATCTGGAGGAAGTTCATGGAGAAAGCCCTGGCCGACGTGCCCGTTTCCGACTTCCCGGAGGCGGAGTTCGGAAACGAGCGGGAGGAATCGGAATGGGTGTCCGTTACCATCTGCACCGAGAGCGGCATGAAGGCGACACCCTACTGCCCCCACACCGAGACCAGGACTTATCGGCGGGGGAATGAACCCACCGAGCCCTGCACCATCCACGACCCCAATGCGAACAAGGTGAAGGTCCCTGCGGTCACGGGGATGAGCGAGCTGCAGGCCTCGTCCGTGATCAGGTCCAGCGGACTCAACCCGTCCGTCACTTACGCCTATTCCAGCAACGTGGCCCCGGGTATAGTGATCATCCAGTCACCGCTCGCAGGGACCTCCGTGAACTCGGGTTCCACGGTATCCATAACCGTCAGCCAGGGAACGGCCCCGCAATCGAACGTACCGGGAGTGGTCGGCATGAGCGAGGCCGAGGCGAGGGGCGTGATCGCCGCTGCCGGGTTCACCTGCAAGGCGGTGTA
>CAYPZH010000028.1:0-19524 GCA_964415205.1 uncultured Actinomycetota bacterium | reverse complement strand
TGGGCAGAAACCCCTAGAGCGCACGCTCCGCCCCGGACGCAGGCAACGTTAAAGGCGAGCCCCGGGTAAACCCTGCCGTCGTGTCGTCTCCGGATAGGGGCTGCCGGGGTCAGGTCCCGGCACCTCCTCAAACATTTGCCTCCAGAAGGCGCGTATGGCTGCAAAACGCAAAACGTCGGGCCGACGCGCGCTTTGTAAGGACATGCCTGATCCGCATTCCGGGGGCTTTACTCCAGCAGCTTACGGAAGTTCTCGTTGTGGCGCAGTTTCTCCAGGCAGATGTCGCGCATGGCGTCTTCTTTCAGCGCGGGGTCCAGCTCCAGGGCTTTCTTGAGCAGGTCCATGCACAGCTGCTTGTCCCCGCGTAAGGCGCTGAGACAGGCGAGGTTATAGTACGGCCAGGAATATTCCTCGTCCACCTCGATGGCGCGTCGGAAGAACAACTCGGCCTCTTCAAGCAAGCCCTTTTCCATGAGCGCAGCGCCCTTGTTGCTCAGGGCGTACTTGTTCTCTGGGTTTATGGACAGGCATTTGTCCAGGTACTCCATCTCGGTCTCTATATCCCCCATGCACCCCATGGCATAGCCCTTCTCCAGATAAGCTCCGTCGTTCTGGGGGTCGAGCCTGATCACCCGGTCGAAATATGCGGCTGCTTTCTCGTATTCGCAGTTGTCGAGATGTATAGAGCCCAGGCTGACCAGGGCCTCCAGGTTGTCCAGGTCGAGCATGAGTATCTCCCCGTACACCTCCAGCGCGCGGCCGTCGTCCATCATGTCCTCGTACACACCGGCAAGCTCGAAGAGTACGTCGGTGAGCTTCTCCTTCTCCCCCTTGTAGAGGCTGACCGCGATCTCGAGGTTCTTGATCGCCTCGTCGTAGCGCCCCCTGGCCACCAGCAGACGCGCCTTGTTGTAGTAGGGGTAACCGAAATTAGGCTCCAGCTTTATTGCGCGCTCGTACACGGACAAGGCCATGTCCTCCTCGCCCAGCTCGTGGTAGGCGATGCCGAGCTCGTTGAGGAGATCGGTGTTGTCGGGGTCCCTTTGCAGGGCTTCGCCGTAGTATCTGACCGCGGCGGCGAAGTCCCCTCTTTCCATCATCACCAGGGCCATGCCGTAGTAGGAGCGGGGGTCTTCGGGGCTCAAGGCCTTCACCCTCTCGAAACGCAGCAGAGCCTCCTCGACCTCCCCCTTCTCGTACAGGGCTATCCCCAACTGGTACTGCCCCTCGATGTCATCGGGGAAATCGTCAAGAAAGCGGCGGAAACGCTCGATGGCCTCGTCTATGCGGTTCTCCGCCAGCAGGCGTTCCCCCTGCTCCAGCAGCTGGTAACCTTCGCTCATCCTGTCCTCCGCTCGGCCCGTAACGCACGGTCTTAGCTCATCGTTTCAATCTACCTGTAATCCATTCCGCGTTCTTTTTCAAGCAAGACTTTCAACCCTGCGTCGGGGTTCCGCCTCAGCTCTTGCCGCGTCTCGTTTTTCTGGCGGCGCGGGACACCCTCACCAGCCCCGAAACGGGCAGGATGCGCACCCCTTTCTCCTCCAGGCGGTCGAGGATGAGGTTCATGCCCAGGGAATCGGACACGATATGTCCGGCAATGACCACGTTTATCTTCTGTTTCTCCGCCTCTTCCTTGTGTTTCTCGGAATAGTGCATGGCCACGATGGTGCCGACCCCCGCAGCGGCCAGCTTCTCCAGGACCTCCTGAGGCCCCTCCGTCCCCCCGGTCATATCCACCATGACCTTGCCCGCCCGGTTTTCCTTGCTTCCCACGATGGCCACCGGGCCTGACTGGGTGCGGGCGGCCGCCTGATACTCAGGTATCTCCAGCAACAGGTCGATGACTTCTCCCACCGTGCGCGGCTTCTTACGGGTGAAGAGGTCCGAGAGGAATGAATAGACCTGGTTGTCGGCCACGGTGTGCATGCTCATGAAAGGGATATCGAGCAGGCGTGCCACGTCCAGCGCGCGCTCCACGTTGCGGGGTAGGAAGGCGCGGTATATTGCGTGCATGCGCTTGCTTATGAGGGCCTCGCCGACGTTGATGGGCACGCCATGGCGGTACCACTCGTCCGCCTGCAGGGCCATCACCTTGTCCAGGTTGATTAGGCCCTGACCCTCGGGGTGGTGGCTGATGATGAGGTCCACCGCCTCGCCCTTCTCGCGCAGGCGGTCGGCCAGGAGAACCTCCGGCACCTCCATGTCTATGCCCACCAGGGCCGTTTTCACCTCTCTATCCGGGTCGCCCACGAGGATGCGCGAATCAGGGAAGGGGTTATCGAGGCCGCTGATGTCGAAGTACTGCTTCTCCTTCTCCGGCAGCTTCTCGTATTTCTCCCTGTTCTTCGCCAGCAGGCGCTTGATCTCCGCCTTGCCGCGGGGGTCTTTCTCTATGCCCATCTGCACGGCAAGTCTGTATATCTCCTCCAGTTTCAACGCAAACCTCCTTGCTGTGGTCTCCCCGTTACCTGTTGCCCGCCCCGCACTTCAGGACGCGAAAAGCGAGCCCTGATCGTACTCGTCCCCCTCTTCCTCGCGTGAGAGCACCCGCCTGACGCGAAGAATGAGATCGTCGATGTCCAAGCCTGTCTCCTCGCGGATACTGCGCCGCAGTATCGGCCCGACCTTCTCCATCTCGTGCATCATGCGTTCCAGCATGCCCAGAGCCACCGATGCCTCGTACTCCTCCTGCGAGATGGCCAGGTCCTTGATTATGGCTTCCTCTGTGCGGGAGGCCACCACCGGGTCGCTGAGGCCATCGATGTAAACGTAAGTCCGGCGCGCGGGCCCCCGCTCGTCCCCGATGGGCTCCAGGCCCACTATCTTGTCCGAACGAAAGTATTTGCCGTATCCCAGGGGTATGATCTCATTCCGCCTTATCTCCATGCCGACCCCTTCCCTGTTAACCGGCCCTCGCGCGTAAGGGTCCGCGCCGCGAGGGACGCCTCCTCCTGTGGTGCCATCAGCCATATTATATGTACTTTTAACCACTCGGGGGTAGCGATAAGGCAAACCCCGTGCCCGCCTTTCCTTTTACTGCCCAGAACGTACGCCACGGCGTGCATATTCCCGCGTGGCGATGAGGTCAACCCCGAGACCGCCCTTCCCACAGCCACTGCAGCAGTTCGTCTGTGTCCATGGCGTTGAGCACGTCGTCCCTGCCCAGCCAGCCCCTCCTCGCCGTGGCCACCCCGTAGAGCATGAACCCCAGGTGTTCCGGGCGGTGGGAATCGGTGCCCAGGGCAATCTTGACCCCCATGCGCGCGGCCTCCATGAGGTTCTCATCGTTGAGGTCGAGGCGGTCGGGGAAGGCGTTGAGCTCCAGGGCAGTCCCGGTTTCATGCGCCTCCCTCATCACTGCGCGCAGGTCCAGGTCGTAGGGGGGGCGTTGCCCGATAAGCCTTCCCGTGGGATGGGCCAACACCTTCACGTGCGGGTTGCGCATGGCCGTGACCACGCGGCGCGTGAGCTGCCCGCGTTCCTGTCTGAAGCCGCTATGTACGGAGACGATCACCAGGTCCAGCAGGGAGAGGACCTCGTCGTCGTAGTCCAGTCCGCCCTGGTTGTCGATGTTTAGCTCCGTTCCCGCCAGGAGGGTGACGGGAGAGCCCCCGGCTGCGTTCAACCTCCTGATCGCCTCCACCTGCTCCAGTAGCTCGTCCCGGCTCAACCCCCCCGCGACACGCAGGCCGGCGGCGTGGTCGGTGATGGCGAGGTAGCTGTAACCTATGTTTTCCGCCGCCTCCCTCATCTCCTCCAGGCTGGCGATGCCGTCGCTGGCCTCGGTATGCGCGTGCAGGTCGCCCAGGACGTCCTCGCGCTCGAGCAGAACGGGGAGCTCACCCGCCTGCGCCGCCTCCACTTCCCCGCGATTCTCCCTTATCTCCGGAGGCGGCCAGTCCATGCCCAGGGCTCTGTAGACCTCCTCCTCCGTCTCGCCCGCCAACCGCCGGTTGCTCTTGACCCGGAAGACCCCGTACTCGTTTATCTTCATGCCTTCCTTCTTGGCGACCTCCCGCACGCGCACGTTGTGCGCCTGAGAACCGGTGAAATACTGCAGGGCGGCGCCGAACTCCTCCGGCCGCACCACCCTCAGGTCCACCTGCAGTCCGTCGCGGGTGACCACGCTGCTCTTGGTCTCCCCTCTCAACATCACCCTGCTCAAGTCGGGAAGGGTGCAGAAGGCCTCCATGACCGCGGCGGGTTCCAGGGAACCGACCAGTACATCGATGTCCCCGATGGTCTCCTTCATGCGCCGCAGGCTTCCCGCGGGGGAGATGCTCAGGCCAGGGATCCTCTCGACCATCGCGCGGGAGATCTTCTCCTGGATGCGGTAAGCCTGGTGCAAGAGCAGCCGTCCCGAGGCAGCCTGCATGTGCTCGATGCCCTCGAGGATGTTCTGCTCAGCCTTGGGGCCAAGTCCGGGCAGCTCCGCCAACATGTGCTCCTCGGCGGCATGGCGCAGTTCTTCTACGGTGCGCACCCCCAGACGGTCGTAGACGAGCTTGGCCCGTTTCGGTCCCAGGTTGGGGACCTGGAGCAACGATATGAGCTCGACCGGCACCTCCTCCTTCAGCTCCTCCAGCTTGGATATGCTGCCGCCGCGCTTGAACTCCAGGATCTTCTTTGCTATGCCCTCCCCTATCCCGGGGTACTTGCGCAGTTCCTTCACCTCTTCCAGCTGCAGCAGCTCCTCGCCGTGCGACCTCACCACTTCGGCGGCGCGGTGATAGGCATTGACCTTGAAGCGCACTTCCCCTTTGATCTCCGACAGCTCTGCGAGATCCTCGAATGCCTGGGCGAGTTCATCCACGTCGCTCATGATAGTAAGTATATCCCAACATCGGCACTGCAAGATGGGGTTTGCTATGGTGTTGTGGGATCGGACAGACCCGGAGTCTGTCTTATGTAATGGCACCGGGGCCAGGGGTCAGGATGAATCATGACCCCTGGCCCCGGCGCTACGCGTCGCTGGCCTCGGTATGTGGGTCTGGGCTCAGTATTGACATTTCGCGCCGCAGGCGCGAAACACAACATCCGAGCCCTGTCAGCGGGTCTTATATCGGGGGTAGTAGTCTGGACGCGCGTTTTTTATTGATCCAGCCAATGACGGGCGGCGGCCAGGGCCTTCTCCACCTGGGCTGGGGCGGTGCCTCCGGGAAGGTCTCTCGCCCCCACGCACGCCTCAAGGGTGAGATGCTCGTACACGTCCTCGCCGATGAGCGGCTCTACTCCCTGCATATCCTGCAGCGGCAGTTCCTCCAGTCGTACGCCCTTCTCCAGGCACGCGCGCACCAGCCTCCCCGCCGCCTCGTGCGCCCGTAGGAAGGGGACTTTTTTACGCACCAGGTAATCCGCGAGGTCGGTGGCGTTGGTGAAACCCACCCCGGCCTCCTCGCGCATGCGCTCGGGGTTGAAGGCCGCGGTAGCCAGCAGGCGGGCGGTCACCTCCAGCATGGAGGACAGCTGGTCCGTGGCATCGAACAGCCCTTCCTTGTCCTCCTGCAGGTCGCGGTTATAGGCCATGGGAAGCCCCTTGAGCACCGTCATCACCGCCACCAGGTGCCCCATGACCCTGCCCGTCTTGCCGCGCACCAGCTCCGCCACGTCGGGGTTGGCCTTCTGGGGCATGATGGAGGAGCCAGTGGTGTAGGCCTCGTCCAGCGCCACGAACGAGAACGGCGGCGCCGCCCAAAGGACTAGCTCCTCCGCCAGACGGCTGAGGTGAACGGCGGTCATGGAGCAGGCATAGAGATGGTCCGCCACGAAGTCGCGGTCCGAAACCGCGTCCATGGAGTTGGCGCTCACGGAGCTGAACCCGAGACCGTCCGCGAGCTGTTCCCGCTGCAGCGGAAAGGTCACCCCCGCCAGGGCCCCGCTGCCCAGGGGGCAGCTGTCCAGGCGCTTCCGCGCTTCCTCCAGGCGCTGGACGTCGCGCTTGAACATCTCGAAATAGGCCAGCAGGTGATGGGAGAGCAGCACCGACTGAGCCGGCTGAAGGTGGGTGAAGCCGGGCATGACCGCTCCCAGGTTCGCCTCCGCCTGCTCCAATATGGCACGCATCAGTTCCTTCAAGCGGCGCTGTAGCTGCTGCGAAGCGTCCATGAGATAAAGCCTGAGGTCCGCCGCCACCTGGTCGTTGCGGCTGCGCCCGGTCCGGAGCTTGGCCCCCGCCTCGCCTATCCTCTCCACCAGCACGCGCTCCACCGCGCTGTGTATGTCCTCGTCGTCCTCTAAGGGAAAGGACCCCGCCTCTATCTCGCTCCTCATCTCCCGCAGGGCGGACACGACGGCCTCCCGCTCCTCCCCCGAGAGCACCCCGCATCCCTCCAGGGCGAGGGCATGCGCCTCGCTCACCGCGAGGTCGTAGGGGGCTAGGCGGCGGTCGAAGGACAGGGAGGCGCTGAAGGCGTGCACCAGCCCCTCGGTCTTCTTCTCGAACCTGCCTCCCCAAAGCCTCATATCCCGCCTCTTCCTCTCCTCGCCGTCCTTAACCCTCTCCACCCTGCTTAATCCCCCACACCTTCAGCGGCAGCCCCCACAACTCGATGAACCCCTCACTCGAACCGTGGCTGAACTCGTCGGCGCGGTCGTAGGTGGCCAGTGAATAATCGTAGAGCGAATTCTCCGACCGCCTTCCCACCACGCAGCAGGCGCCCTTGAAAAGTTTCACCCTCACCTCCCCGCTCACCTTCTCCTGAGTGGAGGTGATGGCCGCGTCCAGGGCCCGGCGCAGGGGATCGTACCATAGCCCGTAATAGACCAGCTCGGCGAACTTGGCCTCCAGCAGCGGCTTGAAATGCAGGCTCTCCCTGGTCAGGGTGAGGGACTCCAGGGCACGGTGCGCCTCGATGAGGACCGTGGCGGCCGGTGCCTCGTAGATCTCCCTTGACTTTATCCCCACCAGGCGGTTCTCGACCATGTCGATGCGTCCGACGCCGTGTTTCCCGGCCGCTTCGTTTACCCTGGCGATGAGCTCGACCAAGCCCATGTTCTCGCCGTCTAGCGCCACAGGACGTCCTGCCTCGAAAGAGACCTCCAGGTAAAGCGGCTCTTCAGGGCTCTCTTCCGGGGCCACCGTCCACTCGTAGGCGTCCTCGGGCGGCTCCACCATGGGGTCCTCGAGCACCCCCGCCTCACAGCTCCTGCCCCACAGGTTCTCGTCCACCGAAAAAGGGCTCTCCACCGTAACCGGCACCGGTATGCCGTGTTCCTGCGCATAGGCTATCTCGTCCTCCCGGGACATGCTCCATTCCCTGAGCGGTGCTATGATGCGCAGGTCTGGAGCCAGGGCCATGGTGGTGAGGTCGAAACGTACCTGGTCGTTACCCTTCCCGGTGCAGCCATGGGCGACCGCCGCGGCTCCCCGCTTGCGGGCTTCCTCCACCATCGCCGCCGCGATAAGGGGTCGGGCCAGCGAGGTGGCCAGAGGGTACTTGCCCTCGTAGAGCGCGTTGGCCCGTAGCGCGGGCAATACGAACTCCTCCGCGAACCTCTCTTTCAGGTCCAGGGTAACCGCGTCCACCGCCCCCACCTGTAGCGCCTTGAGGCGTATGGCCTCCATGTCCCCCGGCTGGCCCAAATCCGCGGCTAGGGCCACCACATCCATCCCGTACTTGTCCTCCAGCCACTTTATGGCCACCGAGGTGTCCAGTCCGCCGCTGTAGGCCAGCACCACTTGCTCTTTCATATCACGCTCCTGTCCTCGGTTTCTCTTGTACGCGTTTCGCCCGTCCCGCGTCCTCGGGACGCGGTCAGCCGGCCATCCCGTCGAACCGCGCGGCTATCTCCTTCACGTCGTGGCCCTCCCTCACCACCACCAGGATGGTGTCATCGCCTGCCACCGTGCCGGCCACTTCCCGCAGCCTCGAACGGTCCAGTATGGCGGCCATGGCCTGGGCATTTCCGGGTGCCGTGCGCAGAACGACCATGTTGCCGCTGGCCTCCACGCTGATGACGTAATCCCTCATGCCCCGGCGCAGTTCGTCTTCTCCGCGGGGGGCGGTCAACTCGCCGGGAAAACCATATACCAGCCCGCCCCCATTGCCGGGCATGCGCACCGCCCCCATCTCCCTCAGGTCCCTCGATATGGTGGACTGGTCGGCCTCAATGCCCCGCTTCGTCAACCTCTCCACCAGCTCCCTCTGGTTGGCAGGCGGATCGGACTCTATGAGCTCCCTGATGACTTCCCTTCTCCGCCTCTTATCCATCCCCAACCCCCGCTCATCCCCCCGCCAGAAGGCCCAGCAGCGCAGCCTGCGCGTGCATCCGGTTCTCGGCCTGGTCCCAGACCGCCGAGCGGGGACCGTCTATGACCTCGCCCGTGATCTCCTCTCCGCGGTGGGCGGGAAGGCAGTGCATGACTATCGCCCCGGGGTCCGCTGCCGCAAGGAGCTCCGCGTCCAGGCGGAATGGCTCCAGGGCGGCCTTTTTGCCCTCGTCTTCCTCCTGGCCCATGGAGGTCCACACGTCCGTGTACAGGACCTGTGCACCCGCCACCGCCTCCACCGGGTCGTCCACCACCCGCACCGCGTCCTCCCCTGCCAGTCCGCGGGCGCGGGAGATGACCACGCCGTCGGGCTCGTAACCCTTCGGGCAGCCCGCCGTGAAGGCCATGCCCGCCAGGGCGCAGCCCAGGGCCAGGGAATTGGCGACGTTGTTGCCATCGCCCACGTAAGCCATGCGCAGCCCGCGCAGTTCCCCTTTACGCTCCCTCACCGTCATGAGGTCCGCGAGTATCTGGCAGGGATGCTCCAGGTCGGTGAGGGCGTTGACCACCGGAACCTCCGCCGCCCGTGCCAGCTCCTCCACCTCGGCGTGTGCGAAGGTGCGCAGGGTGATGGCCTGGACGTAGCGCGACAGCACCCTGCCGGTATCGGCGACGGTCTCCCCCCTTCCGAGCTGCAGCTCAGAGGCATTGAGCACGATGGCATGGCCGCCCAGGTGGTGCACCGCCGCTTCGAAAGAGACCCTGGTGCGGGTGGAGGGCTTCTGGAACACCAGGGCGACCGCCCTGCCCTCCAGGCTGCGTTTCACCCTGCCCAGCGCCAGGGATTTCTTGAAGGTATCGGCCGCGTCCAGCACGGCGAGCAGCTCCTCCGCGTCGAGGTCCGCCACGCTAAGGAAGTCCCGGCCTCTCAGGTCCGCCATACCTACACCTCCCCCACGCACGCGTGCCGTCCTCCAGCGAGCATCTCCGCAAGCGTCCGCAAAAGCCCGTCCACCTCGCGCGTGGAAATGGAGAGCGGCGGGAGAAAGCGCAGGATGTTCTCGCCTATGTTGTTCACCACGTACCCTTGCTCCAGGCAAGAGAGCACGATCTCCTTTGCCCTGCTCTCCACCAGCTCTACCGCCAGCATCAGCCCCATCCCTCTCACTTCCTTGATGGCACCGGTGCTCTGCTGCAGCTCCTCCAGCCCTTGCTTGAAATAGCTGCCGACCATCGCCGCGTTCTCTATCAGCTGTTCCTCTCGCAGGACCGTCAGCACCGCCAGGGCCGCCGCGCACACCACCGGGTTCCCCCCGAAGGTGCTGCCGTGGTCGCCCGGCGCCAGCCCTCGGGCGGCCTCGGCGGTCGCCAGCACGGCGCCGATGGGCAAACCCCCCGCCAGCCCCTTTGCCACGGTCATCACGTCGGGGGCGATGCCGTAATGCTCGTGCGCAAAAAGGGCACCCGTGCGCCCCATCCCCGACTGCACCTCGTCCAGGATGAGCAAGGCGCCCTTCTCGTGGCAGAGCTCCCGCGCACCCCGCAGGTAGGAGGTTTCCGCCACGTATATTCCCCCCTCGCCCTGCACGGGCTCTAAAAGCACGGCGCAAGTGGCCTCGTCCACCGCCTCCCGCAGCGCGCCAAGGTCGTTGAAGGGCACGTGGACGAAGCCGGAGGGCAGGGGCGCGAAGGGCTCCGCCTTGGCCGGCTGGCCCGTCGCCGCCAGCGAGCCGTAAGTGCGGCCGTGGAATGACCTCAGGGCGGAGACCACCTTGTAGCGTTCCTCCTTCTTGATCTCCCTCATATACTTGCGTGCCAGCTTAATGGCCGCCTCGTTGGCCTCGGTGCCGCTGTTGCAGAAGAAGGCCTCGTCGGCGAAGGTCAGCCCGGACAGCATCGCGGCCAGCTCGCCCTGGGGCCGGGTATAGTAGAGGTTGGTCACGTGGATGAGCTGAGACGCCTGGCGCGCCACCGCGGCTATTATCTCCGCGTGGCAGTGGCCTACCACGCAGGCGCCGAGGCCGGAGACGAAATCCACGTACTCTTTTCCGCCGTCATCCCACAGGCGTGTGCCGCACCCGCGCGTGAACAGCACCGGCAGGCGGCTGTAGTTCTTCATCAGGAAATCTCTTTCATGCTCCTTGGCCTTCTCCAGGTCGTATTCCATATCTTCCTCCAGTCCATCCGCAAGAACGGCGGTGCCATCCGGCACGCCGCCCTCAAGCCCGCACCATGGTACCGATGCCGGCGTCGGTATATAACTCCAGCAGCAGGGCGTGATCGACGGTGCCGTTGATGATATGCGCCCTCCTCACCCCCGCCCGCAGAGCGTCGACACAGCTCTGCAGCTTGGGGAGCATGCCGCTGGTCAGGCTGCCGCTGGCTACTAGTTCCTGGGCTTCGCCTACCCCCAGCTCGGGGATGAGGCTGGACTCGTCTCCGAGTTCCCGGTATATGCCGTTCACGTCGGTGAGGTAGATGAGCTTGTCCGCGCCCAGAGCCCCGGCCAGCGCCCCGGCTACCAGGTCGGCATTGATGTTGTAGCTCTGTCCCGAGCCGTCCACCCCCGTGCTTGCCACCACGGGTATGAACTCGTCCCGGATGAGGTTGTTGAGTATGCCCGGGTTCACCGCCTCCACCTCGCCCACGAAACCCAGGTCAACCTCCTCTCCTCTGGCGGAACGGGTCCTGCGGCGGGCCCTGAGCAGGTTGCCGTCCTCCCCCGACAGCCCCACCGCGAGCGTGCCGTGCCCGTTGATGAGGGACACGATCTCCTTGTTCACCTTGCCCACCAGGACCATCTTGGCCACCTCCATGGTGGCGGCGTCGGTGACGCGGTGGCCGTCAATGAAACGCACCTCGAGGGAAAGGCGCTCCATGTAATGCGTCACCTGCGGACCGCCGCCGTGCACGATGACCGGGTTCATGCCCACGTAGCGCATGAGCACGATGTCGGAGGCGAACATCTCCTTCAGCTCGTCGTTCTCCATGGCGTTGCCCCCGAACTTCACCACCACCGTCTTCCCGTAATACTCCTTGATATAGGGGAGGGCTTCCATGAGCACCCTCGCCTTCTCCCGCGCTTTTTTCATCTTTGACGCTCCTCTAACATCCGCTTTCCCGTGCGTGCTGATCTCAGGTGCTGTACTCGGAGTTAATACTCACGTAATCGTGGCTGAGGTCGCAGCTCAGCACCTCCGCTTCTCCCCTGCCCCTCCCCAGCGATATGGAGACGAACACCTCTCGCCCCGCCACCGCGGCCTCCAGCTCTGATCGCTCCACCTCGACCGGAGCCCCCGCCTCGGCCACCTTGCAGCCCCCGATGCTGACTGCCACTTTCCGTGGGTCGGCGTCCTTGACCTTCTGCCCCAGGGCCTGCACTATGCGGCCCCAGTTTGGATCGCCGCCGAACAGGGCCGTTTTCACCAGCATCGACTCCGCAACCGCCGTCGCGGCATCCAGCGCCTCCTCCTGCGACGCCGCTCCCGATACCACCACGCTGACCAGGCGCGTCGCTCCCTCGCCGTCGGCCACGATGGCCCGTGCGAGTTCCGAGCATACCCGCTCCAGCGGCCCCGCCAGCTCCGCTGCGGAAGGTGTGATCCCCGAGGCCCCACTGGCCATGGCCAGCACCATGTCGTTGGTGCTCGTGCAACCGTCCACGGTAATGCGGTTGAAGGTGCGGTCCACCGCGGAGCGCAGCGCCGCGTCCAGCTGCCGCGGCTCGACCCCCGCGTCCGTGGTGATAAAGGCGAGCATGGTGGCCATGTCGGGCTTGATCATGCCCGAGCCCTTGGCCATTCCTCCCACCGTGAACCCACCGCAGTCCAGCGCCACCTGCTTGGGGCGCGTGTCGGTGGTCATTATGGCGCGTGCCGCCTCGGTAGACCCCCCGGCGTGCAGCCGCGACGTCGCGGCGGCGATCCCGGCGGCAACCTTCTCCATGTCCAGGTAGCGGCCGATGACCCCCGTGGAGGCCACCGCGACATCCTCGCGGTGCGTGCCCGTTGCGCGCGCCGTCATCTCCGCCATGGCCAGCGCGTCTTTCATGCCGCGCTCTCCCGTCCAAGCGTTGGCGTTGCCGGCGTTTACCACCACGGCCTGCAGGAGGCCGTCCCCGGCGAGATGCTTCATGGTCAACAACACCGGGGCGGCTTTGAAGGCGTTGGAGGTGAAGGTGCCCGCCGCAGGGCACCTTTCCCGCGCCACCAGGACACACAGGTCCGGATCGCCGCTGGCCTTGAGGCCGCAGGCCGCTGCCGCGGCGGTGAACCCGCGCGGCGAGCAGACCCCTCCAGCCGTCTCTTCTGGCTCCATGCTTTACTCCTTAAGGAAATATCCCCAGGGCCTGCAGCCCCTTTTCCTCGGGCCAGCCCTGCATGAGGTTCATGCACTGCACCGCCTGGCCGGAAGCCCCCTTGACCAGGTTATCTATTGCGGCAGCCACGATGAGCATGCCCGCCTCCTGGTCGAGATGCCATCCGATGAGGCAGTGGTTGCTGCCGCATACCGCCTTGGTCTCCGGAAAGACGTCCTCGCCGAGCAGCACCACGAACCTGGAAGCGGCGTAGAGCTCTTCGTAGGCCTTTCTTACATCGGCGCCTGACACACCCTCACCGACCCGCACGTAACATGTGGCCAGGATGCCTCGGCTCATGGGGGCAAGGTGGGGGACGAAGTTCAGCCTTACGCCGCTCCCCGCCAGGCGCGAGAGGACCTCCTCCATCTCCGGGAGATGCCGGTGCCTTCCGACGCTGTAGGGCTTGATGCTCCCTTCCGCCTGGGGGTAATGAGTCGCCAGCGAGAGAGACCGCCCCGCCCCGGAAACGCCCGACTTCGCATCGATGATGGCGCCGTTCACGCCCGCCCAACCCGCTTTCGCCAGGGGTGCCAGGGAGAGGACCACGGCGGTGGGATAGCAGCCCGGCACGGCGACCAGGCTGGCGCGGGCGATGAGGGAGGCGTTCAGCTCCGGTAGGCCGTATACCGCCTGGGAGAGCAGGTGCGGCGATGTGTGCTCCAGGCCGTACCATGCGGCGTAAGTGCCGGCGCTCGAGAGGCGGTAGTCCGCCGAAAGGTCGATGACCCTGGCGCCGCCTTCGAGAAGCGAGGGCACCACCTGCATCGCCTCGCCGTGCGGCAAGGCCACCAGGAAGAGCTCGCACTGCGCCAGGGCGGCTTCAGCGTCTAGTTGCTGGAAGACCATCCCGGCATAGCCATGCAAGTGTGGATACAAAGTGGCCACATCCTCCCCAGCGTAGCTGTGGGCGCTCACGTAGGACACCTCGACCTGGTCATGCCCGTGCAAGATGCGCAACAATTCAGCTCCCGTGTAGCCGGAAGCGCCAATAATGCCTACTTTCATGCCGGGTTCCTTCTTTCTCTATACATTAATATGCAAACTATTGCATATTAATGTATAGAGGTCAAGCCTTTTCCGCAAGCGTCGAAAGCGGCGGCATATCTCAGGTCTCGCGGAGGGATAAGGCAGCGGGAGCTTTCCCGCCTGCGGCCAGGGCGGAAAGCCCGGAAACCGCCAGCTGCAGCGCGAACTCTTCCTCCAACTCCCCGGTCTTGATGCCCATTTCCACCTCGACCAGCAGGTGCAGGGCCTCTTGCAGGACCTCCTCCTTCAGCCTGGCAGCCTGCGGTCTGAACTTCTTGCCCACCATCCATACCTGGTTCTTGGGCAGTTTCAGGTAGTCGGCTATCTCCGCATCCTGGCGGCCGTCCTGGCGGAGGGCGCGGTAGAGCAACAGTAGCCTGAAGCGCCTGGCCAGTGCACTGAGGATATAGGTGGCCTTCTCCCCCTGCTGCAGCAGGCGACGTAAAAGCTTAAGGGACTGGTCGGAATCTCCCAGCGCCACCCGGTCGATCAGCTCGAAGAGGGACTTCTCGGCCGAGGGGGCGACCAAGGCCACCACGTCGTCCAGCTCCACCGCCTCCGCCCCCTCGTGGTAGAGGCTCAGCTTCTCCACCGCTCCCTCTATGGCCAGCAGGTCCTCTCCCAGGGCTTCCTGCAGGTATGCAAGGGCCTTGCCCGATACCTGCATGCCCTTCTCCTTGAAACGGCCGCGGATCCAGCCGGGTATCTGGTCTCTGCGCTTGCTCACCTCCCGCACCCTGCCCGTCTTTTGCACCGCCTTCAACAGCGACGAAGAAGGCTTGAGGTCCACCGCCGACAGTACCAGTACCGAGGTCTCGGCGGGGTCTTCCAGGTAGCGGGCCAGTCTCTTCACCTCGGCTGCGTTGGGTGGGGGGGTTTGTTACCTGGGGTTACATATGTATTAAAATATTTTGAAAGTTCCCTAAAGGAGCGTCTCCGCCGCCCGCAGTACGTCGTCCAAGCTATCGGAACCCGCCTCGAAGACGTCCAGGATGAGTTCGTCTTCGCCAGCTTCCGATATCCTGGAGCGCACCTTCTTCAGTTCTTCCTCTACCAGGAGGCGGTGGTTGCCGTGGATGAGGAGGACCGCGGCCCCGGCGGTCGGGTTCATAGAGACTCCTCCAGAAGCACACAGTATCCTGCGGCTACCTTCTCTCGCGTTCTACCCGGTAGCCGCCCTGTGCCACATGGACAACTATATCACCGCTTTCATCGGTGCGGTAGACGGCGCACCCTCCGCGCTCCAGGGACGCGACGGTGGCCGCGGAAGGATGGCCGTAGGGATTGTCGGCGCCCACGCTGATCACCGCTATCTCGGGGTCCACGCGCGCAAAGAAATCATCGTTGACTTCGCAGAAACCACCGTGATGAGGCACCTTGAGGATATCGCTCTCCAGCTCCGCCCCGCCGCGCAGGAGCATGCCCTCCCCCTCCTCTTCCACGTCACCGGTGAGGAGCAGGGAGAACCCCGCACCCTCGGCCCGCAGCACCAGAGAATATTCGTTCGTGTCCACATCATCCGGTATGTCCTGCGGGGGTCCGTACGCGGTGAGCTGCAGGTCGCTGAGACCGAGCCTGTCTCCCGCCCGCATGATATGCACCTCCACCCCCATCTCCTCCGCCATGGCCAGAAGCCTGCCCGCTTGACCGCTGCTTTTCGTGGCAGGGTGAACGACCATGCCCACCTCGCACCTCTCCAGCGCCCCCTCCAGGCCGCCGATATGGTCTGCATCCGGGTGGCTTATCACCACCACGTCGATGCGGCGCACTCCGCGCGCCAGCAGGTCCGACGCCAGCACCCTTTCCTCCAGGCCGCCGTCCACCAGCACCGTGGCCCCCGAGGGCATCTGCAGCAGGGTGGCATCCCCCTGACCCACGTCGATAAAGGTGATGCGCGTCCCCCCGTCGGCGGCCAGCCCGCCCGCGTGCGGAAGCAGGCCCGCGCAGAGGACGGCGGCCAGCAACAACGCAAGCACCGCGCGCCCCGCCCGCCTCCACCCGCCGCGCGCCAGCAGAGCGGTTGCGAGCGCCGGATAATATGCGGCCGTCCACAGAGGAGAGAAGCCGTGGATGCATATAGCCGCCCATGCCGGTGAGGCCAGGGCATGCGCAACGTTGAGGATGCCCCGGGCGAGCAGCCCCGCCGCCTGCATTAGCACGCCGGCAAGAGGGAGTCCGGCGGCGCCCAGCAAGGCCGAGAGCATGGCCAGGGCCATCACCGCCGGCACCAGCGGCAGCACCAGGAGGTTGCTGACGGGCGCCAGCACGGACACCTCGCCGAAGTGGCAGAGAAGGATGGGGCCCACGGCCAGCTGCGCGGCCAGGGTGGCCGCCAGCATCTCAACCACCCCTGTCTTGCCAGCCCCCACCGTCCCGCGCAGGGGACGGTGAAAGAGGGCCATGCCCAGGGACGCCGCGAAGCACAGCTGGAAGCTCACCCCCGCAGCCGCCCCGGGGTCTTCCCACACCAGGTAGAGGACCGCGGCTCCCATGGCGGGCAGGAGGTCGAAATCCCTGCCGAGAAGGAAAGCCGCCACGGCCAGCAAGGCCACCACCGTGGCCCTGACTACGGGGACCGACAGACCCACCGCAAGGGCGTAGCAGATGAGCACGGGAGCTTGCACCGCCATTATCGCCCGCGCCGGCAGCCGGAACCTGCGCCCCAGCCAGGCTATGAACGCCACCAGGATGGCCAGGTTGAGCCCGGAGGCGGCGCACAGATGTATGAGCCCGGTAAGCCTGAAGGCCTTGAGGTCGCCCGCGCCGAGCTGGCGGTAATCTCCGAGCACCATGCCCTGGACAAGAGCCGCCGCCGGCGCGTCCCCCAGCCCTTGCGCTTGCGCCGTAAAGACCCGGCGGTAGGCGAGGGCCAGCCGCAGTAGGGGATTGGAGGTGTGCGACAGCACCTCTATATCCTCGGCCACCAGGCTTCCGCCTACGCCCCCCGACTCCTTCCCGAAGAGGAAGAGCGTCCCTTTTACGCTCAGCCTGTCCCCCCACCGTAGCTGGGGCCCGTCTTCGTCCATCTGGCGCAGCAGGTAGCGGTCTCCGCTCCTGGCCGACCCCCCCTCATGCACCTCTTCCACCGCGAAGAGCTCGATGGCCTCGTCCCGCCCGCCCCGGCATCCTACCTCTACTTCGCCCGTCAGGCAGACCGCCTCCACCAGGCCTCCCCTTCCCCGCCAGCTCGAAGCGCGTTGATGCCCCGCATACAGCCCGGATAACAGCAGCAGCAGGCACACCAGGGACCAACCCGCCCTCCACCCGCGCCGCCGTGCGTACAGGGCGAAAAGGCAGACGGCCGAAGCGGGCACGAGGAACCACAGCGGCGAGACCCCCGCTTTCCCCGCTACGCCGCCCAGGGCCGCCGCGCAAGCGGCCGCGAGCAGGCGGCCGCGCAGGAATGCCTCCCTCACTCGCCCCTCAGTCCCCACGCACCTTTCAGGCGCGCATCTCTTGGCCCGAACGGGGCCTGCCCGTCTGAGCTCTTGCCCGGCATGGCACCATCGCGACAGCTTTTCATATCTCCACCAGGTCGCGGATCTCCTCCAGCTTTTTCTTGCCGATGCCCGCCACCTTTTCCAGCTCGTCCACGCTTCTGAAGCCGCCGTTCTTCTCGCGGTAGGCGATGATGCGTTCCGCAAGCGTAGGTCCGATCCCGGGGAGCCTCTCCAGGAGCTCACGGTCGGCGTTGTTGAGGTTGACCTTCTCACTCTCCCCACCGCCGTTCTGCGGTGAGTTTCCGGGAGAGCCGAGGGCGGGGACTTCTATCTTCTGCCCGTCCTGCACCGGCTGGGCTAGGTTAAGGTCTTCGAGGTCTGCCTCTGGCAGGGGCCCGCCCGCCGCTTCGATGGCGTCGATCACCCGGTCGCCTTGCGCGAGCAGCACCACGCCAGGGTTGGCGACGGCCCCAGCCACGTAAACGGTCATCCCCTGCCTTTCGGCGGAGACCGCGGATTCCTCCGCGCTCACCAGTTCGACGGCGGGGCGGGAAGGCGGCCGCAGGGCGAAATACCCACCTACGGCCATGCCCGCCACGATCAGTGCGAGGAGGGCGAGCTGCCAGTACGGGAGGCCGAAAAGCCTGTCCAGGAAGTCGAGAAAACGCTCCGGCATCTTTTCCTGGGTCCGTGCCGCGGCCGCGGGTGCCGCGGGCGAAGTCCGACTCTGCGCAACAGGGTGAGGCCGGGCTGCGAGGTAGTTCAGCGTACCACTATGTTCACGAGTTTGCCCGGCACGGTGATGATCTTGACTACTTCCTTGTCATTGACGAGGTCTTGTATGCGCGCCGACCCCATGGCCGTTCTTTCCATGTCCTCGCGGGAGATGCCCGCGTCCACTTCTATGCGCTCCCTCACCTTGCCGTTTACCTGCACCACCAGGGTTATACGCTTGGCATCGGCCAGTTCGGCGTCGTATTCCGGCCACGCCTGTGTGTGCACGCTGAACTCCCCTCCCATCTCCTCCCACAACTCCTCGGCAATGAAGGGAGCGAAGGGGGCGAGCAAAAGGACCAGGCTGCGAATGGACTCGTGCCCTTCGTAGGTGTTGAAGGCGTCCGGGGCTTCCTCGATGAGCTTGTAGAGTCCGTTGGTGAACTCCATGATGGCCGCTATGGCGGTGTTGAAGGCGAAGCGCTCGATGTCTGCCGTGACCTTCCTGATGGTGGAGTGGGTGAGGTAGGAGAGGCTCCGCAGCGCCTCGGAGTCATGCGGGACCGGCTGGGTCTTGAAGGTGAGTATATCCAGATACCTGTTAACCAGCCGCCACACGCGGTTGAGGAAACGGTGCGCCCCGTCTATCCCCGACTCGCTCCACTCCTTGTCCGCCTCGGGAGGACCCAGAAACAGGATGAACAGTCGCAGGGTGTCCGCCCCGTAGAGCTCGAAGAACTGGTCGGGGGTGATGATGTTACCCTTGGACTTGCTCATCTTGGCCCCTCCCATGACCACCATCCCCTGGCAGAGGAGGTTGGTGAAGGGCTCGTCGAAATCGACCAGCCCCAGGTCCTTGAGGACCTTGGTGAAAAAGCGTGAGTAAAGCAGGTGCATGATGGCATGCTCTATGCCCCCGATGTACTGGTCCACGGGAAGCCAGTAGCTCACCGCTTCCGGGTCGAAGGCCCGGGTGCCGTCCCGTGGGCTGGCGTAGCGTATGTAGTACCAGGAGGAATCCACGAAGGTGTCCATGGTGTCCGTCTCCCGTTCCGCCGGCCCCCCGCAGGAGGGGCACGTGACATAACGGAACTCCTGCGAGCGCTCCAGGGGAGAGGGGCCCTCGAAGACGAACTGTACGTCCTCGGGGAGCAGCACCGGCAGGTCCTTTTCGGGCACGGGCACGGTGCCGCACTCCTCGCAATACACTATGGGTATGGGCACGCCCCAATACCGCTGGCGCGAGATGAGCCAGTCGCGCAGGCGGTAGTTTACCGTCCGCTTCCCCCAACCTCGCTCTGTGAGGAGGTCCGGCACTACCTCCAGCCTGCCCTTCTCGCTGTCGGTGCCGTCGAAACGCGCCGAGTTGACCATGATGCCGGGGTCCACGAAGGCCTCGGTCATCTCCCCGGGGTCGAGCTCTTCCCCCGCCGGCTGTATGACCACGCGGACGGGCAGCCCGTACTTGCGCGCGAACTCGAAATCGCGCTGGTCGTGTGCTGGCACCGCCATCACCGCCCCGGTGCCATACTCCATGAGCACGAAGTTGGCGACCCAGATGGGGACCTCCTCTCGGTTCACCGGGTTGATGGCGTAAGCGCCGGTGAAGACGCCCTCTTTCTCCGTATCCATGGCGGTGCGCTCGATGTCGGAAACCCCGCGCAGCCTCTCCCGGAAAGCCGCCAGCTCCTTTTCATGGGGCGTGCCGCGGGTGAGCTCGTCAGCCAGGGGGTGTTCGGGCGCGAGCAGGAAGAAGGTGACCCCCCATAGGG
>CAYPZH010000027.1:15605-22628 GCA_964415205.1 uncultured Actinomycetota bacterium | reverse complement strand
CGGGGTGATGAAGCCCTTCGAGCAGATCATAGAGGAAGGTGTAGAGACTTACCTCGCGAACCCGGTGGGTTACAAGTGGACGGTGGAAAAAAAGGGTGCCGGGCTGCTCTCCGAGGACGGCCGCTACGCCAAGGTCCTCATCAAGGTGAACCCCTCCCTGGACTCCGCCCAGCGCAAGGAATACGCCGTCCGGGTCGAGGGGTTCTTCCTCTCCTATTTCGAGGGGGGGGAGGTCCCGGCGAAGGTCTATATCACGGGCGACCCCTCCATAGACAAGGACCTTGAGGACTATGTGGTCTCCAGCACCGTGGTCATGGCTTTCATAGCCCTGGCCATGCTCATGCTCCTGCTTTACCTCACCTTCCAGAGGCTCACCGACGTGCTGCTGCCGCTGGCGGTCATCGCGCTCACCGCGGTGTGGATATACGGCATCATGGGCTGGTTCCAGCTCCCCTTCACCCTGCTCTCCGCGCTTATCGGGCCTCTGGTGCTGGGGATAAGCCTGGGCAACCTGGTGTACATGATGGGGCGCTTCTACGAGGAGTTCGGGGTGAGCAGAGAGCCCCGCCCGTCGGCGTACCGGGCCGTGCTCACCGTGGGGGTGGCCATCTTCCTCGCCTGCATCACCACCGTCTTCGGTTTCGCCTCCTTCCATTTCTCCGACTTCGACGTGCTGCAGGAGTTCGGGTACATGGCCGCCGCTGGTATAGGCTTGTGCTTCATCTTCAGCATTACCTTCCTGCCCGCCCTGATGATCCTGCGCGAGGAGCGCAGGCTGCGCAAGGGCACCTACAGGGCGCCGCGCGGGGTGAAGATATTCTCCCAGTATGGTGGCTCTCGCGTCGACCGTTTCCTGGGCAGGATAGCGGACATCGCGCAGGAGAGCCCGGTGGCGGTGGTGATAGTATATGCGTTCATCGTGATCATCTGTTTCATGGGCACCTTCAGGCTGACCACCACCCCCGACCTCAGGAAGCTCGCGCCCCAGGACATCCCCTCCCTGCAGGCGCAGTACCTTGAGGAGGATATCTTCGGTGGCATACAGCAGGACGTGGTGCTGCTCACCGGGGACGTGCTCGAGCCCGAGGTCATGGCCGCGGTGCACGACTTCCAGGAGAAGATAGCGCAGAGCCAGTACTTCAGCGAGAACGGCAGCTCGAGCGTCGGCGAGCTCATCAGCGATTACCGCCTGCAGATGGGAAAGGCCGCACCGGGCGCTGACTTCGCGGCCACGCTTCCCGCGACAAAGGCAGAGGCCGAGGAGGACCTGGCCGCCATCGGGGAGCTCTTCGGAGCCCAGGAGGGAAAGCTCGTCTCCGAGGACCACCAGGCCTCCCTGGTCACCGTGTTCAGCGATGCCGCCTCCAGCAACTCGGAGATGGTTGACAAGGACCGGGTCCTGAGCGAGGCGGCGGCCAGCGCTTTCGGTGGACTGGATATCGCATACAGCGTGGGAGGGATCACGCCCCTCACTGCGGACATGCTGGGCAACCTGGTCCCCACCCAGATCCGGACGTCCATAGTGGCCCTGGTCCTCTCAGGGTTCTTCCTCATCCTCATCTTTCGCTCCTTCACCTACGGCCTGGCCACATTGAGCGTGCTGGTGGCCGGCATCTCGGTGGAGCTTGGCTTCCTATCGCTCATGGGCTGGACGCTGGACATGCTCACCGTGCTCATCGTGTCCATGATCATAGGCATGGGCATCGATTACGGTATCCACATCACCCACCGTTTCCTGGAGGAGTACAGGCAGGGAGAGGTCAGCGTCTCCGAGGCCTTGAACATCTGCATCGTCAGGGTGGGCAAGAACATGCTGGCGAGCACCATGTGCACGGCGGGAGCCTTCCTGGTCATATCCTACTCTAAGTTGATGCCCATCCGGCGCTTCGGGTTGATCACCGCCCTTTCCCTGGCGGTGTCCATGCTCGCCAGCGTGCTGGTGCTGCCCTCCATCATCACCCTCATCGCGCGTCGCCGCCAACGTGCGGATGAGAGAGCCAGCGCCGAAACCGGGGAACTGGCACCCGCCGAGGCCAACCACGTCTGAACGAGATCGTGCCACATGCAATCAACGGGGTCAGGCCCCATTTGTCGCATTCCATGTGGCGTGAGATCGAAATCGCAAACCCTGGATGGAACGCAACAAATGAGAGCCTGGCCCTACAACCCCATCAGCCTGGCGAAGGCCTTGCCCATGATTATCTCCGTCTCCTCCGGGGTGAAGGATACCTCGGGGCAGGAGCTGAGGTCGGGCTCGGTGACCGCCTTGACCCAGTTCTCCAGGGGGCACAGCACGTTTAGGTAAGGCCCATCGCTGCCGAAGAAGACGCGCCAGGGGCCGACGTGGTCTATCACCGTGCGCAGCATGCGTTAGAAATCCTGGGGGTGGTTGTTGAAGGCGATCTGCCAGCCGGAGAAGTCGAAGTAGATATTGGGCTTCACGCTGGCCACCAGCAGGGCCTCCGGCCACAGTTCGTGTGCGACGTGGGCCATGATGATGGGGACGTCGGGGAAGTCCGCCGCCACGTCGTCCACGTAGATGGGCAAGGTGAAGCGAAACTTCATGGGTGCCGGCTGGCTTCCGGTGTGGAAGAGGATGGGGATCCCGTATTCGAGACACTTCTCGTAATAGGGATAGACCACGGGGTCGTAGGGGTAATAGCCGGAGGTCGGGTGCAGCTTAAGGCCCTTCATGCCCCAGTCCTCCACCGCGCGCCGGAACAAGTCCAGCCCCTCCGGGCGGCGGGGGTCGATGGTGAAGAAGGGGATGAGGCGGCCGGGGAATTTCCTGGCAGACTCCGCGATGGCCCGGTTCTGCTCCTCCAGGGAGACGGCGGGCTCGCCGGCGGCCATGCCGGAGTCCTGGGCGAAAACGCAGCTCACGTCCACCCCCGCGGCGTCCATGGTCGCTAGCAGTTTCTCGCCCGTGGTGTCGGCGAGGTTGGGAAGGAGGCGTCGATGATGGGGTTTGCGTCGGCGATCTCCCCTGTAGCCTTGCCCATCATGGCGGTGACCATTCTCGCCTGCCCCAGGAAAAAGCTGCGGTCGTGCCAGCCCTCCCCCACCAGATGCACGTGCCCGTCGATGATCATGTCAAGACACCCCTTTCGATCCGGTGAAAAAACGCGAGCCGTCATCGACAGTATATTACCACCCGCGTCATGCAGAAAGAGCTTGCTCGGCCGCGGGGGGCACGGGTACGAGGGAGCGGAGGTAGCGGCGCGGTGCCTTTTATCGGCATGCGGCACAGGTCATGTTCCAATATGCTTGCGCAGGGGTATATTGAAAACAGGGTCAAGACCGGACCCCGAGCCATCGATATGTGAAAAGGAAGCGGCTCTCCCCGGCGCAAGACGAGGCACGGCCAGGCTTGCGCGGGCTGAAAAGCGCCGGCGCCGCTCCAGGACGCCACAGGTTGAGGAGAGGCCCATAGGGAAAGGAAGAGAGAGGAGAAGTCGGCGATGCTCGGTCTGTTCTATGATGGGAAACTGGAGCTGCGCAGCGACCTCCCGGTGCCCGAACCCAAGCCGGGCGAAGCCTTGATAAAGGTCATGGCCGCGGGTATCTGCAATACCGACAAGGAGATCGTCAGGGGCTACATGGACTTCAAGGGGATACCAGGTCACGAGTTCGTGGGGGTCGTTTCCCTGGCTGACGACCCCGAACTGGTGGGCAAAAGGGTGGTGGGGGAGATCAACTGCCCGTGCGGCGTCTGTACCTTGTGCCTGAAAGGGAAGGGAAACCATTGCCGCGAGCGCACCACCCTGGGCATAAGCGGGCGCGACGGGGCTTTCGCCGAATACATGACCCTTCCCGTCGCCAACCTGGCCGTGATCCCGGACACCCTGCCGCTGTACTCCGCCGTGTTCATCGAGCCCCTGGCCGCCTGCTTCCGCATCACGGAACAGGTGCATATAAGCCCGAGCGACAGGGTGGCGGTGCTCGGCGCCGGCAAGCTGGGCCTCATGGCGGCGCAGGTGATAAGGCTGAACGGCTGCGCGGTGCTGGCGGTGGGACGGTATGCGCACAAACTCAAGATACTGGACCGCCTGGGCATCAGGACGGTGCTGGAAAATGACCTCGACAGGACGGAGCGCTTCGACGTGGTCGTGGAGTCCACGGGCAGCCCGGAGGGGTTCCATCTCGCCCGTTCCCTGGTCGAACCGGGTGGCACCATCGTGCAGAAGAGCACTTTCGTGGACCAGGTGAGCGTGGACATATCCTCCCTGGTGGTGGACGAGATCACGGTGGTCGGTTCGCGCTGCGGACCTTTCGAGCCGGCCGTACGCGCGTTGATGCGGGGTCTGGTGAACGTGCAGGAACTCATCGATCGCAGGTTCCCCCTGGAGATGGGCTTGCAGGCCTTCGAATACGCCATGCGCGACGAGGCCCTGAAGGTCATCTTGGAGATGAGGACTTATCCCGCCGAGGGCCTCAGGCAGCCGGGCGAGCTCGAGGAGGATATGGTGATCTAGCGCCGGGACGGCAGGAAGGAAGATGGCATGCCAGCAGAGGATTTCATGGCGGTGGCGCGGGGAGAAAAGGAAGCGGACCTGCTGCTCACCGGCGCAGTGATAGTCGACGTGTTCGATGGGGTGGTGGAGGAGGGCTCGGTCGCGGTAAGCCGCGGCAGGATAGCCGGGTTCGGTGACCGCCCGGCGCAGCGGAAGGTGGACCTCGCGGGAGCTTATCTCTGCCCGGGTTTTATCGACGGCCACGTGCACATCGAGTCCTCCATGGTCAGCCTGCCCGAATACGCGCGCGCGGTGGTCCCGGCGGGAACGACCGCCGTGGTCACCGACTATCACGAGATCGCGAACGTCCTGGGGATGGAGGGCATCCGCTACATGATGGGACTGGGCGAGGGGCTGCCGCTTGAGGTCTTCGTGATGCTCCCTTCGTGCGTGCCGGCCACGCCCATGGAGACCGCCGGCGCCGTCCTGGAGGCCCGGGACCTCGTCCTGCTGCTGGCCGAGGAGAACGTCATCGGCTTGGGGGAGGTCATGAACTTCCCCGGCGTGATCAACGCCGACCCCGCCGTGATGGCCAAGATCGCAGCGTGCAGGGGACTGCCCATCGACGGCCACGCGCCGGGGCTTACCGGCCGCGAACTGGACGCGTATATCGCGGCCGGGGTAGAGTCGGACCACGAATGCGTGTCGGAAGACGAGGCGGCCGAGAAGCTTGCCAAGGGCATGTTCATCTATATAAGGGAGGGTTCCACCGCCAGGAACCTGGAGGCGCTCCTGCCCATCGTCGGAGCCGCCAGCGCCAGTCGCTGCATCTTCGTGGATGACGACCGCCAGCCTAAGGACCTCCTGGACGAGGGGCATATGGACCACATCCTGCGCCGGGCGGTGGCCTTGGGCCTGGACCCCATAACCGCCGTGCGCATGGTCACCTTAAACACGGCGCGCCGTTTCGGTCTGCACGGACGGGGCGGGATCGTGCCCGGCTGGAAGGCGGACCTGGTTGTGGTGGAGGACCTGGAGGGGTTCAGGGTCCTCTCGGTGTACAAGGACGGGGAGAAGGTGGCGGAGGACGGGGACCTCATCGTGGAGGTGAAGCCCGGGCCCGCTGCACCCGCGGCGATGAACATCGCATGGGAGAAGACGGCGGGGATAGAGGTGAGGGCGGCTGGCGATGAGCTGCTGATCATCGGGGTGGTCCCTGACCAGATCGTTACCACAACTTTGCGGGAGAAGCCCAAGGTCAAGGGCGGGCTCGCGGTATGCGACGTCTCACGCGACCTCCTGAAGATCTGCGTGTTCGAGCGGCACCGCGGCAGCGGCAACGTGGGAGTGGGGTTCATCTGCGGTTTCGGGCTGCGGGCGGGAGCACTGGCCTCCACCGTTGCCCATGATTCCCACAACCTCGTCGTGGTCGGCGCCTCGGACGAGGACATCCTGGCCGCGGCGCGGGCGGTGGAGAGGATGGGCGGCGGCCAGGCGGTGGTGCGGGACGGCGAGGTGCTGGAGGAACTCCCGCTGGACGTGGGCGGCCTCATGTCCACCCTGCCCCTGCGGGAGGTGAGGGAGCGCGTGCAGCGACTGCAGGAGGCGGCGAGGAGGCTGGGCTGCCCCCTTCCCGACCCGTTCATGGCGCTCTCCTTCATGGCGCTGCCGGTGATCCCGGAGCTGAAGATGACGGACAAGGGACTCTTCGACGTGAGCACATTCTCGCACGTCCCCCTCTTCCCCGGGGTCACCCCTTAACATCCGTCATATGCTTGCCATTGCTAATCGGTCGGGGTATCAGCATGCTGCATCGCGGCATGCAGCAGCGCGGATCTGCTGAACACGTATATCGTGGTTTTCCCTAGAGGCTGCATATCACAACCATCAGTCACGCAAAGAACTGTTTGCCGATGCGAAATGAACGGCGGATGTTTAGGGCTGACCCCCTGGCCAAGCTCAACCAGGCGCGCACGAAGCTGAGGGCGGCGGCAGCCGCGATTACCGCGGCCGCCGCTTTCCAGGCCCGGCTGCGGTCTGCGGAGAAGAGCTGCAGCCTATCTCTCAGGGCGCGCATGCCGGAAAGGGAGCGCTCCACATCACCTCCCATGTGCGCGATGGTGCCGAACTGATTACGCGTGGCCTTCATCGCATCCAGCACCTCGTCGATGACCGGGAGATCCTCTCCTCTCTGCGCGCGCTCTGATCCCATACGCACAGGCTATCACATGCGCCCGCCGACGGCACGGACGGCCGCGGGCCAACATCTTCCGCCGGCGCCCCCGTCCCTTAGCGCCGTTTATACATCGGGCGCGCTCTTCGTGATATACTTTTAGCGCCGTTGGCGCCGTTCTGAGGCGCCGGTGTGAAAACCCAGTAAACCAGGCTTATCAGGCTAAAACGACAGGTTGTCGGATAACCAGGAGGTCAGCATGGAGATCAGGAACGTTTTCGTGGTCGGCTCGGGTCTTATGGGGGGCGGCATCGCCCAGGTATCCGCCGCGGCCGGCTATAAGGTGAAGATGCACGACGTCAAGGAGGAGTTCACGGCCAAGGGGCTGGAGGCGAT
>CAYPZH010000027.1:7759-15595 GCA_964415205.1 uncultured Actinomycetota bacterium | reverse complement strand
AGCTGGCCGACAACGATGATCGGGTGCGAGAGCGGCTGGAGGCGATCAAGGGTTCGCTGGGCAAGTTCCTCTCCAAGGAGAAGATATCGCAGGAGCAGCACGACGCCGCTCTGGCAAACCTCTCCACCACCACCGACTTGGCGGACGCCTCCGACGCCGACCTGGTGGTCGAGGCGGTGTTCGAGAACCTGGAGGTCAAAATGGAGGTCTTCGGGAAGCTGGACGGGATATGCCCGTCCCACACCATCCTGGCCTCGAATACCTCCGCCATCCCCATCTCCTCCATCGCCGCGGCGACGAAGCGGCCGGACAAGGTAGTGGGGACTCACTTCTTCAGCCCCGTGCCCCTCATGCGCCTGTGCGAGATCATCCGCGGACTGCAGACCTCTGAGGAGACCATGGCAGCGGCGGAGGCATGGGGACAGTCCGTGGGCAAGGAGACGGTGAGGGTGCTCAAGGACCATGCCGGCTTCATCTGCAACCGCCTCTACCTAGCCATGGGGGTCGAGGCCGCAAAGATGCTGGAGGCGGGTGTGGCTTCACCCGAGGACATCGACAAGGCCATGCGCCTCGGCTTCAATTTCCCCATGGGCCCACTGGAGCTGGCGGACATGACCGGCATCGACGTGCTTTCCAACGCCTGCCTGGCCATCTATAACGACACCGGCGACCCCAAGTACAACCCTGCCCCGCTGATGAAGCGCATGGTGGCCGCCGGGCTCCTGGGCAGGAAGACGGGCAAGGGCTACTACGACTACTCCGGCGGCAAGCAGGAGAGCTACTGGAAGCTTTAGGTCGCATGGCTGGAGTACAGAAGGATCAAAAAAGCATGCCTGACGACGGGAACACCGTTTTCTTCGAAAAGAAAAAGACGGCCGGGTGGATAACTTTCTCCCGCCCCGAGCGCATGAACGCGCTCTCGACGCAGTCGATACGCGAAACCCTAACCTATCTGGCGAAAGCCGAGGCCGACCCGGAGATAAGGGTGCTGGTGTTGACGGGGCAGGGGGGCGCCTTCTGCGCGGGCATGGATATGACAGGCCTGGAGAGCGCCAGCCCCATGGCCGCCCGTCGCCGCTCCCGCGAGATCCAGACCCTTACCAACCGTATCGCCGAGCTCTCCCTGCCCACCATCGCTGCGGTGAACGGGGTGGCCATGGGGGCGGGGTTGGAGGTGTGCCTGGCCTGCGACCTGGTGGTGGCATCGCAGGCGGCGCGCTTCGCCTTTTCCGAGGTCAGGTTGGGGATGATACCCTGTGGCGGGGGTACCCAGAGGCTGGCGAGGTTGATCGGGCTGCGGCGGGCGCGGGATATGGTCTATAGCGGCAGGGTCCTGGGCGCCGGACAGGCGGTGGAGTGGGGCCTGGTCAACGAGGCCGTCTCCGCCGATGAACTGCTCTCCGTGGTCCAGGAGCTGGCGGAGAGGCTGGCCGCGGGGGGGAGGGTCGCACTTTACCAGGCAAAGCGTTGCCTCAACCACTCGCTGGACATGGACCTGGGCCGTGGACTGGAGTACGAGACCGAATGCTTCACCACCTGCTTCTCCAGCGGCGAGCCCGCTTCCGCCCTGAGGCGTTTCGCGGCGCAGGCGGCGGAAGAGGAGCCGGGGGGCGCGGTTGCCGCCGGGGGGGGAGAAGCCGCGGGGCCTGTGCCCGGGGAGGAGGCCCGTCAGGAAGAGGAGGGGACAGAGACCGCGGCCGCGGGGGCGGTGGCGGAGCGGCAGGATGAGGAGGAAATGGATACCGCGTCCCCGGGGGCGGCGGAGGAGCCGGAGGAAAACGAGGAAGACATCTTCGAGTGAAGGCACGCAAGGTCGTTTTTCTTTCCCGGGAGGGGACGAGCATAGATGAGGAGGTCGCATGGAGTTCAAGTACCTGGTGGTGGAGACGGACGAGGAGGGGATCGCCGTTCTGCGACTCAACCGTCCCGAGGCTAAGAACGCGCTCAACCTTGAGCTCATCGCCGAGCTGGGCGATGCGGCCGACATGCTGGCCAGGGACGACGCGGTGAGGGCGGTCATCGTCACCGGGGGAGAGGGCGATTTCGCCGCCGGGGGCGACATAAAGGAGATGTCGGGCAAGTACGCTCCTGATATGCTCACCGCGTACGGCGCGGACCTCTCCGGCTTCGAGAAGATAGAGCGCATTCCAAAGCCGGTCATCGCTGCGGTAAACGGTTATGCGCTGGGGGGAGGCACGGAGCTGGCCCTGGTCTGCGACATGATCGTGGCCTCGGAGACGGCGGTCTTCGGTATGCCGGAGATAACCCTGGGCATCATACCCGGAGCGGGGGGCACACAGAGGCTGCCACGCCTCATCGGCCCGAACCGGGCCAAGGAGTTCATCTTCACCGGCGGTTTCTTCGACGTAGGGGCCTGCCGCGAGATGGGGCTGGTGAACAAGGTGGTGCCGGAGGCGGACCTGCTCGAGGAGGCGAAAAAACTGGCGCGCAAATGCATACGCAACGGCGCGGTGGCGCTGGCATGCGCCAAGGCCTGCGTTAACGACGGGCTCAACATCGACCTATATTCCGGCCTCTCACTGGAGCGAAAATGCTTCTCGCTGCTCTTTTCCACCGAGGACCAGAAAGAGGGCATGGCGGCCTTCAAGGAGAAGCGCAGGGCCGAGTTCAGGGGCAGGTAGCAGCCCGCTTCAGGATGAATAGACACGCGGCCGGTGTGGTCTTGTTAAATGCAGGGAGGTAACGGCAAGTGATCTCGTTTGAGCTGAGCGAAGAACAGGAAGCCATCCAGTTGGTGGCACACGAGTTTGCGGAAAGGGAGATACGGCCCGTAGCCGCTGAGTACGACGAGGAGGAGAAGTACCCCGAACATTTCATCCAGACCGCCTTCAAGGCGGGCATGACCTATCTCTACGTCCCCGAGGAATACGGCGGCCAGGGCATGGACTTCCTCACCGCCTGCATCGTGGGCGAGGAGCTTGCCTGGGGGTGCTGCGGCTTCGCCACCATCCTGGGCGCAAACAACCTGGGCACTACCCCGCTGCTGGTGGCGGGCACGGAGGAGCAGAAGATAAAGTATTTCGGCGAGCTGACCTCGCGCCCCTCGCTGGCGGCCATGGCCCTCACCGAGCCGGGCGCGGGCTCGGACGCGGGCGGGGTGAAGACCACCGCGGTGCGCGACGGGGACGATTACGTCTTGAACGGCACCAAGTGCTTCATCTCCAACGGGGGCATGGCCGACCTCACCACCGTTTTCGCGTCCACAGACCCCTCGCGAGGGGTGCGCGGCCTCTCGTGCTTCCTGGTCCCGAAGGACAACCCAGGGATAAGCGGGGGCAAGAAGGAGCGCAAGATGGGGGTGCGGGCATCCGCCACCTCGGAAGTGATCCTTTCCGACTGCCGCGTACCCGCGGCAGACCTCCTGGGCGAGGAGGGCAAGGGTTTCAAGATCGCCATGATCACCCTGGACAAGGCCAGGGTCAGCGTCGCCTGCAACTCGGTGGGGATAGCACGGGCCGCCATGGAGGCGGCGGTGGAATACGCCAAAGAGCGGGTGCAGTTCGGCAAGCCTATCGCCGAGAACCAGGCGGTGCAGTTCATGCTGGCGGACATGGCCATGGACATCGAGGCGGGACGGTTGATGTACATGAAAGCCGCCTGGATGGAGACGCAGGACATGCCCTTCTCCAGCCAGGCCGCTTACGCCAAGACCTTCTGCTCGGACATGGCCATGCGCGTCACCACCGACGTGGTGCAAGTCTTCGGGGGCTACGGGTACATGCGGGACTACCCGGTGGAGAAATATATGCGCGACGCAAAGATAAACCAGATCTGGGACGGCACCAACCAGATCCAGAGGATAGTCATGGCCCGTGCCCTCCTGGCGCGCTGACGGGTTTAAGATATGCGTGGCTTCCCGCGTACGGGAGCCCAGCGGAACTGCCGGGCCGCGGCCGACCACGAGTTCACCGGCGCCGCCATAACCGGCGGCAAGAAGAGGAAAGGAACGGAGGGAGGGTTCTCGACAGAGGATCGGATGAGTCAAGAGGAGGTAGGAGATGGACTTTGAGCTCTCTCAGGAACAGAAGGCGTTCTTCAAGGAGGTGAAGGATTTCGCGGCGAAGGAGATCGAGCCCTTCACCGAGGAGTACGACCGCAAGAGCGAGTTCTTCTGGGACGGATGGAAGAAGATGGGGGAAATGGGCCTGCTGGGCCTGCCTTTCCCCGAGGAATACGGGGGCTCCGGCGCGGGGGCCCTGGACACGGCCATCGCCATGGACGCGTTCTGCGCCGGCGGGGGGGACGCGGGGGTGTCCCTTTCCTGGGGCGCCCATACCATCATCGGCGCGGTTCCCATCTGGGTCATGGGCACGGAGGAGCAAAAGAAGCGTTACCTCCCGCCCATCAGCACGGGCGAGAAGATAAGCTGCTTCGGTCTCACGGAACCCGACGCGGGATCCGATGCCGCCTCGGTAAAGACCACGGCGGTCAGAGACGGCGACGATTATGTCATCAACGGCTCCAAGATGTTCATCACCAACGGCCCCATATGCGACCTGTGTATCGTGGTCGCGGTCACGGACAAGGAAAAGGGAGCCGCCGGCATCAGCACCTTCATCGTGGACCGCGAGACCCCCGGTTTCGAGGTCAGCCGCGAGCTGGACAAGATGGGCAACCGTACCTCGCCCACGGCGGAGCTCGCCTTTAACGACTGCCGTGTTCCTGCATCAGCCATGCTCGGGGCCGAAGGCGACGGGTTCTACGGCGTGGGCAAGGCAACCCTGGAGTGGGAGCGGGCCATCATGGTGGCGCCGGCGGTGGGGGGCATGGAGTGCAACATAAACCGCTGCATCGAATACGCCAAGGAGAGAAAGCAGTTCGGGCGCCCCATCGGCAAGTTCCAGGCGGTGGCCTTCAAGATCGCGGAGATGAAATGCCTGCTCGACGCCTCGCGCCTGCTGGTCTACAAGGTGGCATGGATGAAGGACCAGGGCATCCCGGCGATGCTGGAGGCCTGTGTGTGCAAGCTAAGCGTGACCGAGAACGCCGTCAAGGTGGCCAACGAGGCGGTGCAGATCTTCGGCGGCTACGGCTACATCCGCGAATACCCGGTGGAGCGCACCCTCAGGGACGCAAAGCTGGGCACCATCGGGGCAGGCACCTCCGAGATCCAGAAGATGATCATAAGCCGCCTGCTCATGGGCAAGTTCTAGAAAGGGACATGCGGGTCAAGGCATACTTCACCGGCATAGTCAGACGCTATACCGGGGTTAAGGAGATGGAGTACGAGCTGCCGGATGGCGCTCGCGTGGGCGACCTCCTCCTGCTCATCGGAAGGGAGTTCGCGCAGCGCCTGCCCACGAACATGTGGGACGTGAGAGAGGAACGGTTCCATCCCATGGTCAAGGTGGGCAGGAAGGGCGCTCCCTTCGCGGAAGAGGACGAGGAGCTGGAGGACGGCGAAGAGGTCTTCATCCTCTCCCGCATGGCGGGCGGATGAACCCCCCGCGAGGATGGTGCGGGCGGTGCCGCTACGGGCGGCGTGGGGTCACCCCCGACCGCGCCGGGGCAAGGTTACAGCGTTCCTGGGAGGGGTGGCCGAGACGGGAGGCGAGATGAGCGATTACGGCGCGATAGTGGTGGGAGCTGGCATCGCCGGGCTGGGCGTTGCCGCGCAGCTGCAGCAGTCGGGCAGGAGGACACTGCTCCTGGAGATGTACCCCAGGGCGGGGGGGCGTATGCAGTCCTACGAACTGCCCGGGGGATACAAGGTTGACATCGGCCTGCACATGGTCGAGATGGGCAAAAAGGGATACTGCCACGAGCTCGGCACCCGCGTGGGCAAGGAGTTCGAGTGGGCCGGGTTCTCGGTCACCCTCGACCTCTACGACAAAGGGTCGTGGCACGACATGCAGACCTATATCCAGCTCACGGACGAAGAGAAACAGAGTTTCATCGACCTCATGATAAGCATCGCCGCCCTGGATGAGTCCTACTTCAGGGAGTGGGACAACCGCTCCATGGGCGAGTGGCTGGACTCCAAGGGGATGAAGGGCAACCTGCGCGAGGTATGGGAGAACATGACCATGATCATGACCACCATACCGGACGTGCGGGAGCAGTCCGCGGGGGAGTGCCTTTACATCGCCAGGGAGGCGCTGGCCAAGGGCAGGGCGGTGCTCATCGCCGCATATCCCCGGGGGGGCATGGGAGGCATCATCGGCCCAATGGTGGAGGCCTTCCAGGAACTGGGAGGCGAGATTAGACTGGGCGCCCGCGTTGAACAGGTGGTCTTCGAGGGCAAAAGGGTGGCGGGCGTGAAGGTGGCCCGCAAGGGAGCAAATCCCATCGCGAAGGAGTGGCGGTTCGTCTCCACCGACTTCATATCGGCGCCCCTGGTGGTCCTGGCCCTTCCCATCTGGCACCTGGACAAGGTGCTGGATTTCGACCGCCGTTATTCTCCCCTGCCGGGATGGTGGCTGAAGCGCGTCGAGGACATACGTGGTGAGAGGACCGGCCTACTGGGGTACATCATCGCCACGCGACGGCCCCTCTACGAGCGCCAGGTGTTCATGTCCGCTCTCAAGTCGCCCCGCACCGGGCTGCCCCTGCAGGCCTTTACCCCCACCGCCTTCGACCCGGGGGTAGCGCCGGCGGACCGCTACCTGCTGGTCACGGACAACGTGGCGGAACCATGGGAGCTGGAGGACAAGTTCAACCTGGCGCGCCTCATGGAGCAGCACTGGGAGGACGTGAAAGAGCTATACTCCTTCGCGGAGGACGAGGTGGAGTTCGCGCTGCCCTATTTCACCACCGGCTGTGACGGTCTCGCCCGCAAGCCAGGCCTCACGGGCGATTTCAAGCCCGACGTGCAGGCGCCGGCGGTGGACGGGCTCTTCTTCGCCGGCGACACCTACCTGGGCCGGGGGCTGGCCATCGAGGGCGCTTCCCGCTCCGCCATCCTCTGCGTCGAGCGCATTCTGGGTTGACGGGATAAGGAAGGGGCGGATCACCGATACATGGCTGAGAGGATGCCCAGGGCCGCGATAATCTCCGACGCCTGGGGCTTCGGCCTCATGGAGACCAAGCCCTGGCCCCTGTTCCAGGTGCGCTACTGGGCGGTGCGCAACAAGGCGCTGCTGGTGCCGGAATACGGCGCCATGTACGTGGCCTCCTTCCTCAAAAGCCGGGGGGTGGACCTGGAGGTCCTCAACCTCATGGCCGACGTCTTCACGGAGGAGTCGCTGTTCAGGGAGGTCGAGGAGGGGCTTCCCGACGACGCCGTCTCCACCGCGCCCATCGGCGGAGAGGACGCCCTGCGGCTGATGCAGGAGAACCTGGAGGTGTCCCTGGCGCGCGCCAAGCCGGAGTTGGTGCTCTTCCCCATCTCCATCTACTACGTGGCCCTGCACGCGCGGGAGTTGCTGCAGCGTATCAAGGAGATGGCTCCCGGGGCCAGGCTGGTGGCCGGCGGCGTCTATTCCACCATGCATCCGCGGGAGATCATGCAGGACGGGGCGGCCGACTTCGTAGTGCGCGGCGAGGGGGAGTGGACGGCCCTGGAGCTGCTGCAGGCTCTGGGGCGGGGAGAAGAGGACTTCTCGTCCATATCCGGGCTCACCTGGCGCGACGGCGGGGGCAAGATCGTCCACAACCCCGACCGCGTAAGGGAGCGCGAGCTGGATATCTTCCCCCACATCTACACCGTGGCGGAGGAGTTCAGGATAAAGGAGCGCCACCGCCTGCTCAAAGCCCTCAACCCCCTCGACGACTACATCCCGGGCAGCGGCTTCCTCACCTCCCGCGGTTGCCCGGAAGAATGCACCTTCTGCCTCGACCCCGCGGTGTGGAAAAGAAAGGTATGCTTCCATTCCC
>CAYPZH010000027.1:0-7749 GCA_964415205.1 uncultured Actinomycetota bacterium | reverse complement strand
GCGAGGTGCTCGACTACTGCTGGGAGAATTTTACGGAAGGAGACCGCTCCTTCTTCTTCGGCGACGCCACCTTCGCCCTCAACCGCCCCCGCCTGCGCTCCCTGCTGGCCACGGTGAAGGAGGTGCCCTACGCCTACCACATCCAGACCCGAGCCGATTCCCTCACCCCGGAGGTGCTGGAGGGCCTGCGGGACTGCGGTTTCGACAGCGTTGCCCTGGGCGCGGAATCCCTGGACGACCGCATCCTGCGCGAGGTGGTGAAGAAAAGAACCACCCGGGAGGAGATACTGGGGGCGGTGCGGGCGGCGCGCGCGTACGGGCTGAATCCCATCCTCACCTTCATCGCCGGCCTCCCCGGCGAGAGCCGCGCCTCCATGGAGAGCACGGTGGAGACGCTGCGCGCCGAGGGCATCAGGGAGGCCACCTTCTTCCCCCTGGTGGTCTTCCGCGGCACCGAGCTCTACCAGACCTTTTTGCGCACCTTCTCGGCCGAGGAGAGGGAGAGCATGCGCCTCAACCGGTGGTCGGAGGAGTTCTGCTTCGCCAGCGAGGAGTTCGGCTCCATGCGCGAGCTCATCGAGTACACCGAGCAGCTCAACGACGCCATCCGCGCCTGATCTTCATCCGAAGAGTCGATGAGCGGATGCTGTTGGCATATCACTTCTTGCGTTATGAAGGTGGTAGGAGCAAGGGCGATTCTGCCTCTTCTTGCTGGAAGCGGATCAGATGGGCGGAGCGATCTCGAAAGATTCGTCGATCCTGTAAATCTTCTTGACCGTTCTTCCCACCGTTGAACTAGAACCTTCAGGCCCAGAGGAGTAGATTTCCAGTATTCTGACCGGTTAGGAGTAATCCGCGGCGATCTACAGCTCCTTGCTCAAGAACTCGCCGTCGGATATGAAAAAAACCGGACTCGTCTTCGCGGGGCACGAAGTGAAGGCGATAAACGTCGCTGCCACCAAGTCGCCAATGGCCATACCGTCGATCTCGCAGTCCGTTAAGATGGCATCAAATAGCATCGAGAGCCTCTCCGATGCTGGCACATACCATGGCCTCTCGGGCTCCTTTTACACTTTGCATCTGCTTGCAGGTTTCTTGCATACAGACAGCCACCGTAGGTTATGCTTTCTGTATTCAGCATGTAGATATCCGATGTCTGAGAGTCCTTTGTATATAAATGCAAGCTACTGTTGAATCCGTCGCGTTCCATGATACTCATTGACCGGATATCCTGTGAAGCAGAAGTCTCACTATGGTAGATGACCTCGCCTTACGAATCTATGCCTTCCAACGCCTTTCTGGTCCTCTCCAGTACTTGCCCGTGACCGAGCTCCTGCGGCTGGCAGGAGGAGAGGAGCGTTATCGCCAGCAATATCAAGAACGCTGCTGATGACATTGACCGCTTCAATTCCGTCCACCCCCTTGGGTATCTCTCCCTGAAAATCATAGCGCCCCGTGAAAAGAACCGGCCTCTCTTGCCTCGCGATAGACCTCGAAACCATAAGCGTATTTGGCCATGCAGGATTTGCCTGATTGCGAACGCCTGAAGCATGAGGCTATGATGGAAATGACCTGGGGCACCTGGATGGCGGGGACAGGCAGGAGAGAGGAGAGAGGCAGTCCGGCATGAGCACGGAGGAACTGTGGTCTTTCGCGCGAGAGGAAGTATTCCCCACCCTCGAGGCCAGGAGCGTCCTGGGAGGGTTCGACCGGGCGCTATGGAGAGAGCTGGCCGGGTTGGGGCTCGCGGGCGCGATGATCGCGGAGGAGTGGGGCGGCCGCGGAGAGGGTGCCGCGAGCTTCGTGGAGGGAACTTCCATATTAGCCGCGGAAGGGTGCGACCTTGGCCTCGCCCTCAGCCTGGTAGACCACGTCATCCTCTGTGCCTATCCCCTGGAGCTCTTCGGCTCGCAGTCGCTGAAGGAGCGGTACCTTCCCTCCCTGTGTGGGGGTGAGCGTATCGGCGCGGCCGCCATATCAGAACCGGGGAGCGGCGGCGACCCGAAGCGCATGCGCACGAGAGCGGTGAGGGACAACGGAGACTACGTGCTCGCGGGCACCAAGGAGCCCATCACCAACGGTCCGGTGGCCGACCTCTTCACCGTCATCGCCTCCACTGACCCCGATGCGGGCTGTGCCGGGCTCACTGCTTTCCTGGCGGAGAAGGGTGAGGGGCTGCGCGTGGAGGAACTGGCCCTGGATTTCCTCTCCACCGCGCCGCACGGCAGGGTGGTCATGGAGGAGTTGCGGGTGCCCGCCGCAAACGTGTTGGGAGAGGAGGGCTGGGGGCACGAGCGCATATCCCGCTCCGTCTTCCTCTGGGAGCGCGCGGTGATCATCCCGGTGGTCCTGGCCTTCATGGAGCGCCTCCACCACCTGCTGGTGTCGGAACTCGAGCCGGCGGAGATACCACCCGACCTGAGGATAGACCTGGCCCAGAGAAAGGTGGAGGCCACGGCCTACCGGGTGGTGGGGGAACGCCTGGTGGAGCTGGCCTTCGGTTCCGGGGGCGGTGGAAGGGAACTCATGGAACTTCTGCTGTTCTTCGGTAAGACGCTGCCGGCATGGGTGGGGTCCTTGCGCGCGGCGGCCGCGCAGGCGGGTCTCGAGGCGGACGCCACCATCGCCAGGATGCTGACGGACCTGCGCCTGCTGGAGGTGGGCGGATCCATGCTGGACTGGCAGTTCCAGAGGATAATATAGCTGCTGACGGGGATCATTCCCGGCGTGAGTGCGGTGACTTAATATTTGGATGGTATAGCAGTGCAGGAGACATAGGGCCCGATAAAGGCCGTCGCTGGGGAGGTGGGTGAGAGGATGAGAGACACCGAGGTCATAGCGCCCCAACAGATCTGGAACGCGTCGGAGAAGCTCTCGTCGCGCGTGAGGCGGCTGCGCGAGGAGTACTACCATATCGCTGACCGCCCCTATTTCCGCAACGAGGTCATGCCCTTCACCACCGGCACGGAATGGGACGTGGTCTTTTCGCCGGTGAACTGGGGCATCATCCCCGAGATGGTACCCTTCATGGGTGCCTTCTGCGAATCGCTGCGGGTGATGGCGCGCGAGGTGGAGCTGCCGCCGGGTTTCTGGGACCACTCCCTGGTCATGCGGCGGGCGCTCTTCTTCAAGGAGGTCTGCGAGAGATACCTGCCAGTCCATTTACTGGAGGGCGAGCTCATCGTGGGGGGCCAGTTCAACACCGCCCTCTCCAAGTGCCACGACCGCGGAGAGAGCAAGAAATGGAACAGGGACGTCGACAGCTGGTGGAAGAGGGGAGCAGAGATCAACGAGCTGGGCATCGGCAACGCCGGCGCCGTGCCCGGCCACATAATCCCCGATTACCCGCGCGTGCTGCGGGAGGGTTTCGCGGGCATCTACGCGGAGCTGGAGAGACTCGAGGCCGAGGCCTTGGAGGTGGAGAAGAAGGATTTCCTGCGCGCGCTGATGGTCTGCTGCAAGGCCGCACGCAGCGTCGCCGCGCGCTATGCCGAAGAGGCGGAGAGGCTTGCCGTCGAGGAAAATGACACGGCGCGGGCGGATGAGCTGCGCGAGATCGCGCGCATCTGCCGCAAGGTGCCCTGGGAGCCCGCGGAGACCTTCCACGAGGCGCTGCAGTCGCTGTGGCTCACCCACATGCTCGTCATGGCGGCGGAGTCTTATCCCGGCGCGGGCCTGTCCCATGGCCGTATCGACCAGTACCTGTACCCGTATCTGCAAGCGGACCTGGACGGCGGCAGGATAGACGAGGCCTGGGCCAAGGAACTCCTCGAGTGCTACTGGATCAAGCACAACTACGCCTACGATTTCCAGTGCCGGGTCATGACCAACCAGGGCATCAACTCCGGCTTCGGGCAGCTGGTGACCATCGGCGGGATCGACGCCGAGGGCAACGACGCATCCAACCGCCTCACCTGGCTCATACTCGATGTCATCGAGGAGATGAACATGCTCGAGCCCAAGCCCAACATCCGCCTGCATGCCGGCACCCCGGAGCCGCTGCTGCGCCGGGTGGCGGAGATGGTCTCCCGGGCACAAGGCTCACCCTTCCTCATGAACTTCGACGAGAACTCCATACGTGGCCTGGCCTGGCAGGGACTGCCAGAGGACAGGCTGTGGGACTACGCACCCGTGGGGTGCCTGGAGAACACCCTGCAAGGTGACGACCGCTCGGGGACGGTGGACGTGAACTTCAACCTGGCTAAAGCGGTGGAGCTGGTGTTCAACCGCGGCCGCGACGAGGCCACCGGCAAGCGCCTGGGCCCCGATACCGGTAAACCTGAGAGCTTCGGCTCGTGGACGGAGTTCAAGGCCGCCTTCGATACCCAGCTAGCGGCGCTCATCGACCACATGCTCTCCATCAGCGACGAGGCCGACCGCATCCGGGCGGAGTTCGAGCCCACACCGTATCTCTCCACCCTGGTGGGAGGCTGTGCGGAGAAAGGCCGGGACGTCACCCAGGGCGGCGCACGCCATGGTTATATCACCGTGGAGGGGGTGGCTTTCGCCACCGCGGCCGACTCCCTGGCGGCGGTGAAGAGACTGGTGTACGAAGATGGCAAGGTGTCCATGAGGGACCTGGTGCGGGCCCTGCACGAGAATTTCGAGGGATACGAACCACTGCGCCAGACCCTGCTCAACAAGGCGCCCAAGTACGGCAACGACGACGACTATGCGGACGAGATAGCCCGGGACCTCTCGCAGACCTGGACGCGCATGGTGACAGCGCACGTCTCTCCCGCCACGGGCAGGCGCTACCGGGCCGGCTATCTATCCTGGAACTACTGGATCGCCTTCGCTCCCTTCACCGCTGCGACCCCCGACGGCAGGAAGAAGGGGACCTTCCTCTCCAACGCCATCGGTCCCGTGGACGGCGCGGACCGACGGGGTCCGACCGCCGAGATCCTCTCAGTGGGCAAGATGGGGCTGGAGACGGCGCCCAACGGGTCGTCGCACACCATGAGTTTCAGCCCGTCGCTCTTGCGTGACTCGGAGCATGTCTCAAAGCTCATGGCCTTCCTGCGCGCCTATGGGGACAAGGGCGGTACCGCGTTGCAGATAAACGTCCTAGACCCCGAGACCCTGCGCGAGGCGCAGCGCCGGCCGGACGAATACCGCAACCTGCTGGTGAGGGTGACCGGCTACAACGCCTACTTCGTCATGTTGGGCAAGGAGATGCAGGACGAGATAATCGCCAGGGAGTCACATGACCTCTGAGCGCGGACTTATCCGCGGCACGGTATTCAACCTGCAGCGTTACTCCACCGAGGACGGGCCGGGCATCCGCAGCACCGTGTTCCTCAAGGGCTGCCCCATGCGCTGCCCCTGGTGCCATAATCCGGAGGGGTTGTCCAGGCGGCCGGAGCTGGTGTGGTATGATGTGCGCTGTATCGCGGCCCGGGACTGCCTGCGTGCCTGCCCTCACGGAGCCCTCACTCTCACCCCGCGGGGGATGGTCATAGACCGCGAGCTCTGCGATGCCTGCGGGAAGTGCGAGGAGGCCTGCCCCGCCGCCGCCCTGGAGGTCATCGGAAGAGAGAGGACCGTGGACGATGTGGCCGCCGAAGCCCTGCGCGACCTCGTCTTCTACGAGAAATCGGGGGGAGGGGTGACCCTGTCGGGGGGAGAGCCGGCGCTGCAGCTCGAGTTCTCCCTGGCGCTCATGCAGACCCTTAGGGAGGCAGGCGCCCACCTGGCGCTAGACACCTGCGGGGGGGTGGCATGGGAGAGGTTGGAGCCGCTGGTCGACCTGGCGGACCTGGTCCTCTACGACCTCAAGCTCATGGACGGGGAAAAGCACCTGGAATATACGGGCGTGCCCCTGGAGCGCGTGCTGGAGAACGCGCGCCTCATCGCCGGCAGAGGCAAGCCCATGTGGGTGCGCACTCCGGTGATACCCGGTTACACCGATGCTGACGGCAACGTGCGGGCCATAGCCCGCTTCATCCGGGATGAGCTGCCGGCGGTGGAGAGATACGACCTTCTGGCCTTCAACAACACCTGCGAGGCCAAGTACAGCCGCCTGGACATGGTCTTCCCGCTTGCGGGGGAGGGCTTGCTCGCGGAGGAGAAAATGGTAGCATTGACGCAGGCGGCGCAGGAGGAGGGGCTAGCCGTGGCCCGCTGGTCCGGGGCCACGGCGACGGTGAAGAGAGGTTGAGAAATGGAGCTAGCGCAGGAGGTCCGCGAGCTGTTCGCGGAGGAGATGGCGGCAAAGTTCCTGGCCACGGTGGATCCCGAGGGAAAACCTAACGTGGCGCTCATCGTCACCTTGCAGCCTCCACCCGACGGCCGCAAGGACCGGCTTATCTTCGGGGAGTTCCTGATGTGGAAGAGCAAGGAGAACCTGGAGGGCAACCCGCGCGTGGGCGCGGCGGTGGTCACCCAGAAGCTGCGTATGGCCACCCTCACCGGCGACTTCGTGGGCTTCGAGAAGACGGGCCCGTATAAGGAAGCCCTCGACGCCTCCAGCCTCATGCGCTATAACGCCTACTCCGGCATGAGATCGGCGGGTGTAATCGACATACGCGAGGCGTCGCCCGCCCGCAGCGCCTTCATGCTCGCGGTCCCCTTCGATTTTATCAAGGCGCGCATGCACCGCGCGGGGCTTGACGGCGGAGGGGTGGCCGTGCCTGCAATGGTCAAGGAGAAGTTCACCCGGCTGACCTCTGTGAAGGCGCTGGCGGTGATGGGGGACGACGGCTACCCGCGTATCCACCCCGTGATGGCCGCGGCTGCGTCGGGCGACTCCGCCTTCGTGCTGCAGGTGACCAAGTACAACCGCGAGCTGGCGCAGGTGCGGGTCCCGTGTCCCGCGGCCCTGTGCGTGCTCACCTTCGATGTCAAGAGCTACAAGGTGAAAGGGGAGCTGTATCCGCTGAGCTCCAGCGCGCTGCTCTTCAAGGTAAAGGAAGTCTATAACGCCATGCCTCCCCTGGCCGGCGACCTCATCACCCCCCGCTGAGGGGTCAGGTCTTGGATTTTGGATACCGCGGTATCTTAAGCCCAGAATAGCGGTCTTCACCAGCAACTATGCAACACGCCCAATTCCAAAACCCAAGACCTGACCCCTAATAGTTGCCGAGCTGGCTGAAGCCGGGCAGGTTGAAGGGGAACTTCGAGCCCCGTTTCATGCTCACCTCAAGCAGCCTGTTGATGCGCTGCGGCCCCAGCATCCTTATCTGCCGCTCAATGAGGCCTACATGCGGCCGCACCCGGTACCAGACGTTGTTCTTGAAGAGATAGCCAAGGCGGTAGCCGCGGTTGAAGCGCTCGAAATCCCTTATCGCAGCTTCGCGGTTATAGACGGCCATGGCCGCGGTCTTGCCGGTGACCAGGGCGCCCAGGATGCCGAACCAGAAGAAGGGGTCCATGGCGCCGCTGATGGTGCCGCACATGATACAGCCGTTGTGGAAGAGGCGCGGGTTGTCCGGGCTAGCCAGGGGAACCGCGCCGGAGACGTACTCCCAGTGGTCGTGCTCCACCCCCTCACGGCGCACCATGAAGTCCTGGTATTTTTCGAGGGCCGCGCGGTCGATGTGGCGGATGGAGAAGAGCAGGTTGAAAAAGTAATTGTTGCAGCTGCTCAGGTAGCCGTACTCGCTGATGACCTCGTCCACCCATATCCAGGAGATGTTGCTGAAGCCTATCTCCCCGCGTGAGATCCACCCGTACCAGCGCAGGTAGGGGATGTCCAGCATCTCGTAGGCGCTGGGGGAGAGCCCGCAGGCGATGATGGTGTTCTCCGGC
>CAYPZH010000026.1:17349-22788 GCA_964415205.1 uncultured Actinomycetota bacterium | reverse complement strand
CTTCGGACGCAGGCTCAGGAAGGCCGTCTCCGCCGGCAAGGTGCCGCAGGAGGTGATAGACGAGGCGGCCACCCGCATCCTGCGCACCAAGGCCGCTTTCGCCGGGACCGGCACGCCCTCGGCATACACCTCGGGCGCGGTCGCCTGCGCGGAGCACGCCGCGCTGGCCCGCGAGTCCGCGCGCAAGAGCATGGTGCTGCTGAAGAACGAGGGCGGCGTCCTCCCCCTGCGGGACGACGGGCTGAAGAAGCTGGCGGTCATCGGCAAGCTTGCCGACATGGAGAACATCGGGGACAAGGGGAGCAGCCGGGTGAGGCCCCCCTACGTCGTCACCCCCCTGCAGGGCATCCGCGCGCGGGCCGGCGCGGTGGAGGTCACCTACGACGACGGCGCCGACACTGCCATGGCCGCCGAGGCGGCGCGCGGCGCCGACGCCGCCGTGGTGGTGGTGGGTTTCACCGGGAGGGACGAGGGCGAGTCGATCCCCTACGTGAAGGGGGGCGGCGACCGCGAGGACCTCAGCCTGCGCGCCGCGGACATCGCGCTCATCGAGGCGGTGGCGGAAGCCAACCAGCGCTGCGTGGTGGTGCTGGAGACCGGTTCAGCCGTCCTCACCGCGGGCTGGCGCGACAGGGTGGCTGCCATCCTGATCGCTTGGTATCCCGGCATGGAGGGCGGGAACGGGCTCGCGGACGTGCTCTTCGGCGACGAGAACCCCAGCGGCAAGCTCCCGCTCACCTTTCCGGAGTCGAACGACCAGCTCCCCTTCTTCGACAAGAAAGCGAAGTCGATAGAGTACGGCTATTACCACGGCTACCGCCTCTTCGATAAGGAAGGCGAGGAGCCCGCTTTCCCATTCGGGTTCGGTCTGCATTACACCACATACGAGTATTCGAACCTGCGCCTGAACGCGCGTGAAGTGGATGCCGGCGGCGTCCTGCGGGTGAGGGCGGACATCACCAACGCGGGAGATGTTGCCGGCAGCGAAGTGGTGCAGCTATACGTGGGATACCCGGACTCCGGGGTGGACCGCGCGGTGAAGGAGCTCAAGGCTTTTGCGCGCGTGCACACCGAGCCGGGGGAGACGAAGACCGTCGATTTCGAGCTGCCGGCGCACAGCCTCGCATACTACGACACCGGCGGCGGGGACTGGAGGGTAGCGCCGGGAGAGTACGACGTCTTCGTGGGCTCGTCCTCGCGCGAGTCCGACCTTCACCTGGCGGCGGTCTTCAACGTCCGCTAGCCCCCGTACATGCGGTCGAAGTGGCGGTAGGCGCTCATCACCGTCTCGCGCACCAGGTCCTCGGCCCGGGCCGTCTCCCGGCGCGCCAGGTACTCGAGCAGCAGCCCGGAGTCCATCTCCGCCTCCGCCAGCTCGCAGGCCTCCCAGCTCAGGATGGAGCGCACCACCCTGTCTATGGCCCGCTCCTCGTCGTCGTAGGGACGCACCTGCATGTCGTGGCCCTTCCAGCGCGCGTACCCGGCGCGGCGCGCCAGCCCGGCCACGGCTATGTTCATGCCGTTTATCCTCGCCCCGTGGTCGATGTCGTACTTGCCCGGCCCTCCCAGGATGATGCCGTCGTTATACCCCTGGCTGTTCACGTGCATGTGCACGAGCATGCCGTTGTCGACCTCCTCGACGGTGTCGTAGACGTGGTCCAGGCCGATCATCTCCGAGTGCCCGAGCTCCTTGTTGATGCCCTTACGGTCTAGGTCAACGCCGTGCTCTTCCCGCAGGCGCATCCAGAAGAGGATGGCGCTGGCCACCGTGGGCAGCAGCATGGCCGGGTGCCCCTCGTTGGGCTTGGGCTCGATGGCCACGTAGAGCTCCCCGCCCTTTTCCGCCTCGTGGCGGCAGAGCCCGGCGACACCCTGCTTGAGGTGGCTGTACATCTCCGCTATGGCGACAGACGCCAGGTCGTACCCGAACGAGCCGTTCCAGAGCACCAGGGAGGGCGCCAGCCCGGGATCGGGGTGCCAGGCCCGTCTGAGCGGGCCGTAAGCCAGGTCCACGGTGCGTATGCCGTACTCCTCGGCCGCCCGGCGTTCTCCCCCGTCAAGGGAGGCTATTCCCCCGTAGGCGAAATGGCGGTGGGCGCCGGGGGTGATGAGGGCGAGGTGGATGCGGTTGGCCTCAAGGGCTTCCGCCACCTCCTGTGCGTTGGACTCGTCCACCTCGTAGTCGTAGTGCATTTCCATGCCCAGCCGTACGTTATCCGGGAGGCGCGGGGCTATCTTTTCCCTGACCAGCTCCACCACGCCGGGGGTGTCCAGGCGCGCCGCATCCCACGCGGGGATGGAATCCGGAGGCACGAAGCCGCCCTTGCCGGCGTGAAACGTCCACCTGCACACGCTGTGATACGAAAGGCTTTCAGCCATACTACTCCCTCCTCAGGTTCGATCCAGACGGGCCATCAGGACCTCGCGCCAGCGCGAGTAGGCTTCCGCGCATGCGGCGGCGAGCGCCGCGTCGGGCTCGATGACCCTTATCCGCCGCAGCCCCCTGAAGGCCTCCTCCGCGCTCGCGTATATGCCCGCTCCCAGGCCGGCCCCCCGCGCCGCCCCCTGCGCGCCGTCGCTGTCGAAAAGCTCCACCGCCGCCCCGGTCACGGCGGCGAAAGAGCGTGCGAAGAGCGGGCTCTGGAACATGTTCGTCTCCCCCGCTCGTACCGTGTCCACCTCTATCCCCATGTCCCGCATTATCTCCAGCCCGAGTTCGAGGGCGAAGACGATGCCCTCCTGCGCCGCCCGCAGCAGGTGCGCCCGGGTGTGGAGGTTGAGGTCCAGGCCGTGCACGGAGGCCCCGATGTTGCGGTTGCCCAGGGTCCTCTCCGCCCCGTTCCCGTAGGGCAGCACCACCAGCCCGCCGGACCCCGGGGGAGCCGAGGCGGCGAGCTCGTTCAGGGCCGCGTAGTCCAGGGGGCCTCCCGCTCCGACGAGGTTGTGCTTCAGCCACTGGTTGAGGATGCCGGCGCCGTTTACGCACATCAGCACGCCGTAGCGCGGCTTGCGCGCGAGGTGGTTCACGTGCGCGAAGACGTTGACGCGCGACTGCGGGTCGCTCCTCGGCTCTGATGTGATCCCGTAGACGACCCCGGAGGTCCCGGCGGTGGCCGCCGCCTCCCCCGGGTCGAGCACCATGAGCGACCAGGCGTTGTTGGCCTGGTCGCCGGCGCGGTAAGCCACCGGCGTGCCCGGAGTGAGCCCGAGCTCCGCGGCCGCCCCCCGGGTCATCTCGCCCTGGGGCGAGAAGGTCGGCCGCAGCTCGGGAAGCAGCTCGGCCCCGATGCCGTAATGCTCCAGCACCATGTCCGCCGGACTCTCGTCTGTGAAGTCCCACAGGACCATCTCCGAGAGGCCGGAGGGGGTGGTCACAACCTCCCCGGTCATCCTCATAGCCAGGTATTCCCCCGGGAGCATCGCCTTGTACGCGCGCTCGTAGAGCCCGGGCTCGTTGTCTTTGACCCACTTGAGCCGGGAGGCGGTGAAATTGCCGGGGGAGTTGAGCAGGCGCCCCAGGCAGGCCTCCTCCCCCAGGCGTGCGAAGGCCTCGTCCCCGACGGGTACGGCGCGTGAATCGCACCAGATGATGGAGGGCCGCAGGGGTCTGAGGTCCCGGTCCACGATGACCAGGCCATGCATCTGGTAGGAGATGCCCACCGCCTGCACGGCGCGCAGGTCGGCCCCCGACCTCTTTCGCAGCAGGGCGGTGGCGCGCTCGAGGTGTTCCCACCACACCTCGGGGTCCTGTTCGGCCCAGCCGGGACGGGGTGAAGAGATGGCGAGCTCCCGTTCGGGCGATGCGGCCGCCGCCACCGCCCTGCCCGTTTCCACCTCCAGCAGCGCCGCTTTTACGGAGGAGCTCCCCGCATCGTAACCGAGCAGATAACCCAAGGGCTGCCCGCCTCCCGTCCCATCCATCTCGCAGCCGTAGCTAAAGCCTGCGGCCTGCGAACGCTCTGCCATCTATAATATTTGAAGACGGCGTTCATAAAAAGGCGCGGGGAGGCCGGCGATGAAAAGGCGCGAGTACGAGACCCTCTACGAGCTGGAGGACGTTCACTGGTGGTACCTGGGTCACCGCCGCCTCTACGCATCCCTGCTTGACCGCCACTGCGCCTCCGCCGCGAGGGGCCGCGTGCTCGACGCCGGGTGCGGTACCGGCGGCCTCACGCAGTGGCTGCGCGATCGCTACGCGCCCGAGCGCGTGGTGGCCATGGACATCAGCGAGGAAGCACTGCTGCGCTGCGGGGAAAGGGGGCTGGAGGAGATGCTGTGCTCACCCGTGGAGTACATCCCCTTCCCCGATGCCTCGTTTGACCTGGTGCTGTCCCTGAACGTCATCTACCACCTCCAGGTCGAAGACGACCTGGAAGCGCTTCGGGAGATGCGCCGGGTGCTGGCCCCCGGTGGATACCTGCTCCTGAACCTTCCCGCCCTGTCCTGCCTGCGCGGCAGGCATGACGAGGCCGTGGAGGGGGTACGGCGTTACCGCGCTTCCGCGTTGAGGAGCCTGCTCGAGCGAGCGGGCCTGGAGCCGGTCAAACAGACCTATTTCGTCTTCACTCTCCTGCCGGCCATCGCCGCCTGGCGCCTCCTGGGCCGAATGGGCCTCGGCGAGGACGCTGCATCCGACCTGTGGCTGCCCCCCGCTCCGCTCAACCGCGCCCTGGCAGCACTGCTCGCCGCGGAGTCCCGCATCGCCGCCGCGCGCGGCCTGCCCCTGGGCAGCTCCCTCACCGCCCTCGCCCGCAGGACGTGAGGACCGGGCGCGTTTATCTTGTCAACCATCGCGGGCGTGCGCTAACACAGCCCCCCGGCAATGCAGTAACGTTTCGATAGGCACTGTTGGTTGAAAAAACCCAGGGGGCCACCCGGCCAGGCAAAGCACCGGGTGAAAGCGCTTTTGTTATACTTATCATCAGTGCGACCGGCTTCCCGGATGCGCGATCCGCTTTACACGTCATGCGATATTTAAGGGCATCATCAACGGAGGAAAGGACGGTGCGGCGATGGTGGAAGGAGCAAAGACACTGCGGGTGGGAGCGGTGCAGATGGTCTCCGAGAACGGGGACGTGGAGGGCAACCTGAAGCGGGCCACGGGCTTCGTCGAGGACGCGGCAAGCCGGGGCGCGAAGCTGGTCGTCCTGCCCGAGTTCATGCCCAACGGATATGTCTACGATAAGAACGCTATGTGGGATACCGCAGAGGGACCAGATGGTCCTACCTTGCGTTGGTTGAAAGAGACCTCGGTGAGTTTGGGAATCTGGCTGGGGGCCGGTTACCTGGAGGCAGAGGGCGAGGACTTCTACCTTTCCTTCGCCATCACCACCCCCGACGGAGGCGAAGCAGGCCGCGTACGCAAGCAGACGCCCGCCTTCGCGGAGGCCTTCTTCATGAAGGGTGAATCAAGCCCGCACGTCATCCAGACCGAACTGG
>CAYPZH010000026.1:0-17339 GCA_964415205.1 uncultured Actinomycetota bacterium | reverse complement strand
GAGAACCATCTCGCCTACATGCCGCAGCTCATGCACTCACAGGGCGTGGACCTCATGCTCATGGTCCACTCCTCCCCCTCCCCCATGCCCAACCCCCTCTACCCCGCCAAGGCGGTGCAGAAATACGACCGCGACCTGGAGGGGCTGGCGGCTTTTTACGCCCGCATGCTGGGCATACCGGTGGTCTCGAGCAACAAGTGCGGGCCGTGGAGTTCCACCCTTCCCCTGCTGCCGTTCCTCGCCCAGGAATCGAGCTTCACCGGCTTCACCACCATCGCCGACTCCGACGGCAGTATGAAAGCTCAGCTGGGTAAGGAAGAGGGGGTCATCGTCGAGGACGTCACCCTGGACCCCGCCCGCAAGACGGGCACGATTCCCACCTTCCGCGGGCGCTGGTCGCACGAAGTGCCGTGGCAGATGAACCAGTTCCGCCTCTTCGAGTTCCTCGGCGGATTATCTTACCGTTTTAACGGCGAGCGCAAGCGCCGCGCGCGGGAGATATCGTCCACCGCCTCCTGAAAGCTGGCGGCCGGCCACGGGAAAGTGGGATGGGTCCTGCTTCGCGTGGAGCATCGGTATCGTCCCCGCATCCTGCGCAGCCGATTGTCGGCCACCTGGAGGACCCGGGATACGAAAGACCCCCGGATCTGGACTCCGGGGGTCTTGCAATACGGGCCTGTGATCTGGCTCACACACTGCTGATGTCGGACGGTATGGGCTCACCCTTGAACTCTATGCCGCTCCACGGCGGCTCGCCCGAGGCCAGGCACTCCCAGCCCCCCAGCATGTTGTTGAAGACCAGGACGGTCTCGAAGGTCTTGCCGTCCGGGAGGGTCACCTTTACCACCTCCCAGTTGGGGTCCTCGGTGCTCCGCTTCACCACCGCCAGCACCCACTGGTCCGAGCCGGCCGTGGATTGACCCTGCGCCTGCACGTATGCCACGATGGCCTGCCTCTGGTCCGCGAGCTTGTCCTCGTCGCTCCCGATCTTGAAGATGGCCTGGTTGCTCTTTCCCGCCGCGTTCTCCACCGTCACGCCGTAGGTGTTGGCGCCGAGGTTAGCGGGGACCACGATGGTTATCGCCGTGTCCGACCACTTCTCCACCTGCGCCGTCCCCGTGCCGAAGAGCACCTTGCCGTTTCCCTGGGAGTCGCCGAAGTTGCCGCCGGCGATGATCACGGTATCGCCCGGCTTCCCGCTCTCGGGGTCTAGGGAGTTTATCCTGGGGGCGTTCTCCCCGCCCTTGGTCACCTTGAACTCCGCCTCGTTACTGGCGCCCTGGTCCGTCTCCACCTTCACCCCGTAGGTGGCTTCCGCCATGTCGGAGGGGACTTTCACCGTGATCACCGTGTCCGCCCAGGCGACCACCGTGACCTCTTTGCCGCTGAAGAAGACCACCCCGGTTCCCTGGGTGGACCCGAAGCTCCCTCCCTTGATGACCACTTCGCCGCCGGGGAGCCCGCTCTCCGGGTCGAGGGACTTTATCTCCGGCTTCGCCGATGCCTTTCCGCATCCGAACAGGGCTATGCACAGTAGAAGAGACACCACGGCCAGGAGAGCCGCGGCCGCCATCGTCTTCCTGTCCATATGAGGACCTCCTTTTTTCGCGGGACCGATTCCTGTAGTTTATCGGTACCGCACGGCTCCATGTTTAACCGCCGTTATGAGGGTCTATAAAGGCTCGAAGGCGCCCATGGCCTCCAGGCGCTCGAGCATCTCCAGGTAACGCCTGTCTCTTCTGGCCAGTATCTCGGCCTCGCTGCGGCCCCCGTAATCGTAGATGCCCCGGGAGGTCTTGGCGCCGAGATGCCCCCGCTCCACCTTGCCCGCTATGAACTCGTTGGTGAACCCGTAGCTCTTCATCACGTCCAGCGCCAGGTCCAGCCCGGTGAAATCGAGGTTCTGAACCACGCCGACGATGGGGAGCCGTACGCCCAGGCTGTTCTTCACCGCCAGGTCGATATCCTCCGGCTCCACCAGCCCGCTGCCCAGAAGCTCGAACACGGCCAGGGCGATCATGTTCTGGATCTTGTTTACGATGAAGGCGCGGGTGAAGCCCTTCATCACCACGGGAACCTTGCCCAGCCTACGCATGAGGTCCGCCGTGAAGTCCACCGTTTCGGGAGATGTCGCTGGCCCGGGCACCACCTCCACCAGGGGGATGATATGGGGCGGGAGGAACCAGTGTGCGATCACCACCCGCTGCGGCTTTGCGGCTTCCAGGAAGCTGTAGATATCCAGCCCCGAGGTGTTGCTGGCGATGATGACATCCGGCGGGCACAGCCCGTCGAGGCGTGCGAAGACCTCTTTCTTGACCTCCGGGACCTCGGGTACGGCCTCCACGACGAAATCCGCCCCGCCGGCGGCCTCCTCCAGGTCAGTCGAGGGATGGATGCGTCCGAGCATCGTTCCGACCTCTCCGCGTTCGACCTTGCCGGCGCCGGCGAGCACACCCAGCCCGGACTCGATCAGGCCCATGGCGCGGTCCAGCGCCTCCCGGCCCACGTCCACCAGTCCCACCTCGATGCCGGCACGCGCGAAGACCAGGGCGATGGAGTTACCCATGGCCCCCGCCCCCACCACCAGCGCCTTTTTCACGTCTTCAGGACCCAATCAAACCACCCCCATCTGTGAGTAACTCATCCGTACGGGAAAGGCCTTCCGGAAGCCGGAAACCAGCTCAGGCGGGTTCCGCGCCCTCGTATTTCTCGCTCACCAGCTTCTTCAGCTCGCGGTAGTGTACCTTTCCGGTGATGAGGCGCGGCACTTCGTCCACGAAGATGAAGTACTTGGGGGCCTTGTAGTCGGCCAGCCGCTCCTTGCAGAAAGCCTTCAGTTCCTCCTCGCTCGCTTCCTCGCCCTCCTTCAGCTGGACGACGGCGGTTACCGCCTCCCCCCAACGCTGGTGGGGCACGGAGGTCACACCGGAGAGCTCCACCGCGGGGTGCTGGTTGAGCACCTCCTCCACCTCCTCGGGGAAGACCTTCTCGCCGCCGGTGTTGATGCAGCCCGAACCCCGCCCGATGAGGTGGATATGGCCGCGCTCGTCCACCATACCCATGTCACCGGTGAAGATGTAGGTGTTGCCCCCCACCTTGCGGTAGGTACGGGCGCTCTTCTCGGCGTCGTGGAAGTACCCGGTCGAGCCCTGGTGCGCGCGCGCCACCGCCACCTCGCCCACCTCGCCGGGGCGCACTTCCCGCCCCTCCTCGTCCAGCACCTTCACCGTCTCGCTCACCTTGAACACCGTCTTGCCCAGCTCCTTGTCCGCCGCGGTGTAAGGGGTGATGGAGATGTAATGCCCCTCGGTCGAGGCCAGGACGTCCAGGATGATCAGCTTGGGCAAGTGGCGGAAGAGGCGCTCCTTGACGTCGACGGAGAGGGCCATGCCGCTGGTGAGCACCACCGCCAGCGAGCTGAGGTCGTAGCTGCGTCCCTCGGCCTCGGCCTTATCGAGCTCGTCGGCCAGGGGGCGGCACTGGCCGTCCCCCACCGCCACCAGCACGTTGGCGCGGGTCTTTGCGATGGTCTCCAGCATCTCCACCACGTCGAAGGCCTTGGACGGCAGGAGGACGCTGGTGAAGCCTCCGATCATGCCGATGATGGCGTGGTTGTAAGCCCAGGCGTGCATCATGGGGCTGGCCAAAAGCATCCTCACCTTGCCGCCGCTCAGGCGCGCGTTCATGCCGAGCACGGCGCGTATCACGGCATAAGGGGACTTCTCGATGAACGGGCCGGCATGCCTCCCCACCGCGGATACCGCCCGCCTGGTGGCATCCTTGGAGAGGACCCAGGGCAGGAAGCGCGCGGTCCCCGGTATCTTCACCGCCTTTTCGATGCCCTCGAACACATAGGGCGGCGCCTTGGCCATGTCCTTGAGGCCTCCGGCGAGGTTCCTGATCATCGCCTCCAGGGGCGCGCTCAGGACCTGGTCGTGGGTGTAGATGACCCCCTTGGGGTAGCCGGTGGTCCCCCCGGTGTACATGAGCACCACGATGTCGTCGCTTTTAAAGGTGTCCCAGGGCACGTCCGGATGGGTGGAGGGCCGGCCGGGAAAGAGGTCGGAGTAGTTGAGCATGCCGTCCACCTTGCGCTCCCCGATGATCACGTAGTGCTTGACCCCCGGCAGCTCCGGGCGCAGGTTGATCATGCGGTCCGCCAGGTCCTCGTTGAAGAAGACGGCGGCCATGCCGGCGTCCTCGATGACGTGCTTGAGCTCCCACTCCTTGAACTTGAAATTGAGGGTGATGGCCCGGGCGGTCACTTTCCACGCCGCGGTGGTCACCTCGAGGAAGGGCGGGGTGTTGTACTCCGCTATGCCGATGTTAGCGTCGCGCTCTATCCCCAGCTCCAGCAGGGCGTGGGCCAGGCGGTTGGTCTGCGCGTCGAACTCCCCGTAGGTTATGGTGCGGTCGCCGTAGATCATCACCGGGTACTTGGCGAAGCTCTCGAGGATGGCCTTATAAAAGCCGTTGAAGTCGGTCATCTCAGGTTCCCCCTTCCGTGGTCTCCCCTCCCTGTACAATGCGGCGATGGTTCTATTCTACCACCCTGAGGGCGCGACCGTTTTCCCCTTTATTGTCGCCGTCAGGCACTCGAAACCGCCCTTTTACAGGTTTTTTATTAAAAGGAAGGAAATAAAAACCAATAATAGAAGCGAGAAGGAAGCAGCGAAGAGGAACCGTTGAGATGAAGACTATAGCCTACATCGAGGACGACCAGGACATGATCGACCTGGTGTCCCTGATCTTGCAGAAACACGGCTATCAAGTGGCCGGCTTCACCGAGAGCCGCGAGATACTGCCCCGCCTGGAATCCGTCAAGCCGGAACTCATCCTACTCGACCTGATGATGCCCCACGTGAACGGGGTAGAGGTCTACGAGGAGATCAAGACCCTGAAAGGGATGGAAGAGATCCCGGTGGTCGTCATCTCGGCCATGAAGAGGGCGGTGGAGGAGATACGTCAGGGGGGATCGATCAAGGTGGAGGGTTGCCTGATCAAGCCCTTCACCATCAGCGAACTGCTCGAAACCGTCAAGAACATCATCGGCGCTGCCTGAGCAATGCGCAAAGAGACCGTGTACCCGTACACTCTCATCTGACCCTCATCGCACCGTGAGTTTCATAAGGTCCGGCTGTCAGGCGCGCTTCCTTATATATCCATTATCGGTGAACCACCTGACCGTGTTCTCTATGGTCGTCTCCAGGGGCGTCAGCGGCAGGCCCAGTTCGTTCACGGCCCTGGAGTTGTCGAAATGCTCGCCCATCCTGCCTATCTTCACCTGGGACACCGAGACGACCGGGGGCTTTTTGGTGACGCGGGCCTGGGCCTGGAACACGTGTCCCAGCAACAGGGCGATCCCGTAGGGGAGCTTCAGTCTTGGCGGTTTAACCCCGGCGGTCTCGGCGACCAGCCTGAAGAAATCCCCCACGGTCACATTTTCATTTCCGAGTATGTACCTCTCGCCGATCCTTCCCTTCTCGGCCGCCAGCAGGTGCCCGCGCGCCACGTCAGCGACGTCGATGATATTCGTCGCCCCATCGATGTACCCCGGCATGTCCCGGTTGGCGATGTCGACGATCAGCGCACCGGAGGGCGTGGGCTTGATGTCCCTCACGCCGATGACCAGGGTGGGGTTCACGATCACCAGCGGAAGGCCCCTGTCGCAGATCTTCCTGGCCTCGATCTCGGCCAGGTACTTCGAGATGGCGTAGTGGTCTCCCGTCTTCCACTGGTTGAACTCCGCTTCCTCATCCGCTAAGTTCCCGGCCCCGTGAGCACCCATGGTGTTGGCGGTGCTGGTATAGACGGCTTTCTCCAGCCCCTGGGCCAGTGCCTCCTCGAGGACGTTCTTCGTGCCCCCGACGTTTATCTCATAGAACAGCTCCTTGTTCAGCGACCAGTGGGCGAAGTAGGCCGCCACGTGGTAGAGGGTGTCGCAGCCCCTGAGCGCGGTCCGCATGGAGTCCCTGTCCCGGGTGTCGCCGTATACCCTCTCCACGTCCAGGCCGTCGATGTTCCGGGTGTCACTGTCCTTCCTCACCGTGACACGTACGTCCGCACCGGCTTCCAGCAGCTCCCTCACCACCGTGGCCCCGATGAAACCGGTCGCGCCGGTGACCAGCGTCTTCATGTTACGGCCCGAGCATTATCCTGTTCACGCTACAGGTCTGAGACCAGGACTTCCAGGGACTCTATGTCCGGCGTTCCTATCAACATCGCCGCGAACTTCTTGATCTGATCCTGCATGAAACCGCTCTCCCTGGCCTCTCTCTCCTTTTCTTTATCCTCCCACAAGGTGATGGAGATGCCCCTGCCGGAGCTGCGGTCGCCGAGCAGGATCGAGCCGACGCCACCCTCTCTTGCCTTGACCGCTGGCGCCACACACTCCCGGTAGATCTTGATGGCCTTGTCCACCCGGTAGACGTCGATGAGGACCGTTATCACTCTCGCTTCCATGTTGCCCCCTTTCCCGAAACGCGCAATACGATATCCATTAATTCTTCTTCCCACAAGCAGGTCCTCTAAACATGGGGGGATACCTTGTGGGCAGTCAAGCCTTGCGAATGGAGGATGATGCACCTGCATTGTGGGATATGGCTACCGCGTTTGTGATAGATTGTTCCACAGGGGTCTTTCGGTGGAAAGGAGGCAGAGGTGATCAGGGGTAGCAACGCCATCGTCACCGGTTCTTCCCGGGGCATCGGCAGGGCCATCGCGCTGGAGCTCGCTGAGCGCGGAGCCAACGTGGTGGTCTGCTGCGAGACCAGGCTGGACGCAGCACGCGAGGTGCAGCAGCTGGTAGAATCGCGCGGGGTGCGCTCAGTGGTGGTGCAGTCCGACCTCGCCGGGGAGGACGGCGCCCGCCTGGTGGTCGAGCGGTGCCTGGAGGAATTCGGAGGGGTGGACATCCTGGTGAACAACGCCGGCATAGGGCAGTTCTCTCCCATCCACCTCCTGGACGACGCGGACCTGGAGAGGACGCTGCACGTCGACCTCTACGGTTATATCAACATGGCCAAGTATGCCGTCGCCGACATGATAGAGCGCCGGGTCCCCGGCTGCGTGGTCAACATATCCTCCATCCTGGGCATGATCGGTGGGGCGGGAAAGACCGTCTACGCCGCCGCGAAGGGGGGCGTGACGGGCTTCACCGTCGGCCTGGCGCGCGAGGTCGCCCGCTACGGCATCAGGGTCAATGCCATCGCCCCGGGATATATAAGCACGGAGCTGATCGAGTGGATGCCTGAAGAGCACCGCGCCAAGCTCATGCCACGCATACCCATGCGCCGTTTCGGGACGGTGGAGGAGGTGGCCAGGGCGGCGGCCTTTCTCATCGAGGACGCCACCTACACCACCGGCCAGACCCTGGTCCTCGACGGCGGCATATTGATCGACTGAGCGCCGGGGCACCTTATCGCAGACCTTCGGGCAGGATAAATACAGCAGTGATTCGGGCATAACAGTGCCTGAGTCCATTACGGTTTCCTTGTGGTATTGTAGATATTGGTAATAACGATTGGGGTTGCAGATGATGGCGTTGGATGCAGAGAAGATGATGCGCAGGAAGGCAGAAAGGGAAGGGCTGCTGCGTTCCTCCCTGGAGCCCCTGCTGCCACAGTTGGAGAGCCTGGGGGGGCGATCAGGGTCGTACTGTTGGCTCCCTCGCGGATGGGACCACCCACTCCAGGAGTGACCTGGATATCCTGGTGTTCATGCCGCGAGAACGCTCGGGGAGAGACTGGTCGCGTATAATATTCGGGAATATAGACCTGATTGTGGCCGCCGATATCCTGGTATTCAATGCCGACGAGCTGGCCGAAGAGCTCGAAACCAACCAGTTTCTGCGTCAGATGGCGGAGAAAGGCAAGCCCGTATACGAGAGGGAATGCTGAGGATAAGGCAGGACGCTGGCTCCTGCAGGCTAGTGACGAATCCGCCGATGCCTGTGACCTGCGCAAAAGGGGAAGATATTACCTCATCCTGTTCCACTTCCAACAAGCGGCTGAGAAGGCACTGAAAGCGTACTTGTATCTGAAGCTGGAGGAGCTCGACGTCTTCAGGACCCATTCAGTGGCTGAACTGGCGGAAGCGGCCGAGAAGATCAATCAGGATTTCTCCCGCGTTAAAAGGTCCGAGTCGCTGGATGCCTAGTACATCCCCACGCGTTATCCCAACGTCCTTCCCGGCGGGGTACCGTCCCGCCTCTACGACGACCCCGCCGAGGCTTAGGAAGCAGAACGCCTGGCTGGTCAGGTCATACAGATGGTCAAAGAGGAGTTCTCCGGCAGCGAATAACAGTGGTGCCATCTGCTACATCGACCCTCAAAGCCGATCGCGCTTTGGGCTATCCTCGATAGTGGTGAAAACGCCCTTGCGAGGCCTTTGAACCTGGTAGCGCATTTGTGCTCGTGTCCGACCGCATGACCTCGGGGTTCTTTTCTTTGGATCTAAAACAATCCAGCAACTTCCATAATGCTGTCGGCAATTCCCCCGGGTCTGGCCTCTTCGACGAAGTGTCCTACACCTTCAAATACTCTAACGTGCCCCTTGAGCTGCGGCAGATTTTCTATCCACTGTTCCATGACCTCGTCTTTGCCGAGCGCATCCCACCTCCCCAGAACCGCTCTGACCCCGATATTCTGTCCCTTCGGGCCCCAAGCCATCCCGATATTGTCTTGGATGGACTTATAGAACGGCGACGTATCCTGCAATCCCAGAGTGGGCTCTCTAAATTCATTTCCATGGCCCCAGACCCCCGACTGCCGCACAAAACGCTTCGAGCACAAGACGTTGGATTTGGACCTGAATTGTTCCCGATACAACCGCTTGGCTCTCTTTTCGTCTTCCGTACCTGAGAACATGCCGATCTCGGCCTTCAGCAGGTACAACAGTAATTGCGTGATGAGCTCAAATGGCTTCGCAGGAGTGCGAAAAATGGCATACGAGGAATAAGAGCCCCAAAACCATCTAGGCATGATGAGCGGTATTTGCGACCATCCCAGCCATCTTATGGGGTAATTCCTATAGGTGAGTCCTGACTCGGGCATCGGAAACACCGTGCTGTTTGTCACCACAAGATTCGATACCCGCTCAGGTTCTCTTAGAAACGCCCCTATGCCGATCGGTCCGCCCCAATCATGGACCACTAGAGTCACGTCCTGCAGGTCTAATCTCCTTATCAAAAGCAGCAGGTTGTCGGCGTGATTTAGGCACTCCATCTGGTAACTCGCTTGATCCGAAAGCCCGAATCCGATGTGGTCCATGGCGAGGATCGCGAAAGGCTTGCTGGCCCTGGCGATGATCTCCTTGATGATGTTTCTGTATATGTATGACGACTCGGGATTGCCATGAACGAAGACTATGGTGTTCTCCGGTGTACCATTGCCGTGAGTGCTGTAACGATAGAACATCTTCTTGCCCGCATCCGGCCCTTCGGGCAACGTATACCAGAAGCCGCATCCTGGAGGATAATAATCATCCGGTATGTTTCGAACGGGCGTATTCCCTGGCGTAGTGTCTATATTCTTGTTCACGGTTCTAACCGCCCTCTTATAAAGCATCAGCTAGAAGCCGTAAAAGGTCCTATACCTTATAGCCTCGATGATATAATCGTCGATCTCGGGTTCGCTCCGCCAGAATAGCAGGTTCTTTACCATCCATTCCACGCATGCGAGTACCTTGAACCTCGCAACCTCCCTGTACATCTGAAAGCGTGTTCTCAGATCCTTGGCATGAGGGTATTCTGTCCTGTATGGCATGGCGCCACTCGTGTCCTTCTTGTCATAGATGTAGCGTTTGAAGGGCTCCTCTTTCGGGTACTGATTAAAAGGGTCGAAGAGGTCCTTCTTCTTCCACCTGGTTGCCACGAAATGCGCATAACGGCTGGCGACCTTCATGACTGGCGTGGGTTCCCCGATCAACTCTTCGTATCTCTGCCTCATCTTTTCGACCCTGCGCCGGACCACGCCATTGGGAGCAAAACGGTACATGGCCGGGACGATGACCATGGTAAGGGCAGCCTGCTGCCTGAAGAGCTTCGTCTTGTGCTCTCGCATTATCTCGTTGTCCGACTTCTTCCAGTACTCGTACCCGTTGAGCATCACGTCAAGCCTGCGCAGCAGAGAGGGCCCCCATGTTTCGTAGAGCAGCTTATAACCGTATTCCGTGAGGTTCAGCGTCTCATGGGTCTCAAGATGCGTGTTCACCTGCGCGTTGCTCCAGAAATGGACGTCCTCCCAGGGGACATTGCGCACTCTTCCTTCCTCCTTGAGCTTGTCGTAGAGGACCGTTCCCGGGAAGGGAGATAAGCGGGTGAGCTGCTCATAGGTCGGGTAGCATGCCACGAAGTAATTGAGGTCCTCGAGCATGTTCTGATGGGTGTGGAAATCCCAGCCGCATATCCATGCGCCCACCGTGCGTATCCCTCGTTCATGGAGTCTGCTGAAGACCTCGCGCGCGTCCATCTTCTCGCGCTTGTCGTATCCATGCTCGCCGGCGAATTTCGATTCTACCCCGATGAATATCGAGCCGATGCCGATCTCGGAGATGTAATCCCATCCGTATTTATCCGCGAAATCTGCGATATTGTCGATGGAGCCGAATGCGAACCAGTCAAGCCGCTCGATGACGTCAGGATGGGTTTGCCAGTAATCGCGTATCGCATGTAGGTAATCGTGATGCCTGAAGTGGTCCTCCTCGATCACGAATATGTTCTTCACCAGCGGGAAGTTATCATAGTAGGCGCGCACGTGTTCAACGAATTCCTGTGGCGTCAGCATCTCGATGCGCTTGCCGTTGAACATCACGGTCGTTGAACAGAAGTCGCATCCGCCCGGGCAGCCCAGCCCCGATACGAAGAACCCGATATTCCCTCCCGGATACCTGCTTACGCAGATTGGCCCGCCTCCGCATTTCGGCATCAGTTTCTGCTCTATGGGACGGTCCAGATCACCTTCTCCCAGGAAGTCTCTAAACCACCTGACCACTTCGCCCAATACAACATGGTCCACGTACTTCAGCTCTGGCTCTTCACCGTATTTGGCCGCAAAAGCCTGGGCGGCATAGCTTCCAAGCAGGATAGTGGTCTGCGGTGATTTCTCCCTTATGTATTCACACATCTTCATGACGTTATCCAGATGAACGGGGAAAGCGCTTATGCCGATAACTGCATACTGCTTATCGACTTCCTTTGTAAAATCCTTCCATCTGGGATACTCCAGAAGGATGCATGGTTTTCTTACGTTCTGCGCGAGGATATGGTTTGCGTAGCAGTGCGTATGCGAATTCAGCGTAAAAAGGTCGTCCCCATGAGTGAATCGCTGGCCCATGGCATCCGTCAGCGAATCGTTTGGCGGCAAGGTCGGGTAAGGAAATGTCGGAGTGGTTAGTAGGATAGTGTCTTCTATCATAGCGGCTCCCCCCTTTCTTCTGATATGCCCCTATTTGTTGGATAGTATTTGCCCGAACATCCTCACCATATTTTGAATTTGTTTGCAGGTGGTCAGACGATGTTGATGTGAACAGCAGACGATGTTAATGTGAATCGTATTACTAACTGGTAACATTACTACATCAATCAGATTTCATCAAACAACAACAGGGTGGGGGGCTCAAATATCGAGTTTCCTGCAATCTATTGTCTGGTTTCTCGGTTTTCGATACCTGATCCCTTTCTTGGTTAAACCGACCGGCCATTGGCTATATATGCCTTTAGGTGCTGTTCCATGTTATCTCTTCAGAAAGAGAGGAGGGGTATCGCCATGAAGACAGTGGAGGCAAGCGTCCAAATCCAAGCTCCGTCGATCGTGTATTCGATCTCATGATCGATACCGAAGGCTGTCACGCTTGGCTGAAGGGCGCGAGCAGGGCAGGACTTCTCAAGGAGGGGAACGATGCACGATATGGAGTGGGCGCAATCAGGAGTATCCGCCTTTCGGGTATTACCTTCGTCGAGGAGATCGTGAAGTACGACCCACCTGAATCATTCGAACACAAGGTTCAGAAATGCGCCCTGCCGATGAAGCACGAGTTGGGCCGCATGGAATTCGCTCGCAGCGGAGATGGCACAAACGCTCACTGGATAAGCCGCGCCAGGGGCAAACACATCGGGCGCCTGCTTGAACCCGTAATGGGCCGCGCAATGACCAAGAGTCACCAGGACATCCTGGAACAGGCAAAGACGGCGCTCGAGTCCCGAAAGGTGCTTTTCTGACATGCGAAGCTCGCAAGCCTCACGCAACTGATTGTCCAAACCGATGAAAAGGCCCCTTGCGGGGCCTTTGTTCCTGGTAGCGCATGCGGGATTCGAACCCGCGATCTCCGCCTTGAGAGGGCGGCGTCCTAGGCCAACTAGACTAATGCGCCACGCATTCGATATTCAATTCTGGCTGGGGGAGAAGGATTCGAACCCTCACAACGAGATCCAGAGTCTCGCGTCCTACCATTAGACGATCCCCCAGGGAATGTCCTCGGCTATGATAGCATAAGGCCCATGGTGTCTCAATGTCGCAGGTGGAGGGCATGGAGGGACGCCGTGGTGCGGCAACGTCCCGCGTAATAGACGCAGCCGGTAAGCCCGCCGGATCGGGCGAATATGACCCGGAACCTTGCCTCGGTATGCCGGTATTACTGCACCTTGACCACGGCGCGGCCCTTGGAAGCCTTGGCGAGGAGGAGCTGTATCCTCTCCTCCACCTCCTCCAGGCTTATCTCCGCCGTCAGCTCCTCGAGGTTGTCCAGCTTCCAATCCCCCGCCAGCTTTTCCCATATCTTAAGGCGGGGCTCCATGGGGCATTCCACCGAGTCCACGCCCAGCAGGCTCACGCCGCGCAGGATGAAGGGGTAAACGTTGATGTCCAGCTCGTGTCCGGCGGCGTTCCCGCAGGTGGTGACGTTGCCGCCGTAGGCCGTGGACTTGATCACCGTGGCGAGGACGTTGCCCCCCACGGTATCGACGGCGTTCGGCCATACCGGCTTGAGCATGAGCTTGCCGGAGGTGTCGTCCACCTCGGAAGCCGGTATGACCCGGGAGGCCCCGAGGCCCTTCAGCTTCTCTTCGTACTGCGCGAACTCCGCGTCGCCCATGAGCCCCGCGGCCGCCACCACGCTGTAACCCAGCTTGGCCAGGATGCGCATGGCGATGCTGCCCACTCCTCCCGAGGCGCCGGTGACCAGCACCTCTCCGGCGTCCGGCTTCACTCCCGCCTCCGTCAGCCTCCACACCGAGAGGGCGGCGGTGAACCCCGCCGTGCCGTAGATCATGGACTCCTTGAGCGTCAGCCCGGCCGGCAGCCTGACCACCCATGCGGCGGGGACGCGGACGTACTCGGCCAGCCCCCCGGAGGTGTTCATGCCCAGGTCGTAGCCGGTCACAAGCACCTCTTCTCCCTGGGAGAACTTCCCGCTGCTATCCTCCTCCACCGTTCCCGCAGCGTCGATGCCCGGGGTGTGGGGAAAGTTCCTGGTGACGCCCCGGTTGCCGGAAGCGGATAACGCGTCCTTGTAGTTGACCGAGCTGTAGAGGACCTTTATGACCACCTCTCCGGCGGGGAGGTCCTCGATGTTCCTGGTTTCGATACTGCGGGTGAAGGCCTTTCCCTCGCCCTCCCGCGCCACCAGCGCCTTGAACGACTTGTTCTCCATTTCACCCTCCTGGTCAGCTAGCGTGAACACTCTCGACCTGCACCTATCATATCAAATCCCGTTGATCTGCTCGCTGGCTGCCCCTACGGCGTACCGACCTGAACACCATCTGATCGAATAATTATGGCTAATGACACTCGCGGCACACGCCTTCCCTAACTCGGCGAAGAGGCACGGGGTCACCGCGGTCGTTCCGGTGCCCAGGGGAAGCGCGTGGATAACGCCGACCCTGCACGTGGACATTCGATAAAGTCACTTTCAGGAAGGGAGGGCAAGCCTGCGTGGTAGGCGATCTGCGTACGGGGACAGCGAAGCGCCGCAGTCGGCCCTTGTGCCCTTGAGGCCCTAGGCGCTGCCGATCACCACAACGGTCATGGAGTGAGGGGACAGCGATAGTCCCAGGCTGGAGCCGGTGAGCGGCAACTCTCTTTCATCTAGCCGCACCTCCCGGTCCGCCGGCGAGGAGGCCGTGATGGATTCCGTTTTCACCCATCGCGCGTTCAGGCCCGTCCACTCCACGTCCACCACCATATCCTCGTGAAGGTGGCGGTTCACCAGGAACACCGCCAGGCGGTCCTTCCCCGCCGAGAGGGTGGCGGAGACGTCGAGGAAGGGCACCTTGTCCAGGGCGCGGATATTCCCCAGGGCCGGTGCGCAGTACTTCTCCACCTCCACCCGGACCGGCACCAGGAACCTGCCCGCCTCCCGGGCGAACAGCCGGAAGGGATGGTAGATGGCGTTCAACCTCACGTCGTCCCCGTCAACGAGGATGAGCCCGAGCACGTTGACCAGTTGGGCGATATTGGCCATCTCCACGATATGGGCGCTGCGTTGCAGGGCGTTGAGGATGCCCGCGACGGCCAGGGCTTCCCGCATGGTATAGACCGCGCGGTAGGTCTGGGACGGCTTCCACCAGATATTCCACTCATCCAGGGCCAGGCGCACGTGGGAACCCGCGCCCAGCGAGCCGCGCAGGGTATCCTCCGCCCAGGAGATGCGGCGTTCTACCTCCGCCCCCGCCCCCACCATGGCGTAATAGAGACCCTCGGGGTCGCGCCTCTCCCGCTGCAGGTAGTTGAGGACGCGCTCGAAGCCGGGCAGGTAGACGTGGAGGGAGAGGAGGTCAGCCTCCTCCCCGATGGCGTCAAGCACCACGCGGTTCCATTCCGGCACGAAGATGCCGTCCGTCCCCACCACCATGGTGCGGGCGTCAGGGTCCACCTCCAGCATGGCCCGACGGAACTCCAGGTAACGCAAGGCGTATTCCCCGGGGCGGGAGTGCCCCAGGGCCCAGAAGCCGTACTGCTCGTTGCCGATGCCCCAACAGGAGACGCGGCCCCCGCAGTAGCGGACCCATTCCGCCGCCTCCGCGGGCGTACCCGTAGCGAAGTTTACGTTGATCAGCGGCTGAGCCCCGACCTCCCGGCACAGCTCCAGGAACTCGTCGGTCCCGAATGCGTTGGGGTCCCGGGCACCCATGTAGGGACCGAAGCGCCGCCAGTAGCGGTTCGGCATGAGCGGCCGCCGCTCGGGAGGGCCGACCCCGTCCCTCCAGTGATAGCCGTCGGCGAACAGGCCGCCGGGCCAGCGGATCACCGTGGGGTGCAGCTCCGCCAGGGCTTCCTTCACCCGCGGGTCTATCTCCCAGGCATCCCCAACCCGGCGGAGAAGGCCGCCGTAGATGCACTTGCCCAGGTTCTCGATGAAATGCCCATAGAGCAGCGGGCTTATTTCCTGCCGCGCCGCTTCCCCCTCCAGGACCACTGTTGCCTTCATATCCGTACCCCCTGGCTCTCCCGCGTTCTTTTCAGGCCACCGTACACGATCCCCGCCTAGAGCTCCATCAACTTGTTGACGGTGGGTACACGCACCTGCGCGTGTATGCCCTTCCTGCGCAGCTCGGCCTCGAACTCATCCAGGTCTATGTAACTGCTCAGGGGTGGGAAGAAATCGTCGTGATGGTGGGGGATGACGACGGACGGCCTGACCCTGCGCACCAGGTCGGCGGCGACCTCGCAGATGTCCGTCCTCCCCTGCACCGGCACCATGAACACGTCCACCTCGGCATCGAGATCCCGGGGAAGGCAGGCGCTGCCCATGTGGAATAGCCTCTTGCCCTCCGCCTCTATGTACCATCCCAGCACCTGACCGCAGGGGTAGCGCGTCGTGCTCACGCCGGCCAGCTCCCTGAGGCAAGGCAGGCACCTCCAGGCGGTGGAGAGCACCAGGGGGATGTCGAAGGTCACGTGCCTTGCGGGCACGGCGGTGAAGCGGAACGGGCCCACTTCGTCCGTCTCCCCTCCCCAGCGCGGGCGCAGCCGGTTCCAGGGCACGCTCCTGGCCGCGAGCGCCCGGCACACCAGCGGGGAGGCGAAGACCGGCGCCCCCGTCAGCTCCACGATGGACGGCACGTCATAGGAGTGGTCGAAGTGCCCGTGGGTCAGGACGACGGCCCGCGCCTGCGGGAAGTCGCGCGGTCCCAGCGGTTGCTGTGGCCGGGACCTGGGGTTCCTGGTAAAGTAAGGGTCGATCAATATAGAGGTGGTACCGCTGATAAGCTCGAACCCCGCCGTCCCCAACCATCGCAGTTGCATGTCTACCTCCGTAAACAGTCCCATTCCGCCCGTGTAAAAAAGCGCCCAGCCGGGAGACAGCCACGTCGCCTCGCTCCTCGCGATGAAGCAAGGCGGACGAGCGTTAGCCGCCGGGTCCACCTGCCTCCAGGGCGCGGGCGATGCGCTGCAGGCATTTCTCGCGCCCCAGTATCTCCATGGACTCGAAGAGGGGCGGGCTGACCTTGCTCCCGGCTATCGCCACCCGGATGGGTTGGAAGGCCTTACGCACCTTCATCTCCAGGTCCTCCACCATGGCGCGCAGGGCAGCCTCTATGCCCGCGGCGTCGAACGCTTTCAGCTCCAGCAACCGTTTTCCCGCCTCCCTGAGCACCGCCTGGTTGTCCTCGCCGCGCAGCAGACCGCGCGCATCCTCCTCCACCTCGACCTCGCGGAAGAGGAAAGCCACCAGGGGCACGGCGTCAGCCAGCTTCTTAATGCGTTCACGGATGAGTGGCGCTGCGCGGACCATCAACTCTTTCGCCGCCGCGTCGCCTTCCTCCGCCAGACCTGCGCGCGCAAGGAAGGGCATGAGCGCTGACGCCAGCTCTTTTTCGTCCATGGCCATGATGTACTGCGAGTTCATCCACAGCAGCTTGTCGTCGTCCCATACCGCGGGCTTGGAGCCCACCCTCTCCAGGCCGAAGTTGGAGACGAGGGTCGCGCGGTCGATGATGGTGGTGGAATCGTCCAGCGACCATCCCAGGAGAGCCAGGAAGTTCACCATCGCCTCGGGCAGGAACCCCTGCTCGCGGAAACGCCCCACCGCCACGTCTCCGTGACGCTTTGAGAGCGGTTTCCCGTCCTTACCCACGATCATGGGCAGGTGTGCGAAGGCTGGCTCCTCCGCTCCCATGGCGTGATAGAGCAGTACCTGCTTGGGGGTGTTGGGGAGGTGGTCGTCGCCTCGCACCACGTGGCTTATCTCCATCTCCCCGTCGTCCACCACCACCGCCAGGTTGTAGGTGGGAGTGGCGTCGCCGCGCAGCAGCACGAAGTCCTCTATATCGTCGTTGTTGAAGGTGATCTCCCCCCTGATGAGGTCCCTCACCACCGTCTCGCCCTCCGGCACCAGGAAGC
>CAYPZH010000025.1:10977-22866 GCA_964415205.1 uncultured Actinomycetota bacterium | reverse complement strand
CGTATTAATCCCGTTAATTGTGTTGCACGATTATACTAAAGTTAAACCACGACTCCAATGGAAAGATATCGTCATTTCCCCTTTTTTCTTAACTTGCCCGCCTTTCCGCCGCTGCATGTTACCCGCTGCTCCGGCTGCGCCCAGGCATCGGCGCCACCCTCTTTCCCGTTCCGTACGGCCCCGGCTTCGCGGCCGCCGGCGGCCTTTTGCTGCACGAGCGGCCGCGCCGCCGCATCAGAACATGGCGTCGCATTTGATCTGCGCTCTTATGTCAACTCTACCGCCGCGTTCCTTGCCCTCCCTTACCTCGACCCTGATCGCATCCGCGCGGCAATCCGCCTCGCAGCTAAGGCATCCTATGCAGTTCTCCTCGCACGCGACTACCGGGTGTCCGTCGCTACCGCGTTCGAAGACCGGGAACTCGCTCGCACTGGTCTGGGGACAGACATCCATGCACTCGAAACAACCGATGCATCTCTCGCGGTCTATACTGATCAGGGGCTCTGCCGCTTCCGTGTTCTCCATGATTTCCTCTTGGTCCAGGCTCTCTCACCTCGTATCATTGCACCGCGCAGGCAACGCAGGGCGCGAAGGCCCGGATGGAGGTCTCCAGGAGGATGGCGGCCTTGTCCTCCATGTCCGCGCTTCCCAGGACCGCATCCGCGCTCTCCTTTACCGCTCTTTCCAACGCCCCCAGGTTGAACTGCAGGGGAGCGGTGATAGAAAGCTTCTTCACCAGCCCGTCATCCCCGAGTTCCAGCCTGTAGATAAGGGTGCCCTCGGCTGCTTCCACCGCCCCCACCCCGTTACCGGCGCCCGGCGACAAAATCTGCCTGACGGGATCTCCGGCAGGCTGGCCCAGGAGTCCGACCATCTTCTCCCAGGCATGTATCATCTCCAGGATCCTCGCCGCGTGGCTGATCATGTTGCGGTGCAGCGGGAACCCCCACTGCGCCTTGACGTCTTCCAGCTCCTTGTCCGCCAGCTCGGTGCCGTAACAGCCGTTGACGTTCAACCGCGCCAGCGGCCCCACCCGCACCTCTCCCACCCCAGAGACCTCGGCTTTTCTGATATGGGAATGCGGCGAGTTGCTCTCCAGCACGCGCTCGGCGACCTCCTCGAGTCCGAACGTGCTCTTCAGCCCGCCCCCCTTGTCCGTCACGGCCAGGGACGACGACATCATCGACAGGCAGCCCTCTCCCCTGAGCGACATGCTGTCGCACGGCTCCGTGCCAAGTCTGTTCACCGCGTCCTCGTTCCTGCGCAAGAGCATCTTCATCAGGCTGCCCGTCTCGATCAACAGTGGCCTGGCCTCGTTCAGCCTCTCGATAAGAGCCTTTCTCCTCTCCTCGCTGACGTCCCGCGCCGCGCCCCCGGGAAGAAAGTTGACCGGGTGCACGGCCCTGCCCCCGGCTTCGCGCAATACGAAGGTGCCCAGGGACTTCAGCATCATAAGCCGCTTTACGATGTCCTCGTCGACCTGGTTGATGCTGATGATGTTGTGCAAGCCGGGGTCGGACGACGGGAAGAGCAGGTCGGGGAGGCTGTGCACGGTCAGAGAGACCGCATGGCGCTCGAACAGTTGTCCCCATAGGGCCAGTTCGCGCAATTGCTGCGCCTCTTGCGGCACCTGCGCTGCAAGGGCTTTCTCGACCGCCGTGGCCGCAGCTATCTGATGGAATATCGCATCGCAGCCGCAAATCCGCGAGACGATAGGGCAGATATCGGCGATATGCGCTCCTCTCAATATCTGGTCGAAGCCGCGATAACCGAAGGCGCGAAACTGCGCCTGCAGCGGTTTGCCGTCGCCGTCCATCACCACCTTGACGCTGGCGTTTCCCATGATCCTCGTCACCGGCTCGATCGTAATGTCTTCCATCACATCACCGTCTCATCTCAGCGGCCTGCCGCCTCGTTATCCCTCTTCTCCCAGGCGGTACACGTAAGCAGCAGTGCCCCCGCGCCGCCGCCTCAGCAGAGGCTCCGCCAGGCAGTACCTGTAGAACAGGTGCGCCGGATCCTTGATGGCCTCCTTCAAGCTGCGGGACTCAATGCCCGTGACCCTGGCCAGACGACGCAGCGTTTCTTCCTGCAGGTCTTTCGCCGGCCCCGAGAGCACAGCGTCGCTGGGTCCCCTGCAACCGTCGCACGGCATCCCCAGTTGATTTATGCAATAGGCCCCGCAACCGTCCCTGGTCAGCGGCCCCATGCACAGGAATCCCTGCTCGAGCAGGCACTTCCCCGCCTCCGGGAACGCTGCCGTGGTCCTGCGCGGCCCCGGCTGGGGCAGTGAGGCCCCAGTGACCATGCATTCCGAGCATACGCTCGAGCCATGCCGCGAGGGGAGCGTGCCCGAGAGAGCGAACTCGAGAAACGACTTCAGCAGTTCCGGAGGAGGAGGGCATCCCGGCAGATACGCGTCCACCATGACGTATGAATCCAGGGGAAGCAGGCGCCTCACCCCCTGTGGCTCCCCCTCGAAGGAGACGCCGGCCCCGAAACGGCGCCGCATCAACCTCTCCTCCGAAAACTTGTCCGCGAGCCCCTGCACCCCCCCATAGCAGGCGCAGGTGCCCAGCGCGACAAGCTTTTCAGCTTTCTCGCGCGCTTGCTTCGCCCGGTAGAAGTCCTGAGCGTTGCGGACCGCCCCTTCCACGAGCACGAGGTCGGCTTCCGGCAGCCCCTTCTGGTCGACGATGAAGGGCGCATATTCCACCCTGTTCTCGCTTATCAGCGTGAAGAGATAGTCGTCCAGGTTGAGGAGGGCCATCTGGCACCCAAGGCAGGAACTGAGAGAGACGATCGCAACCTTCATCGCTCACTCCATGTTCGTTACCAACATCACCAGGCAGGCACCGGGACCGGCGTGCTCCGTGTGCAGGTCCCGCCGCATAGCCATGCATGGTCTGGCATGCCACGCCCCCCAACTTCACCCCCGCAGCGAGGCAGGCGGCGCGAACCGGGCATTCCTCGAAGAGGAGGCGGACGTACATCTCCTCCACCTCGTATATCCAGAAATCATCATCTTCCTTATTTTTCCAGAGAGTCACCCTCCACACCTCTTCTTTTCCCGGGAAAACCCAACGCAGCGCGCGCTCGATATCGTCGGTTGTGTCCAGGGCTTCGGCCTCCTTGAGCCCCAGGTCCTTGCCTGCGAAGTACATGAGCCGGGGGGCGGATCTCCCCGTGATCTCCGCTCCCGCCTGGTTGAGTATCCCCAGGGTCTCCGAGACAGCCCTTACGCGGTCCTTGAGGACCTCGATCTCATCCGTCATGGCGCCATGCCTCTCCAGAACACAGTCTGCTGCGAAACGCCCCGAGCGAACGTTGCGCCGGCTTGAGCGAGGATACGGCAGCCGCCTATCCGCGTGCCCTCACCCCGCGGACGCGTCGTTTTACCCGTCTTTCTAGTGATATTTCGGCCATTTCTCATTAAACATGAACAGCGGGAAACCGGTCACGCCGGCAGCACTAAATCGGCCGCGGGAGGGGCTTATTCCAGGACCCCTTTCTTTACCCGCAGGAACTCGTCATAGTCGGAGGTGAAGAAATGCCCGCCGTCTCCCGTGGCCACGTAGTAGAGGTAGTCTGCCTGTGCGGGGGCGAGCACGGCCTGAATGCTGGCCAGCCCCGGGTTGCAGATGGGTGCGGGGGGCAGTCCCTTATGCAGGTAGGTGTTATATGGCGAAGGCGTCTGGAGGTCGTCGTAGGTCAACACCTCCTTCCACTCGGGAAGGGCATACTGCACGGTGGCATCGATCTGCAGGGGCATGTCCGCGCGCAAGCGGTTAAAGATCACCGCGGCCACCAGCGGCCTCTCTTCGGGCAGGACCACTTCGCGCTCGATGAGGGAAGCCGCTATCACCACCTGGTACGGAGACAGCCCCAGCTCTTCCGCCCTGTCCCAGTCCAGGCCGGCGGTCTCGGCGTCGAACTGCCGCAACAGTACCTGCACCGCCTCGCGCGCGCTGGCGCCCGCCTGGAAATCGTATGTCTTGGGAAAGAGGAACCCCTCCAGGTTGCCCTGGTTCGCGTCGGGGATGAAGTCCACGCCATGGTCTCCGCTGGCCGCCGCCGCGATAAAATCCTCCGCGCTGAAGGGCAGGACCTGCGCCAACCTCTCGGCCGTCTGTCTCACCGTCAGTCCCTCCGGTATGGTCACACGCACCTGTCGGTTTGGCCCCGCCTCCAGCATGGCGAATACCTCGCCGTAATGCATCCCGCTGTAGAAGACATAGCTGCCTGGTTTGAACTCGCCCTGCCTTCCCTGCAGCCAGGAGAGGATGCGAAAGATGGCGGCAGAGGTGATGATGCCGTTCTCGTGCAGCTTGGAGGCGATCTGTGCCGCGGATTCTCCCTCCGTGATGACCACCGTGACCGGCTCTTCACCCCGCGAGGGATAAAAATAATGGAGAAAAAGGGCCAGCAGCAAGAGCATTGTCATGACGGCGCCGGCCAAGCCTATGGCGAGCCATTTCTTGCGCTTTCCGCCCACCTCTTTCACAACCGAAGTCTTTCCATCACCCGTCAACGCCTCCGCGCTCCCCGTAATCCAGGTAGGACTGCAGGATCACCGCCGCGGCCTCCGCGTCGACCTTCCTTCTCCTGAGGAAGCGCCCCGCTTCGCGCAGCCGTTTCTCGGCCTCCACGGTTGACAGCCGTTCGTCCAACATGACCACCCTCAGTCCTTTCACCTCTCCTACTGCCTGCATGAACTCGCGCGTGGCGCGCGCCTGTTCCCCCTCCCGTCCGCTGAAAGTGAGCGGCAGGCCAACCACCACGACGCCGATTCCCTCTCCTGCCTTTTTTTCCAGGTAGTCGCGCAGCGCCGGGGGATCGATGTCTCGCAGCACTTCCAGCGGGGTCGCATTCAGCCCCAGGGGATCCGAGAGGGCCACCCCGATACGGCGGCTTCCTATGTCCAGTCCAAGGCTACGCATGGCCTCTTTCCAGGCTCGCCCTCGCCTTCTCTATCACGGCCGCCAGGGCCTCGCCGGCACGCGCCGTGTCGGAACCACCCCCGACCGCCATGTCCGCCCTTCCTCCCCCTCCTCCTCCCAGGAGACGTCCCGCTTCTCTCATCAGTTCCACGGCGTCGAGTCCCGCCTCCACCATCTCTTTTGAGATGGCCACCCCCATGTGGGCTTTGCCGGCGTGGACGGTGGCGATACCAGCCACCCCCGCTTTTCTCCCCGCCAGCGTGCGTTCGGCGAGCTCGCGCAGGGACTGCGGGTCGAGGCCTTCGACGGCCGCGGTGACCGCCATCACCCCTCCCGGCAGTTCGCTTTCCTCCCACGCGATCCCGCCGCCGGCAAGGGACGCCACCTCTTCCCTTTCGCGCCTCTTCAGATCCGACTCCAGTTCCTTCGCCCTCTGCACGATGCGCTCGACCCGTTCGGGCAGCTTGTCTGCCTCCACCTTCAGGGAAGCCGCCATGCCCTCCAGCATCTCCCGGCGTTGCCTGAAGAAACCATAGGCTTCCATGCCGGTAGTCGCCTCTATCCTGCGCATGTTCGCGCCGATGCCGCTCTCACCCAGCACTACCAACAGGCCTATCTCGCCCGTCCTGCCCACATGCGTTCCGCCGCAGAGCTCACGGCTTATCTCGTCTACTTCCACCACGCGCACGTAGTCCTCGTATTTCTCCCCGAACAGCGCCATGGCGTTGATGCTCATGGCGTACTCATGGGTGGTGACGTATGCACGCACCGGCAGGTCCTCGATGACCTTACGGTTGGCGAGTTCCTCGATCCTCGCCAGCTCCTCCCTGGACAGGGGCTGGAAATGGGTGAAGTCGAAACGCATACGCCGCGGGTCGACCAGGGAACCGGCCTGTTTCGCGTGCTCCCCCAGGACCTGCCTCAGGGCCCAGTGGATGATGTGTGTCGCGGTATGGTTCCGGCGGATGGCGTCCCGCCTCTCGCAATCCACCGCGGCTTCGACCGTCTGGCCTGTCTCGAGCATGCCGCCGCTCACCCGGCAGCGGTGCGAGATGAGGCCTTTGGCTGGGTGGTACGTGTCCAGCACCTCGAGCTCTGCCGTGGGGGAGGTCATCCGCCCGGTGTCTCCCACCTGTCCCCCCATCTCCCCATAGAAGGGGGTGCGGTCGAGGAAGACCTCCACCTCTTCACCCCTTTTCGCCGAGGCAGAGGCGCGCCCTTCCTTCACGATGGCCACCACCTCAGCCTTGTCTATTACCGTCTCGTAGCCGGTAAAACGGTTCTCGCCGTAGTTGTCCAGGATCTCGGAGTAGATCTCCGGGACCCGGGGGGAATATCCCTCATCCACGCGGGCCGACCTCGCCCTCTCCCTCTGCTCCCGCATGAGGGATTCGAACCCGGCTTCGTCGAGCGTCATACCCCGTTCGCGCGCCAGTTCCCTGGTGAGGTCCAGGGGGAACCCCAGGGTGTCGTGGAGGTGGAAGACGACGTCTCCGGGGAGCGTGTTTGTTCCCGCCCTCTCCAGGTCGGACACCGCTTCCTCCAGATATATTAGACCGCTGCGCAGGGTCTGGGAGAAACGCTCCTCCTCGCTGCGCACGATGGAGGCGATAAAGGCGTGGTTCTGTGCGAGATCCGGGTAGGCGCCCTGCATGGTCTCCACCACGACTTCCACCAGACGGGGCAGGAAGATATCCTCGATGCCCAGGAGCCGGCCGTGCCTGACCGCACGCCGTATGAGTCTTCTCAGGATGTAGCCGCGGTCTTCATTGGAGGGGAGCACCCCGTCTCCCACTAGAAAGGTCATGGCACGGGAATGGTCGGCGACTATCTTGAGAGAGATATCCGTGTTCCCAGCGCCACCGTAGGCGACGCCGCTGAGGTCCGCCGCTACCTCGAGCACGGACGCCAGGGTGTCGGTCTCGAAGTTGTTTGGGACACCCTGCAGCACCGAGGCCAGCCTCTCCAGCCCCAGCCCGGTGTCGATGTTCTTTGACGGCAGCGGGGTGAGCTCCCCACTCTCATCGCGGTTGTACTGCATGAAAACGAGGTTCCAGAGTTCCAGGTAGCGGTCGCAGTCGCATCCCACCCGGCATGAGGGGCGTTTGCATCCGTATCCCTCACCCTGGTCGTAGAGGATCTCCGAGCAGGGGCCACAGGGTCCCGTGGCCCCCATAACCCAGAAGTTGTCCTCCGCGCCCAGCCGCACCAGGCGCTCCTCAGGGATGCCCACTTCGTTCTTCCAGATATCGTAGGCCTCGTCGTCTTGCTCGAAGACCGAGCAGTACAGGCGGCCGGGCTCCAGCCCCATGACCGTGGTGAGGAACTCCCACCCCCAGGATATGGCCTCCCTCTTGTAGTAATCGCCGAAGCTGAAATTACCCAGCATCTCGAAAAAGGTGAGGTGGCGGGCGGTGTGGCCGACCCGCTCCACGTCCGTGGTGCGCACGCATTTCTGGCAGGTGGTGGCGCGCGTGAACTCCGGTCTCTCGCTCCCCAGGAAATACGGCTTGAACTGCACCATGCCCGCGTTGGTGACCAGGAGTGTCGGGTCGTCGGGGATGAGTGAAGAGCTCTTTACCAGGCGGTGCTCCCTGGCCTGGAAGAACTCCAGGAACCTGGCCCTTATCTCCTCGCTTTTCAAGGTATCGACTCACGCATCTCAGGCAATGCCTTCCTTTCTCGTGCTGTAAGACCGGGGCAGCGGCGGCCTCTCGCAGTCAGCTGTCTTTCACGCGGCCGTGGGCGGAAAAGGCCCTGGTCCAGCGACCCGCGGCCGCCTGCGGTCCGCTAGGATCACCCCTGCTTGTCCCCCCCCTCGCATCCGTTGCCTTTGCCGGCGGGGGAGATCCCCAGGGCTTTCTGTACGCCCAGACCCAGGCTGAGCACCTTCACCAGGGGCGATGTTACCAGAGACTGCGCCGCCTGGGTGATGGAATTCGCCCGGGTGGCGATATTCTCGACCGATTTGAGCACACCGTCCACGTAACCCATCTCGTTGTTGATATGGTCCATGGTGGTCTGCACCCTGCCCATCAGCGGAATGGTCTCCTTGCGGATGTCATTGAGAAGGTCGTTGGTGATGGCCATGGTCCGCGCCAGCTTCAGCACCACCACGATGAGCGCCAGCATCAAGAGAGCGAACGAGATGGCGCAGACAAGAGCAGCCACGCCTCCCATCTTGCCGGCACCTCCTATTTCTCACCGCGTTCGACGCATCTTCTGGCGAGGTAGTCCTTTATGGCCTCACGTATGCCTTCCGCCGCCAGGTTGGAGCAATGCAGCTTCTCCTCCGGCAATCCGTCGAGCGCGTCCGCCACCTGCTTGTCCGTGATGAGCATGGCCTCCTCGACGGTCTTGCCCTTCACCATCTCCGTGCCCATGCTCCCGGAAGCCACCGCCGCCCCGCACCCGAAGGTCTTGTACTTGACGTCCTCCAGGCGACCGTCCGAGACCCTGATATAGACCTCCATGACGTCCCCGCAGACCTCGCTTCCCACCTTTGCCCTGCCGTCGGGGTCGGAAATCTCGCCCACGTTGCGCGGGTTTTGAAAGTGCTCTATCACCTTGTCCGAATACAAGCTTTTCTCCTGTATATGCTGGTATTACAACGTTTTCGAGGATAGCACCCGCTATCTTAGAGTGTCAAATAAAGTTCCCCTTCTTGCTCTCCCCCGCCACGCGGGCGCAAGGGGCGCGGCGGCAGCGGGCAAGTGGTGGGCGCCCACCGCGCGAGCTGTCACTTCTGCGTGAGCCTTTTCCATTCCTCCGCCATTCTCCTCTCCTCTCCCCCTTCGCCGGGGCGGTAATATTCCCTGCCCTCCATTCCCTCCGGCAAATAGCCCTGCCGGACGTAATGGCCGGGAAAGTCGTGGGGGTAAAGGTAACCCTGGCCATGCCCCAGCTCTTCGGCCCCGCGATAGTTCGCGTCACGCAGATGGGCGGGGACCCTCGGTGTGCCCCCCCTTTCTACCTCGCCGCTGGCCGCTCCTATCGCCACGGTAGAGGAGTTGCTCTTGGGAGCCAGGGCCAGGTAGAGCGCGGCATGGGCCAGGTTCAGCTGGCATTCCGGCAGCCCCACGAACTCTACTGCGCGCGCCGCGGCGTCCGCGACGAGCAGGGCCCGGCTGTCCGCCAGGCCGATGTCCTCGGAGGCGAAGATGACCATGCGGCGGGCGATAAAGCGCGGGTCTTCTCCGGCGTATAGCATGCGTGCGAGCCAGTAGATCGCGGCTTGGGGGTCGGAACCCCGCATGGATTTGATAAAAGCGGACACGGTGTCGTAATGGCTGTCCCCGGACTTGTCGTAGAGCAGCGCCTTACGCTGGGCCGCCTCCTCGGCCGTCCGCAGGTCCACGCGCTTCCCGCCCGCCGTTCCCACGGCCAGCATGGCCGCCGCCTCCAGGGTGTTCAGCGCCACCCGCGCATCTCCGCCCGACATACCCACGATATGTGCCAGCGCGTCATCGTCTATCACCAGGTCCAGCGACGCCAGCCCCCTCTCGCTATCGTCCAACGCCCGCTGGACCACCGTGCGTATCTCCTCCTCACTGAGGGGAGCGAGGCGGAATATCTTGGAGCGCGACACCAGCGCGGGGTTCACCTCGAAATAGGGGTTCTCCGTGGTGGCCCCGATGAGGATGATGGTCCCGTGCTCCACCGCGGGAAGCAGGGCGTCCTGCTGGGCCTTGTTGAAACGGTGGATCTCGTCTATGAAGAGGATGGTGCGGTGCCCCTGCATGCCCAGGCGGTCCTCGGCCTCCTGGATCAGCCGGCGCACCTCGGCGACACCGCTGGTCACCGCGGATATCTGCTGGAAATGCGCCTGGGAGATGTTGGCGATGATCGCTGCCAGGGTGGTCTTGCCGGAACCCGGGGGCCCCCAGAATATGGCCGTCTGCAGCCTGTCCTCCTCGATGGCCCGCCGCAGATAGGTCCCCTCTCCCACCACATCGGCCTGGCCCACGAACTCCTTCAGGTCGCGCGGACGCATGCGCATGGCGAGCGGTGCTTCCCTGCGCTGGATATCTTCCCTCGCGTACTCGAAAAGATCCAAGCTTATGCCTTTCACGACCGGCAGGCCCCGGGACGTCTTCTCTGATTATAGGACGCGGTGGTGATAAAAAGGGGCTCCACCTTGCCGTCAACGCCTTTACCATGAACCTGCGCCCTCGCAGGTGGGTGCCTACCTCGGGTCTCCGTAGTCCCCTACCCGGGTATGGGGCGTTACGTCCGCCTTCGGAAAACGGCTCCCTAGATCGGAGTGTTGGCTCAACGATAACCTACGGCGCAAAACGCACAAGGTCGGGCCCGAAACCATATTTCCAACCCCTATGTTATCACAATGGTCCAGGGCACGGTCCGAATCGACCCACGGGCGTTATTGGCATCTAATAAGAGTTTGCCCCTCCATGCGTCGCCCCGTAAGAACCCTCCCCAGCCCGATAGGACAAGGCGTCCGGGCGGCCTCCGTCTGCGCTTCCCCCTGCCCGATTACCGTGGGCCGGTCCCAAACGAGAGGCGAGCATATAAGTGGCTGAGGGGAACGATAATGCGTCCAGGTGTCGCCTGCAATATAACCCTTTAGCCCGGCGGACAAGGCGTTCGGGCGACATACGTCTGCGCTGCCCCCCGCCCGAGGACTACCAGGTCGGGCGCGGCGGAGCAAAGTACCGGGCATTGGGATGGTAAAAAACGATGATCCTGCCCGGGTGTGGTCCTGTAAGAACCCCCCAGCCCGAGAGGACAAGGCGTCCGGGCGACCTCCGTCTTATCGCCCACAAGCCCAGGAACTACTGGGTCGGTCGGAGCGGAGCGTGTTCAGCGGAGCGAGACCGTTACCCAGAGGCCTGGGCCGGAAAATCAACTAGCCCGGACACCTACCCGCATCGGGCTAATCCCTGAAATTCATGGTCAGCTCGTACACCCCTGAGGACAGCCCTTTCTCCATGTCGAACCCCATCTTCTCAAAGAGGTAGAGCATGGGCCGGTTCTCCGCCAGCACCTCGGCGGTGAAACCGTGCAGACCATGTCTCTTGGCCAGCTGGGTGAGGTAATTTAGCAATTCCGTACCGATGCCGCGGTTCTGGTATTCGTCCCTTACCACGAAGGCCACCTCAGCGGTATAGCCGTCCTGGTTTATGCTGTACTGCCCAATCCCCGCCAGCGTTTCCTTTTCCCCGGTCTCAAGCATGGCCAGTATTACCATTTCTTTGGTGTAATCGATGACCACCAGTTCCTGCAGGCGGTCATGGGGCATGTCCTGGCGCGTGGAAACGAACCTGCGGTAAAGGCTCTTATCCGAAAGCGAATAGAAGAAGTCCTTCAGCAGCGGCTCGTCGCTGATCTTCACCGGCCTGAACAGCACCTCAAGCCCTCCCTTGGTCCCCCGTATCACCTCCAGGTCCTCGGGGTATTCGCCGGCTTTGCCGGGTATGAAAGCCTGGTCCTTGTAGATGATGTTCTCCTTCTTGGCCTCCTCTATGAGCCACGGCCTGAAATCGGGGTGGGCGATGGCGATGAGCTCCATGGCCCTCTCCCGCACGTTCTTGCCGTGCAGGTAGGCGATGCCATATTCCGTCACCACGTAATGTATATCCCCCCGGTTGAGGGTGACTCCCGCTCCCTCCCTGATCATGGGGAGGATCCTCGACGACTTGCCATGCTCGGCAGTGGAGGGGAGGGCCAGGATGGTCTTGCCGCCCGGGGCCATCACGGCGCCGCGCATGAAATCGGCCTGCCCACCTATGCCGCTGTAAAACACCTTGCCCAGCGATTCCGCGGATGCCTGGCCGGTGAGGTCCATCTCCAGCGCGCTGTTGATGGCCACCATGTTCCTCTGCTGGGCGATGACAAGGGGGTTGTTGGTGTAGACGATGGTCCTGAATACTATGCACGGGTTGTCGACCAGTAAACGTTAGTTTACATAAACCCCAATGAAAAAATTGGA
>CAYPZH010000025.1:0-10967 GCA_964415205.1 uncultured Actinomycetota bacterium | reverse complement strand
TTCCCCGGGGGGGGCTTTACACGGGGTTTTTTGGGTTTTCGATTGGACAGTAATAGATGCTCGGGTTGTCGTCCAGGAAACGGTAGGTGTCCTGAACGCCCATGCAGAAAGTGGCTACGGTCTTGCCGCGGTCGAGCGTCTTGCGGCTATTGTCCACGACGCCCTTGCGGATCAGGTTCACGATCCCGTCGCTCACCAGCTCGGTGTGCACTCCCAGGTGTTTCTTCCCCTCAAGGTTGGCCAGGATCGCGTTGGGTATGCTGCCGTAACCCACCTGGATGGTGTCGCCGTCCTCCACCAGGCGAGATACGTACTTGCCGATCTGATCAGCAAGCTCGTCTGAGACCACCGGGCTGTACTCCAGCAGTGGCTCGTCGAAGTGTATGATGAAGTCGATATCGCTCACGTGGATGAAGGTGTCGCCGTGCACGCGCGGCATAAAGGCGTTTATCTGGCCGATGACGAGGTCCGCATTCTCCACCGCCGCCTTGGTGATGTCCACGCTCACGCCAAGGCTGACATATCCGTTGCCGTCCGGGGGTGAGACCTGCACCAGCGCCACGTCGATGGGGATGTAGCCGCGGTAAAAGAGTTCGGGCACCTGGGAGAGGAAGATGGGCGTATAATCGGCAAGCCCCTCGTTCACGGCCGAGCGGGTGTTCTCTCCGATGAAGAAAGAGTTGTGGCGGAAGTTGCGCTGGAACTTGTCGTCGGCGTAGGGGGCGACGCCCAGGGTCCATACGTGAAAGACCTCCGCGTCGAAAACCGATTTAGGGTTCGCCGCCACGTATTCCGCCAGGGAATTCACCAGGTGCTGGGGTTCGCCGCAGCCGGTGCCGATGAAGATGTGTGCCCCCCGGCGTATGTGCTCGAAGACCCTGTTCTCGGGGATGAACTTCTCCGCAAAGCGTTCCTTTGTCTCCGCTATCAGACGCTGTATTCTCTCCATATGTCCTATACCTCTCTTGTAGTGTAACGGATAGCCCGGCTGCTCCGTTCATCTTGCCGGCTGTGCTGTCGCACCGGGCTCCGGCGCGGGTACGCCTGCCCGCTAAATACCATTCTATCAGTATAGTGTCTTATTGCAGGCGTCAAACCGGGCCCTCGGGCTCGGCGCGGATTCGCGCCACATGCCCGGCGCGTCCCGTGTCCGGGCGGCCTGCCACGGCCGGCACGGCCAGGTGCAGGGCGTCAGCCGCGCGGGGACGGCCCGACAAAAGAAAAACGGCCGGCTCGTCGTAAGACTCTGCCGGCCGTTGTACATCTGGTCTGTGGCGTGTCAGCTAAGCGTCAAAGGTCCTCCGGCCTCTTGTAGGCCTCCTTTTCCCCCACCGGCCAGATGGGAAGTATGGTCCTGCCGTACATCTCGTTCAACAGCTCCGCCATGGCAAGGTACAAGGCGGCGAACCCGGTGAAGAGGCCGATGATCCCCGAGACTATCATCAGGCCCTCGCCGGCCGCTATCCCGGCCCAGTTGCAGATGGCCAGGAGGAAGAAAAGCACGACAAGGGTTATGAAGACGAACTGCAGGACGCGGTTCACCTTGAAGGTGCCGATGGTCATGAACGCGGTGAAGATGCCCCAGAGCAGCAGGTACCACGCCAGTCCCTGTTTGCCTATCAATTCCAGGCCGAGCGTTTCCTTGGCGATAACCGCGAAGCACAGGCTGATCCAGAAGGTTCCGTAGGCCAGAAAAGCTGTGGTCCCGAAACTGTTGCCCTTCCTGTACTCCATGGCTCCCGCGATCACCTGCGCGAGGCCGCCGACGAAGAAGCCCATCCCCATGATGGAGGTGTCGAAGCTCTTGATGATGCCCACGTTGTGCAGGTTGAGCAGCATCGTGGTGAGTCCGAAGCACGTCAGACCCAGGACCGCCGGATTGGCCAACTTGACGTCATCTGCCATGTCTCACTCTCCTTTTCTCCCTACCTTGCTACTACCGCTACTGCTGTTGTCTATTTTGCCGTCAGTTCCTTGTTGCCGTCGATGAGTGCATCCACCACCGAGGGATCGGCCAGGGTGCTGGTGTCGCCCAGGGTGTCCGATGTGCCCTCGGCTATCTTGCGGAGGATCCTGCGCATGATCTTCCCGCTGCGCGTCTTGGGGAGCGAGGGGGTGAAGTGGATGACGTCCGGAGTGGCTATAGGCCCGATCTCCTTGCGGGTGTGAGCCACCAGGGCCTTGCGCACCTCTTCCTCGTCCAGGCCTTCGTACTCCGCTTTAAGGGTGACGTAGGCGTAGATGCCCTGTCCCTTGATGTCATGGGGCATGCCCACCACGGCGGCCTCGGAGACATACTCGTGGCTGACCAGTGCGCTCTCCACCTCGGCGGTGCCGATGCGGTGCCCGGAGACGTTGATGACGTCGTCGATGCGGCCCTGCAGCCAGTAGAACCCGTCCTCGTCCACGCGGCAGCCGTCTCCGGTGACGTAATAGCCCGGGAACATGGTCCAATAGGTGTTGACGAAGAGCTCGTGGTTGCCGTAGACGGTGCGCATCATCCCCGGCCAGGGCTTGCGGATGCAGAGGAAGCCGCTGTCGTCGGGCTCGACCTCTTTTCCGTCCTGGTTGAGCACCACCGGGTCAACCCCGAAGAAGGGGAAACTGGCGGAGCCCGGCTTCATGGGCGTGGCCCCCGCCAGGGGGGTGATGAGGATGCCGCCCGTCTCCGTCTGCCACCAGGTGTCCATGATGGGGCAGCGCCCCCCGCCGATGTGGTCGTAGTACCACAGCCACACCTCGGGGTTGATGGGCTCGCCCACCGTGCCCAGCACCCGCAGGGACGAGAGGTCGGCGGTCTTGGTCCATTCCTCTCCCTCCCTCATGAGAGAGCGGATTACGGTGGGGGCGGTGTAGAACACGGTCACCTTGTGCTTCTCGACCACCTTCCAGAAGCGGTCCGGCTCGGGATAGGTGGGAACGCCTTCGAACATGACCTCGGTGAAGCCGTTGGACAGGGGGCCGTAGACGATGTAGCTATGCCCGGTCACCCAGCCGATATCGGCGGTGCACCACCAGATGTCGTCTTCGTGGATGTCGAAGATCCACTTCAGCGAAAGCGTGACATGCAGCAGATAGCCAGCGGTGGTGTGCAGCACGCCCTTGGGCTTGCCGGTACTCCCGCTGGTGTAGAGGATGAACAGCGGGTCCTCGGCGTCCATCTCCTCGGGCGGGCATTCCGCCGTGATGTCCGCGGCGGACACTTCCTCGTGCCACCAGCGGTCGCGGCCCGGGGTCATGTGCACGTCACCGTCGCCGTGTTTGACCACGAACACGTTCTCCACGCCGGGGCACTCCTCGAGTGAGGTGTCGGCGCTTTTCTTCAACGGGACCGTCTTGCCGCTGCGGAAACCGACGTCGGAGCAGACCAGGGTCCTGCAATCGCTGTCCAGGATGCGGTCCCTGAGGGCGTCGGACGAGAACCCCCCGAAGACCACGCTGTGGATGGCGCCGATGCGCGCGCAGGCCAGCATGGCGATGGGGAGTTCGGGGATCATAGGTAGGTAGATGCACACGCGGTCGCCCTTCTTCACACCGTACTTCTTGAGCACGTTGGCGAACCTCGAGACCTGATCCAACAGTTCCCCGTAAGTGTAGGTCCTGCTGTCTCCCGGCTCGTCGGGCTCCCAGATGATGGCCACGCGGTCGCCCTTACCGGCCTTGACGTGGCGGTCCAGGCAGTTATAGGAGACGTTCAGCTTGCCGCCGCTGTACCATTCGCACTTGCACTCCTCGGGGTCCCAGGAGTAGACCTTGTCCCACTTCTTGTACCAGTCCAGGGTATCCGCCATCTCGCCCCAGAAAGCGTCGGCGTCCTCGATGGAGCGCCTGTGCATCTCCCGGTATTCGTCCATGCTCTTGATGTAAGCGTTCTTGCTCAACTCCTCCGGTGGGTAAAGGATGGTTCTCTTGTCGGCTTCCTCGGTGTCGTGGTGCGTCATCTGCTGTCTCCTTTCATCAAAAAGGGGTGACCTGCCCGGTCCCCCTCCCCTGGTCCAGATGTAGTGCTATATTTTTCACCCAGCGAAGGATTATAACATAATCCGACACCCATGTGTACAGCTTATGCGAGCTGCTAAGGGCCGCCGCGAAACCGGGTCGGGGTGGCTAGGCCCGGATCTTTTCCCGTACCTCCTCGACGAGGGAGCGTGGGGTCGACGTACCGCCCAGGATGGCCACCCTCTCGACTCCCTGCAGGCCGGAAAGGTCGAGCTCGCCGGCGGTTTCTATCTTCACGGTGGGAGTCCCCGTGGCCTCGCATATCTTGCGCAGGAACTCTGTATTCGAGCTTTCCCTTCCTCCCATGACGATGACGCGGTCGCTGGCGAGGGCCAGCTGCAAGGCCTCGGTCTGGCGGGCCAGGGTATTGCGGCAGAGGGTGTTGATGAGCTTTATCTCCAGCACCTCGCGGATGAGCTCGGGGACCTCGTTAATGAGCCCGTCCACCAGTCCGCGGAAGGTGAGGAGGTCCACCGTGGTCTGGGCGATAAGCCCCACCTTGCGTATCTTGCTGGTGTTGCCCTCCCACCATACCGCCACCTCGTGGGGGGTCTTGATGACCACCGCCTCGCCGTTGATGTGCCCGAGGATGGCCTTGACCTCCGGGTGGTCCACGTTGCCGACGATAAAGAGCTTGTAACCCTCGCCCACCAGCCGCATGGCCGCCTTCTGGGCCTTCTTCACCGTGGGACAGGTGGCGTCCACCAGGCGGGCGCCCCTCTGCAACAGGAAATGCGTGATCTGGGGCGGGATGCCGTGCGACCTGACGACCACGCTGCTCCCGCCCAGGTAATAGTCCTGCAGTTCCTCGAGGTCATCGGGGAGGATGTCCAGGCCTTTACGGCGCAGCTCCTCCACCACCTGCGGGTTGTGGATGATGGGGCCGAGGGTGTATACCTTGCCGTCGAAGCTCTCCAGGGTCTCCTCGGCCATCCTCACCGCCCGCCTGACCCCGGGGCAGAAACCCACATAGCGACCGATGGTTATATCCATGTCTCTCCTCCCGCGAACAATATCTATTATACGTGCCAAAGCGCCGTTGATGCTCCTTCCCCGGACGCGGCAGGCGATGGGTAACGCAGGGTCTTCTTGCCACAACCCATCCCCCGCGCCGTCTCTTGCGGCCTTTCTAGACGGGGCGCAGGCGCAGGTCCTTGAGCTGGTCCGGATAGATGGCTTCCGGCGCGCCGCTGAGAAGGTCCGCGCCCGACTGGGTCTTGGGAAAGGCGATGACGTCACGGATGGTATCCCGCCCCGCCATGAGCATCACTATGCGGTCCAGGCCATAGGCGATGCCGCCGTGGGGGGGCGGACCGTAGCGGAAGGCCTCCAGCAGGAAGCCGAACTTCTCCTCCGCCTCCTCCTCGGGCAGGCCCAGGATGCGGAACACGCGGCCCTGCAGTCCCGCCTCGTGGATACGGATGCTTCCTCCCCCCAGCTCGATGCCGTTGAGTACCATGTCGTAGGAATCGGATACCACCTCGTGGGGCCTCTCCTCCAGGTAGTCGAGGCAATGCCGCGCCGGCGCGGTGAAGGGGTGGTGGTTGCTCTTGTACCTCTTCTCCTCCTCGTCCCAGTCGAAGAGAGGGAAGTCGGTTACCCACACGAACGAGAACCTCTCCTGCGGCGGCGGGGCGAAACGGCGCATGCAGTAATCCCTCAACCCCGCCAGGACGGGGTTTATCTCCGCCGCCCCGGCGGCGAGCACCAGCACCTCGCCTTCTTCGAGCCCCGCGGCCTGGATGGCGCCGGAGATCTCCTGCTCGGAGAGGAACTTCGCCGCCGGAGACCTCAGGCTGTCCCCCTCCCGCATCATCCATACCAGCCCGGATGCACCCAGCCTCTGCGCCTCCTCCACCAGGCCGTCTAGCTCGCGGCGGGGCGGGGACACGAGGCCGTCCACCTTGAAACCGCGTACCCTGCCCCCGCTGTCCAGGACGGATCGGAAGACCTTGAAACCTCCGGCCACGAAGACCTCCGAGAGGTCACGTAACTGCATGCCGTAGCGCGTATCAGGCCGGTCGCTGCCGTAGAGGTCCATGGCCTCGTGCCAGGTCATGCGGGGAAACGGGATGGAGAGCTCGACGCCGAGCGTCTCCCGGAAGAGGTGCGCGAACATCTCGTCCATCAGCGACATTATGTCCTCCGGCTCCACGAAGGACATCTCCAGGTCTATCTGGGTGAACTCGAGCTGGCGGTCGGCGCGCATGTCCTCGTCTCGGAAACAGCGCGCGATCTGGTAATAGCGGTCCAGCCCGGCCACCATGAGCAGCTGTTTGAAGAGCTGGGGCGACTGCGGAAGGGCGTAGAACTTGCCCGGCTGCAGGCGGGAGGGCACCACGAAATCGCGCGCGCCCTCGGGGGTGCTCTTGGTCAGGATGGGCGTCTCTACCTCCAAAAAACCGCGGGAGGCGAGGAAGTTGCGCACCTCTCCCGTTACCCGGCTGCGCATGATCAGGGAGTCTCGCAGCTCGGTCCTCCTAATGTCCAGGTAGCGGTAACGCAGGCGCAACGCCTCGTCCACCACCGTTTCCTCCTGCAGCTCGAAGGGGGGCGTGAGGGAAGGGGAGATTATCGCCACCTCGTCCGCCATCACCTCGATCTCCCCCGTGGGCAGCTTGGGGTTTATGGAGTCCTCGGGGCGCAGGCTCACCCTGCCGTGGCAGGAGAGCACGAACTCGCCGCGCACCTCGCCCGCGGTGGCGTGGGCCTGCGCGTTCAGCTCGGGGTTGAACACCACCTGCACCAGGCCGGTGACGTCGCGCAGGTCGATGAAGATCACGCCGCCGTGGTCGCGCCGCCTGTGCACCCAACCGTTGAGGGTGACTTCCATGCCCGCGTCTGCTGCATCCAGGGTTCCGCAGTGCCTCGTCCTCTTTTTCCAGTGCTTGCTTTCCATCTTCTCCACGTTCCTTATGCGCCCGGCCCCGCCAGGCGTTCCTTGACTTTTTCCGCCAGTTCAGCCGCATCCACGCGCTCCTGGGTGGCTACACGCATGTCGCGCAGGGTGAAGTAACCACCGGAGAGTTCGTCTTCTCCTATGATGACGCTGCAGGTGAAGCCGCCGCGGTCCGCTTCGCGCATCTGCGCCTTGGGGCTGCGCTGCAGGTGGTCCAGGTCGGCGCGTATGCCGGCGCGGCGCAGCTCTTGCGCCACCAGGAAGGCCTTTTCCCTCGCCTCCTCCCCGATGGCCACGACGTATGCCCCGGTCTCGCCGCGTTCCTCCAGGAGGGGACCGGCGAGCATGATCCTTTCCATGCCGATGGAGAAACCTGTCGCGGGGGTCGGCTTCCCGCCCAGTTCCTCCACCAGGCCGTCGTACCGCCCCCCCGCCGCCAGGGTGTTCTGTCCTCCGAGCTCGGGGTCCTGGAACTCGAACACCGTACGGGTGTAATAGTCCAGCCCGCGCACCATGCGCCCGTCGCGCCGGAAGGGAAGTGAGACCGCTCGCAGGAGGTTTTCCACCCCGTCCTGGTGCTCGCGGCAGGCCTCGCAGAGGTGATCCTCCAGGCTGGGCGCCGCCGCTATCACTTCCGCACAGCCCTCCACCTTGCAGTCCAGCACCCGCAGCGGGTTCTCCAACGCGCGCCTGCGGCAGTCCCCGCACAAGAGGCCTTTGCTCTCCTGCAGGTATTCGCGCAGCGAGGCTACGTAGGCCGGACGGCACTCCGCGTCCCCCACGCTGTTTATCACCAGCTCCGTTCGGACGCCCAGAGCACGGAAGAACTCGCCGCAGAGGACGATCACCTCCGCGTCCGCGCCGGGGTAAGGAGAGCCGATAAGCTCCACCCCCAACTGCCGGAACTGGCGGTAGCGTCCCGCCTGCGGTCGCTCGTGACGGAACATGGGTCCCTGGTAGTAGAGCTTAACCGGCAGGCCGGTCGCGGCGAGGTGGTGCTGGATGAAGGCGCGCGCCACCCCGGCCGTGGCCTCGGGACGCAGGGTGAGGCTGCGCCCCCCCTTGTCGGCGAAGGTGAACATCTCCTTCTGCACGATGTCCGTGCCCTGCCCTATCCCGCGCGCGAAGACCTCCGTGTACTCCATGATAGGCAGCTTGATCTCGCTGTAGCCGTAAGAGCGGAAGAGGGCGGTGCCCTTTTCCGTCACCCGCCTCCATCTGTCGCTCTCGGGGGGCAGGATATCCGCCGTCCCCTTGGGTGCATTGATGCTCAACGTCGACCTCTTTCCCCGTTTAGCCTTTCTGTCCCGCTTGCCGTAACGGCATTGTCTCACCGTTCGCCTTTCAGCCGGGCTCTTCCTAAAAGCCTTTCTAAAAGCCTTTCCTCCGCCGGCCCTTTTTCCTTCCGCACCCGTTTTATCGCTCCCCGGCAAAGCGGGACTACAGGCCGCGCAGGAAAGGGTTGTGCCTCTTCTCCTCGCCCAAGGTGGTCTCGGGGCCGTGACCGGGCAGGATCAGCGTGTCACCGGGAAGGTCCCACACCTTGTCCTTGACCGCCTGCAGCAGCCCTTGCAGGGAGCCGCCCCTCAGGTCCGTCCTCCCGATGGAGCCCTGGAAGATGAGGTCACCGCAGAAAAGGTACCCTGGGGTATAAAAACTCACGCCCCCCGGCGTGTGGCCGGGGGTGTGCAGCACCGCCAGGCTGACATCGCCGACCTCGACGCTGTCCCCGTCGACCAGGTATCGCACTTCCCGTGGCCGGGTGGCCATCACGCCCCCCGCCAGACCCATGAGCCTGGTGCGGGGACTCGCCAGCGACCCGGCATCGGCCGCGTGGATATATACCGGCGCTCCCACCGCATCGCTCAGCGGTCCAGCTCCCGCCACGTGGTCAACGTGCCCGTGGGTACACAGCACGCCCACGCATTCCAGCTCCGCCCGGCGCAGCCGCGAGACGATGGACTTGACCTCCCCGGCCGGGTCGATGACCACCGCCGGCGCGCCCTTGCCCGCGGCCACGATATAGCAGTTGGTGGCCAACATCCCGATGGTCAGGCTCTCGAGCAACATGATCGATCCCCTGGTCTTTACGCGTCGTATGCGCTCCCGACATTTCCCCCGGCGGCGATGACCGTTCGGGTCCCTGCTGCCTCGGTTCGGCCATACCGGGCCACACCGGGCGCAGCAGCTATACTACCTTAACATCCCCCGGGGAATATTTCGCTCCCGAAAGGGGAAATCCATTTCACCGCCTGTGGTCTTAAGGATGACCCGCGCGTCTGAGCGGGCGCTGGCGTGCCCGGCGCCGATTTATCCGCCCTCACCCCCCAGGGCAGAATCCAGAAGCAGGGTAACTGGACCGTCATTGATCAGCTCCACCTCCATGTGGGCTTGGAACACACCTCTGGCGGGGGGAAAGCCGGCGGCCGCGAACCCGTCGCATGCCGTGTCGTATAGCCGCTGCGCCACCTCGGGAGGAGCGGCCTTGACATAACTGGGGCGGCGTCCCTTGCGGGTGTCGCCGTAGAGGGTGAACTGCGAGACCACCATCAGCTCCCCCCCCGTCTCCGCCAGGGACAGGTTCAGCTTGCCCTCCCCGTCATCGAAGATGCGCAGGTTAATGACCTTGTTCACGATGTGCTCTACGTCTTTCTCGCCGTCCGAGGAGGAGACCCCCAGGAAGACCAGAAGACCCGGGCCGATGCGGGACACCTCGCGCCCACCTGCGCGCACCGCGCAGCTCGATACCCTCTGTACCAGCGCCCTCATGCGCTCTCACCCGCCGCGGCCGCGCCCATCAGGCTTAGGGCATCCACGTCATCCTCCCCGGCACGACCCGGTAGGCGTTGTATACCGAGTCCACTTTGCTGATATTGCGCAGGATGTCCTCGAGGTGTGCGAGATTCGACAGTTCGAACACTAAGCGGCTCGTGTTAACGTTGTCGCGGTTTATGTTCATGGTCGCCGTAAGTATGTTCACGTGATATTCCCCCATGACGGTGGTCACGTCGCGCAGCAGGCGGGGGCGGTCCAGGGCCTCCACGCAGATCTCCACCTGGAACGAGGTGGGCTGCTCCGTGTCCCAGCTGACATCGATATGCCGGTAGTCCTGTTCGAGCATGTGCGCGGCATTGGGGCAGTCAGCGCGGTGTACGGAAACCCCCCTGCCGCGCGTTACGAAACCGATGATGGCATCATAGGGCACGGGGTTGCAGCAGTGCGCTATGCGCACCAGCACGTTGTCCACGCCCTCGACCCGGACGCCCTTGGTATAGGCGAGCGGTCGCCTGCGCTTGCGCGGGGGCGCCGCTTTCTCCTCTGCGGGCTCCACTGCGAGCCCGAGCCGTGTGACGATGTGGTTGGCTACCTGCTGGGCCGAGGTCTTGCCGGCGCCCACGCTTGCGTAGAGGTCATCGAGGTTGATGAACCCGTACTCCTCGCGGGCGATCTCGTCCAGGATGTCGGAGCCCAGCACCTTCTGGATGGGCAGTCGGTGCTTGCGCATGGTCTTCACCAGCACCTCCTTGCCCTCCTGTACGTCCTCCACCCGCCTCTCCTTGGAGAACCACTGCCTGATCTTGGTCTTGGCCCTGGCCGTCTGCACGATGTTCATCCAGTCCTTGGAGGGGCCGGGAGAGGTGCTGGAGGTGATGATGGAGACGATGTCCCCGTTGCGCAGCTTGTATTCCAGGGGGACCAGGCGGTCGTTGACCTTCGCCCCCACGCAGCGGTGACCTATCTCGGTGTGGATGGAGTAGGCGAAGTCTATGGGGGTCGAACCGCTGGGCAGGTCGATGACGTCTCCCTTGGGTGTGAAGACGAACACCTCGTCCTCGAAGAGGTCTATCTTCAGGCTCTCCATGAACTCCTGGGGGTCGGAGAGGTCCCGCTGCCATTCCACGATGCGCTTGATCCAGGCAAGCCTCTCGCGGATACGGTCCTGCGAGCGCTGCGCCTCCTTGTAGCGCCAGTGGGACGCGATGCCGTATTCCGCCGTGCGGTGCATGTCCTGGGTGCGTATCTGTATCTCCAGGGGCTTCCCCTGGGGACCGATGACCGTGGTGTGCAG
>CAYPZH010000024.1:0-23601 GCA_964415205.1 uncultured Actinomycetota bacterium | reverse complement strand
ATCCTCTCGCCCCACGTCTCCGGCGGGACTAACGAGAGCAAGGCGAGGATTCTCGCCGTGACGGTGGAGAACGTAAACCGCGTGCTCTCCGGCGAGAAGCCGCTTTACGTGGTCAACGGGGTGAGGTAAGCGCGGGTTGCGGGCCCGGGGACGAAAGGAGATTGCATTCATGAACTGCGCGCAGGTGCTGATCGAGGGGATAAAAGCCATGGGGGCGAAGAGGATATACGGCGTCATAGGCACCTCCAACATCTCGTTCATCGACGCCCTCTACGACCACCAGGACAAGCTGCGCTATGTGTCGTGCCGGCACGAGCAGGTGGCGGCAAGCATGGCCGACGCCGAGGGGCGTCTCAGCGGCGTGCCCGGGGTCGTGCTCACCCACTCGGGTCCGGGCACCCTGAACACCCTCGTCTCGGTGGGCAACGCCTATAAGGACTGCAGCCCCATGATCGTCTTCAGCGGGGCGGTGAAGAAAAAGCTCAGGGGGTCCGACGGCATGCTGGAAGCGGACCATGCCGCCATCTTCTCCCCGCTGTGCAAGGGGGCGTTCCGGCTAGATGACGCCGCACGGGCCGCGGCGGTCTTCTCCAAGGCGTATACCCTGGCGGTGTCGGGAGCCCGCGGCCCGGTGCTGATCGAGGTTCCCGAGGACGTATGGGGCGAGGAACTGCAGGGTCCCCTCCCGGAGTTCAGGCTCTCGGCGGACTACCGCCCGCCGCTGCACGTGGAGGACGTATGGCGCGCCCTGGGCTTGCTCAAGGAGGCGGCGAGGCCGCTGCTGCTGTCGGGAGGTGGGGTGGCTTATTCCCGCAGCTCCGAGCTCTTGCTGCGTTTTGCGGAGGCCGTGCAGGCGCCGGTCATAACCACCGGCAATGGCCGCGGCACCGTCCCCGAGGACCATCCCCTCTGCCTGGGCAGGGCGGGTTTCGGCGGCGGCAACACGGTGGCCGACACCGCCCTCGGCGAGGCGGACGTGGTGCTGGGACTGGGCTGTACCCTCTCGGACATGACCACCTACGAGTATACGCTGCCGGTGAGCGGCGACGTCATCCTGGTCAACATAGACCTGGAGGCCATGCTCACCAGCCTGTTCCGCGCCCGCTACATGATCGAGGCGGACGTGAGGGACTTCCTCGCCGAGGCCCTGGGAGCGGTCAAGGATTACCGGCCGCCTTCACGCGACACGTGGTGGGGGCTGCTCGAGTCGAGGAAGCGGGAATGGAGAAGCATGGTCGAGGCGGCCATCGCAGCGGACAAGGTCCCGCTCTCCCCCGGGCGCGTGGTGCACGAGCTGGGGCGTATGCTCCCCGAGGACCATATCATCACCGTGGGGGCGGGCACCCACCTGCTCTACCCCATGGCCTTCCTGCCCTGCCGCAGGCCCCTGACCTTTCTCTCGGCGGCGAATTTCGGCGCCATGGGTTTCGGTTTCCCCGCCGCCCTGGCCGCCAAGCTGGTGCACCCCGAGAGCGAGGTGGTGGCCATCCTGGGAGACGGGGATTTCATGATGACCGTGCAGGACCTGGAGACGGCATGCCGCGAGGGCATAAAGGCGCGCGTGCTGGTGATAAACGACAACATGTACAGGGTGCTCAACCTCAGGCAGAGGGCGCAGTGCGGGGGCAGGGTGCTGGGCACCTGCCACGGCAACCCCGATTTCGCGGCCCTGGCGCGTTCCTTCGGGGCCGTGGGCCTGCGGCTTGAGAAGGTGGAGGACATCGAGGGGGTACTGGGCGAGGCCCTGGCCGCCCCCGGCCCTGCGGTGGTCGATGTCATCATCGACCCCGACGACCTGCCTCCGCTCAACCTGGAGGCCACCTTGCGCATGAGCATGGGTTGAGGAGGTTAAGCGATGAACGGTAGAACGGGACCCGGGGTCGCCACCCTCGAGGTGGCCACCTCCTCGCGCTCCCAGATGTTGGACATCACGTCTCAGGTGAGGGAGGCGGTAAGGCAGGCGGGGGTCGGGAGCGGTGTCTGCTTCGTCTATGTCCCCCACACCACGGCCGGGGTGACCATAAACGAGAGCGCGGACCCGGCCGTGGCCGCGGACATCCTCGGGCACCTGGAGAAGCTGGTCCCGCAGGGCGGATACCGCCACCGCGAGGGCAACGCCGACTCCCATATCAAGGCGAGCATCATGGGGTCATCGGTCTCCCTCGTGGTGGAGGACGGCGACCTCGTCCTCGGCACCTGGCAAGGCGTCTTCCTGTGCGAGTTCGACGGCCCGCGCAGGCGGCGGGTTAGGGTGAAGGTGATCCCCGGTGGTTGAGAAAATCATCACCCTCACCAGCGATTTCGGCTGCTGCGAGGAGTGGGTGGGCGTGGTGAAAGGGGTGATCCTCTCCATCAACCCCGCGGCCACCATCGTGGACATCAGCCACGACATCCCACCCTTCGACATCGGGAAGGGGGCCTTCGTGCTGGCGGCGGCCCTGCCTTATATGCCGGTCGGGGTGCACCTGGCGGTGGTCGACCCCGGGGTGGGGACGCGGCGCCTGGCCGTGGCCCTGGTGACGCAGCGCGGGGACGTGCTGGTGGGGCCGGATAACGGCCTGCTCATGCCCGCCGCGGAGCGGCTGGGCGGGGTGAGGAGGGCCCTCTTCCTGGACGACCAGGATTTCTTCCGCACCCCGGTACACCCGACCTTTCATGCCCGGGACATCTTCGCTCCCGTGGCCGCCCACCTCTCCCTGGGGGTGGACCCGCGCGAGATGGGCTCGCCCATGGATGCGGCCAACCTGGTCCAGGCGCCCTGGGGGCGCGCCCGCGAGGGTGAGGGCGCCGTTTACGCCACCGTGATCGACGTCGACCGCTTCGGCTCCCTGCGCCTGAACGCATATCCCGAGCAGGTGCGCTGTCTGGGATACGGTGTTGGCGACCGCGTAGTGCTGGGCCTGGGAGAGGAGGAGGTAGAGGCCCGGTTTGCCTCCACCTTCGGCGACGTCGCGGCGGGAGAGACGCTGCTGTTCGAGGACTCATCGGGGGTCATGGCCGTGGGTGTCAGCGGCGGCTCCCTGGCTGCGCGCACCGGCTCCAAGGCCGGCGACATCCTCATCATCTACGACGGGCCGGCCGCTCAGCCCGGATCTTGAGGCGGGTGGCCAGTCTCGAGGCGGTATCCCGGGGACAGAAGGGAGGCTGCGCCCCGATCCTTGCCAAGCACGAGCTGGGCGCGAGAAGGGCGGTCGGCCTTAAGGCCATATCCCCGGGACGGCTAGAGGGTTAGGCGGTATTCGCGCGGGTATGCGACCACCCCGACCGCGCCCTCATGTACGGCGACCAGGGAGAGCCCGGGGATAAAGCGGGGGTTTCTCCTCAGCGCCTCGACCATCAGCCCCTCGCCGGGTCGCCCGAAGGCGAGGTCGTTTATCGCCTTTACCGCGGGATGGTCACCAGGTAGCTCAGGCTTATCTCCACGTCCATGGTGGCCCCGGACTATGCCTGATGTCCCCTGTCGGGCACGGAAAAGGTCTCCGTGTGTCGTCCCCCGGGGGTGATTTTCAGTGCGAGGGTGCCGTCCGCCTCGATCTCCCAGGCGATGTCGGACTTGGTGCGACTGACCGTCTCGAAATACCCCTGCATTAGCCCGGCGATGATGAGGTGGAGCGCTGGGTTCTGCAGGCGCGCCCTCAGGCCCTCCTCGCTCACCCTCATCTCCAGCAGGTTGCCGAAACCGCGCACCGCCAGTAGCTTGCGGAAGTCTTCCTCCGACCCTATCTCCTCCGCTGAGTAGATGCCCTTCATGGTGAATCGCCGCTGGGCTTCAACCACCACGCGCGGTATGTCCTCCCCCAGCTCCCTCTCCAGCTCGTCGAAGACGGCCTCCAGGTAGGCGGGACCCAGCATGGCCACGCGCCTGCGGGTCTCTTTCATCTCGATCAGGCCCTTTTCGGTGTCCCAAGCGTAGGAGGAGAGGGCGGCTGGACCCCCGCAGGTCCGGCACCTCTCCAGCTCGATGTCCCCTTGCACGTATACGAACTCCCTGGTGAGCAGCCTGGTCTGCAGCTCCTCGGGGCGGGGTGACGGCCAGGCCTTTATCTCCAGCGAGCCCGGTGAGAGCTTGCGGTAGGAGACGTCGTGGTCGCGCGATGTAACCGCCTCGGAGGAGCCGGCGAGGTCGCCGCACCACAGCAGGACGGAGTAGGGCTCCTCGATGTGCTCGATGACGAAATCATCCTCGTCCTGCTCATAGCGGATGTCCTTAAGCCTGGAATCCCCATATCCCATAACATGCCCGGTCACGTTGACCGCCTCGACCAGGGGCACCACGTCCATCTGCTTGCTCTGCACCATCTCCCTGACCTCCTGGGGGATGAGGCGGTTGAGATAGTCGCGGGTAGCCCGGCGCTTGGTCTCGATGACGATGCGCTCGATGGGCAGGCCCACGATGTCCTCGATCTCCTTGAATAGGGGGTCGAGGTTGTCGCATTCGATCAGCACCATGCGGTGCTCCTGGTCGCTGCTCTGGACGATCACGCCCCCACCGAGCCAGATGTGGTTGTTGATGAACTGCGTCGGTGCCCCACACTCCGGGCAAAGTGGAACCTCTGACATGTTGGCCCTCCTCGCTCACGACAGGCCTAGCTGTCTCCGGTGCCGCATCTCGATACGGCGTTCTTCATCCATGTTATGTCTATCGACAAAGGTTCCCCAGCTTTTAACCGATGCACGCCTGCATCCGTCCGCCTCTCCGCCGTCCTCCAAGGCCGCCAAATAAGAGATATAAAAAGCTGCCGTCAGGGGGCCAACTTTTTCTTGCGCGGGGCGCGAACACTGATTAATGTATTAGGAGTTCGTTTCGACGCCATGTCAGGTGCCTGCGAGGAGGCCGATATGAAAGAGGAGTGCAAGAACCACCGGGCCAACCTGGAGAGATGCAACTGCACCTACGAACCCTGTTCCCGCAAGGGGTACTGCTGCGAGTGCATCGAGTACCACCGGCACATGGGAGAGCTGCCGGCCTGCTTTTTCCCGCCCGAGGTGGAGCGCTCCTACGACCGCTCCATCCGGCGCTTCATGCAATGCCAGTAAAAACCGCAGTAGGGGATGGAACACAAGATGGGGAAAGGGAGGGAGAGATGAACGAAGCCTACATAGTCAGCGGGTGCCGCACGGCCATCGGCAATTTCGGCGGCGGCCTCAGGGACGTCAAGACCGGGGAGCTGGTGCGTATCGTCATCGAGGAGGCGGTGAGACGCGCGGGGATCTCCAAGGACGTGGTGGACGAGGTCATTTTCGGACAGGTGGTGCCGCGAACGGACGAGAACTGCCTGGCCGCCAGGCTGGGCGCCCTGAAGGCGGGTCTGCCCTATACCGTGCCCGCCGCCGGTATCATACGGGGGTGCGGCTCCGGGATGCAGGCGATCATCGACGGGGTCAGGGCCATACGCCTGGGGGATTCCGAAGTGGTCATCGCCGGCGGAGCGGAGAACATGAGCTCAATCCATTACTACAGCAACGACATGCGTTGGGGGAAAAGGATGCGCAGCGGCGAGTTCATCGACGGCCTGTGGGAGGTCCTGCACGACCCCTATAACGGCCTCATCATGGGACTGACCGCTGAGAACATCGCCGAGCGCTACGGGGTCTCCCGCGAGCAGCAGGACGTCTACGCCCTGGAGAGCCACAACCGCGCCCTGGCGGCAATAGCCGCGGGGAAGTTCAAGGAGGAGATAGTCCCGGTGGAGGTGAAGACGCGCAAGGGCACGGTGGTCTTCGACACCGACGAGCACCCCCTGGACACCACCCTGGAAAAACTGGCCGCACTTCCCCCGGCCTTCAAGGAAGGCGGTACGGTGACCGCGGGCAACGCCTCCGGCATCAACGACGCCGCCGCCGCGGTGGTGCTCATGTCCGGCGACAAGGCAGAGGAACTGGGAGTCAAGCCCCTGGCGCGGATCATCTCATACTCCTATGTGGGCGTGGACCCGGACATCATGGGCGTGGGGCCCATCTACGCCATTCCCAAGGCCCTGTCAAAGGCGGGCATGAAGCTGGAGGACATCGGGGTCATCGAGCTCAACGAGGCCTTCGCGGCGCAGGCGTACACGTGCATCAGGGAACTGGGGCTGAACCCCGCCATAACCAACATCTACGGCAGCGGAGTCGCTCTCGGGCACCCCGTGGGCTGCACCGGCGCGCGCATAGTGGTGACGCTCATGAGCGCCATGAAAGACCTGGACGTGAAGATGGGCCTGGCTTCGTTATGCGTCGGCGGAGGCCAGGGCACCGCCATCATCCTCGAGCGGCTTTAGCCATCTGGGCCGCTGGTGTTCGGGCTCGAATGCATGTGCGGCCTAGTCCTCCTGTTCATCATGGGAGCTTTTCCGGCCCGAGCCTCCAGGTAACGGTCTCGCTTAGCGCGCTTCCTCCCATTGGCAAAGAAGAGACCCGTGTAAAGCGCGCACGTTGCGACCGGCCTGGTGGTTCTCGGGCAAGTGTTCTCGCAGATGAGGGCGCTTCGGACCAAACCCCGGTTCTCGGGCTGGTTGGCGCACAGACAGGTGTCGCCGGACACCATGATGTTTATAGCTTATAACCACTGCGGGCGGCCATGGCGAACCCCTGTGGCGCTTTAATAGGCGGCACCCGGGCAAGTGCGTTTTATTCATAACAGACCCCATGCGCGTTGCCTGTCCGCGAAGGCAGCTGTGACTGAGCCCCGGTTCTCTGGTATGTAGAAGAAGCGCTGCTTTCTGTGGTAACATTGACTCGTTGAAAACCTCATAACATGCCTGCCGGGTCCCGGAAGGGACAATAGGGAAGCCGGTGAGAGGCCGGCACGGTAGCGCCGCTGTAACTGGGGAGCGAAGCCCCGCACAACCACTGACCACGCGTTGGGAAGGAGGGGCGGAAGCGAGGATCCAGGAGTCAGAAGACCTGCCCGGCGGGAGTCAGCAAGCTCTCCGCATCAGAGAGGACCTGGCGGCCGCACACGACCTCCATTCTCAGGGCGAGAGGGAGGTTTTTTCATGCCGTCGCCGGCTGCGGAGCAAAACTTCGTCAAAGGAGGAGAAGGATGAAAGCCGGTAGCAATGTAAGTATGGGAAGGGCGATGAGGAAAGCGGCCGTAGCGGCCCTTGCGGCCGTCCTGGTCCTGACCTCGCTCGCCCTGGGGGCGGAAACAGCCCTCTCGGCCCGGACTGCCCAGTCCGGCACGCCCGTTTTCGAGAGCGCGGACTACGACATCAAGGACGGGACCTCACCGGCCATAGCCGATGGGGTGGCATATCTCTTCGCCGGCGAGGACCCCTATTCGCTACCGGGGGTGGATAGCAGCATAATCGCGCTGGACGCATCCAACGGCGGTCTTCTATGGCAAAAGGGACTTGAATGGGCTGGGGGTAAGAGCTCCAAGGCAAAGCCCCTCGTCGACGGTGATCTCCTATATATAGGATGCGGGAGGAGCGTTTATTGCCTGGATACCACGCGGAACGGCAAGATACTCTGGCATACCGACATCACCCCGGCCGGAGGCCTTCTGGGAGACTCGGTGATCATCAGCGACCCGGTGATGTACAGCGACGGGTCGGGCAAGAAAGTGGTGGTGGTGGGAGATTTCACCTACGGGTCCTACGTGGGAGTGGACGCGACGACCGGCGCCGTGAAGTGGGAGTACGCCCTGGATGCCAACTCCTCAGCATCGGGGGCACCGGGGGTCGACGACGCGGGCGACCGTCTCTACCTCCCCCAGTCAACCGCGTACGGATATTCCACCAACGGCAAGTTGCACTGCATCGACGTCTCGGGGGCCGTACCTGCCAAGAAATGGGAATACGCAGCCGCCTACGACCTGGCCGGGCCTATCGCATGCTACCAGGGAGAGGTCTTCTTCAGCGATTTCGCCTACGGCGGCCCCATCAGCAACTTCTACTGCCTGGAGGACGGGGGTGATCATGCTTCCCCTGTCTGGAGTCAGCCCATCTGGGGCTCCTCGGGGACGCCGCTGCTGGACGCCAACCGCAACACAGTCTACGTGTGCGGCAACGACTACTCGGTGGGAGGCAACCACTTCTACGCCTTCGACATGGACTCTGGCGACCTGGTATGGGACAACCCCAACTGGGGCGCGTACAACGGCAACTGCGCCCTCAGCCCTGACACGGGATACCTATACGCCGGGAGCTTCGACACCATGATGTGGGCGCACAACCTGGGTATGGCCGCCATGGATCCGGGCACGGGCAGCGAGCTGTGGTACGTGCAGCAGAAGGCGGGAGGCGACCCCGTGGTGCGGGATGGCCTGGTATATTCCACCGCCGATGGACGCCTCTACGCCTACGAGGAGTTCAAGCCCTCCGCCTACGACAGCTTCTTCGCCGAGGGCTGCACCGCCCCCGGATTCGAGGAGTTCCTCTGCCTGGCCAACCCCGGCGGGGTTGACGCAACCGTAAGCGTGACCTACTGCTTCAACGGCGACAGGGGCCCCGAGAGCGTGGACTACCCGGTGCCCGCAGGGACGCGCACCACCGTCAACGTCAACGAGGCGGTGGGGGAAGGCCAGGAGGTCTCCCTGGAGGTGGTTTCGGACCAACCCGTGGTCGCGGAGCGTCCCATGTACTTCGACTACCAAGGCATAAAGGGAAATGGCTGGAGCGGCGGCCACTGCGTGGTGGGCACGGACGCGCCCAAGGACGCGTGGTTCTTCGCCGAGGGCTGCACCGCCCCCGGATTCGAGGAGTGGCTGTGCCTGGGCAATTTCGAGGACCAGCCGGCCCAGGTCACAGTGGACTATCTCTACAGCGACGGCGAACCGAAACATGAGACTTATACCGTCCCCGGCAACCGCAGGGTAACCCTCAGCGTTAACGAGGAGGCCGGATACGGCGAGGACGTGTCCATAGAGGTGAACTCCGACAGGCCGATCGTGGCCGAGCGGCCGATGTACTTTTCCTACGGTGGGAAATGGGACGGAGGCCACTGCGTGATGGGGACCGAACAGGCGGGCAGGCAGTGGCTATTCGCCGAGGGCTTCACCGGGACCGGGTTCGAGGAGTACCTGTGCCTGGCCAATCCCGGAGACGGTGATGCCGGCGTCACCGTGACCTACGTATACCAGGGAGAGGAGGCCGTGACCAAGTCATACGGCCTTCCCGCCAACAGCAGGCAGACGCTGAACATCAACAGGGAGGCGGGGAGCGGCAAGGAGGTGGGGCTGGTGGTAAGCTCCGATTCGCCCATCCTCGCCGAAAGGCCCATGTACTTTGAATACCAGGGCGCATGGAGCGGGGGCCACTGCGTGGCGGGGGCGGCCTTTCCCAGCAACTACTGGTGCCTGGCGGAGGGTTTGACCTCGCGTTCTTTCCACGAGTACATCTGCATCTCCAATCCCGGCAAGGAGGTCGCCGTGGTCAACGTGAGACCGCTATTCGGCGGCGGCCCGGGCAGCTATTACGAGATCGCGGCGGGCCAGCGCTTCACCATAGCCCTCGAGAGCGAAGAACTCGTGGAACGCGCCTACTCCATAACCTCCGATCGCGGCGTGGTGGTGGAGCGTGCGATGTACTTCGACTACATGGGCCCCGCGGGCAGCGGCTGGTCGGGAGGGCACTGCACCATGGGGGCTACGCTCAAGGACATTTATTGATGGCAAGCCTGGTTTGAGGCGTTCCCGGATCAGCGGTTATCCCGGGTCGGCGAAAGCCGGCGGGAGTGGGGAGGCAGTCTCGCCTCCCCACTTAACCCCGCCTTCTTTGGTGCATAGCATGGGGAGGTATATTAGAGCAAGGCGGTCTTATGGAGGCGGCAGGAAGAAGAGGCTCCCGCGCCTGGTGGTATGCGGGGATATTGCTCGTGGCCGTGGCTTTCGCGTTTTTCGCCGCGCGGGGGTGCGCCTTCATGCCCTGGAACCGCGATGCGGATGATGTGACGGCGAGGGTGACCGTGACCCGGGATTTCGGCAGCGAGTTGTTGAAGGACGTGGAGGTAAAGGTGAGGAGGGGTTCCAGTGCCTTGCAGGCCCTGCGGGAAACGGCCGAGGTGGAGACCTCCTATGGCGGGGGGTTCATATACGCCGTGGACGGGCTGGCCTCGGGCTACGGCGGCGGGGGTTCCAGCAAGGCGGACTGGTTCTACTACCTCAACGGCCAGATGGCGGATGTCGGCGCCGCCGAACTCGCGGTGGGCGAGGGGGACTGGCTGCTCTTCGATTACCATATCTGGGAGTATTCCACCTTCACCCCCGCCTTCGCCGGCTGCTTCCCCGAGCCATTCGTACACGGCTACCGCGAGCCGCCGCGGGAATGCCTGGTGGTCTGTGCCCCGGGATGGGAGGAGCATGGCGAGCGGCTCGCGGAGCTGCTGCGGGAGGCGGGCGCGCCGTCATGCGCCGTGCGTGAGTTGGACCCCGGGTGGAGGCCCCGGGAGGGAGAATACGCCATAGCCGTCGGGACCGCCGCGGAGCTGGCCGGGAACGAATTCCTCGCGGATGCCAACGCCGACGCGGGCCGTATCGGGCTGACGGCTTATATCGATGGAGTTGACATCCTGCTGGTGGATGAGAGAGGTGATACGCGCGGACGCCTGCCCGGCGGGGAGGGCCTGGTCGAGGCCATAGGGCCGCGCCTGGGGCAGGAGGGCTCCGTGCTCATGGTAACGGGGACGGACAACGGGGGAGTAAAGGCCGCCCTCGAGCTCCTCGCCGCCTGGGACAACGGCGTATCCGGTCCGGTAATGGTGATGATTGCCGGCGCGGGAGAGGGCGGCGCATGGTCGATGGAATGATAGGAGAAGGTCTTGCTCCCGGTCTACAGGCATAAAGATACGCTGCTGCACGGACTTAACCCCTTGGTCTCCGTGCTCCTGGTCGTCTCCCTAGTCGTGGCCGCGCTGCTGCTGGAGAACCCCCTGTACGGGGCGGTCATCTTCGCGGGGGCTATCGGGCTCATCCTGAGCGCCGATACCTGGGAGGAGTGCGGGGCCTTCCTGCGCATCGGGCTGGTGGTGGCATTGTTCATCGCCTTGCTCAACCCCCTCGTCAACAACCAGGGTGAACACACCCTCGTCTACGGGCCCAGGGTGCCGCTCTGGGGCCACCTGGACATCACCCTGGAGGCCGTCCTCTACGGGCTGGCGTCCGGCCTGCGGGTGCTCACGGTGATCATCGTCTTCGGCCTGGCCAGCACCGTGATCAACCCCGACGACCTATTGGGGATGTTTTCCAGGTTTTCCTCGCGTTCCTCCCTTTCGGCCGCGCTGGCCGTGCGCCTCTACCCCAGTATGGTCAGCGAGGCGCGGGCCATCAAGGAGGTGCAGCTGGTCAGGGGGGAAAAGCTGAAGGGCGGCACGAGGCTGTCTCGCGCCAGGGCCCACATGCCCATGCTCCTCTCCCTTTTCCAGGGTTCCCTTGACCGCGCTGCGTCCATCGCCGAATCCATGAGCGCGCGCGGGTTCGGCAGCGGCAGGCGCACGAGGACGAAACGGCATTTTTTCAGGGCCCGCGACGCCATCATCACGGCGCTGTCGCTGCTCCTGCTCGGGGTGGTGGTGGCGACCTCGGTCAGCGGGAAGGGCGCATATTCCTTCTTCCCGGCTCTTTCCAATCCGTGGAGCGAGGTCAGCCCGGCCGCCCTGATAGGCGTGGCCGCTCTTTTGTTGTCGACGGTCCTATTGAGCGAAAGCTGGCAGAGATGGCATTGGTGGAGATCGAGGATCTGAGCTACTGGTACCCCGGGGCGGACAAGCCCGCCCTCAAGGGCATCGACCTTTGCGTGGAGAGGGGCGAGTTCATCCTGCTCACCGGGCCCACGGGCAGCGGGAAGACCACCCTCATGCGGCTCTTCAACGGGCTCGTCCCGCATTTCCACGGCGGCAGGGTACGGGGAAGGGTACTGGTGGGAGGGCGGGAAACGACCGCGGTCAAGCCGCGTGAACTGGCCCTGCAGGTAGGCATGGTATTCCAGGATGCCGAGGACCAGCTGGTGAGCACCACGGTGGAGAGGGAGATAGCCTTCGGGCTGGAGAACGCCGGGCTCCCCGCTTCCACCATCGCCAAGCGGGTGGAGGAGATGCTGGCCGGACTGGGCCTGTCTCACCTCAGGAGGTCCTTTATCCCCGAGCTCTCGGGCGGTGAGATGCAGAAGGTCGTACTGGCCTCCATGCTGGCCTTCCACCCCGCGCTGCTCGTCCTGGACGAACCCACCTCGCAACTGGACCCGGTGAGCGCTGAGGACCTGCTGACCGTGGTGCGGCGCATCCACGAGGAGACGGGCACCACCGTGGTCATGTCCGAACACAGGTTGGAGAGGTGTTTTCACTACGCGAGCCGGGTCGTCTACATGGAGCGGGGCAGGATACTCTGCGACGGCAATCCCGAAGAGGCGGCCCGCTGGTGCGGCGAGCGCGGCAAGGCCTTTCTGCCGCCGGTCTCCAGGGTCTTTATAAAGGCGGGGTGGAAGGAGATACCGCTGACCGTGAACGAGGCCAGGGTACTGCTGCGTGGCAACATGGGCACCAACGGCGCGGAAAGGAAAGAGGGGGGTGGAGGCCGCGAGGTAACGGCCGGACGTGAAGCGGTCTGCAGGGCCAGGAGGTTGTGGCATGTCTACCCGCATGGCCCCGAGGCCTTGAAGGACGTGGACCTTTCGCTGGCGGACGGCTGCCGCCTGGCGGTCATGGGCGAGAACGGGGCGGGCAAGAGCACCCTGCTGCGCTGCCTCCTGGGCCTCCTGCGGCCGTCGCGGGGCAAGGTGGAGCTCTTCGGCAGCGAGCCCACGCCCGAGCGCCTCATCGGACTGTCCGGGAGGCTCGGCTACTGCCCGCAGAACCCCGTCACCTATTTCGTACGCTCCTCGGTCAGGGACGAACTCCTGCACACCATGCGGCTGCGCGGTATCGGAGGGGAGGCGGCCGCGGATGCCGTGGACCGGCAATTGGCACGCCTCGACCTCGAGGCCCTGGCCGGCCGCAACCCCCGCGACCTGAGCAGCGGGGAAAGGGAGAAAGTGGTCATAGCGGCGGCGCTGCTCCCGCCCGTCCCGGACCTCGTGGTGATGGACGAACCGACCAGGGGACTGGACTACGACAACAAGCGCACCATCCTGGAATACCTGGAGGAATGCGGGGACGGCGGCAGCACCCTTTTCGTGGTCACCCACGACGTGGAGTTCGCCTCGTGCCTTGCCGACCGTGTTGCCATCATGGGTGACGGCAGCATCATCACCGAGGGTACGGCGGCCGAGGTGCTGAGCGACTCGCTTTTCTTCTCTCCCCAGGTAAACAGGCTTCTCGGCGACGCCTACGGCGGTGTGATCCGCGAGGACGACGCCATATCCATCCTGCGGGAGGCCAGGCCATGATGCGCTTGCTGAGATACGCCATGATCGCCCTGGCCGCGCTGCTCGTATACCTCGGGGTGGCGGGCGTACCGCCCTTCGACAACTGGGCGATGAGCTCGCTGCTGCTGGCGGTGACCGCGCTGGCGATCATGTTCCTCCGCTTCGAGGAAGGCGAATACGGTTCCCGCGAGGTGGCGGTGGTGGGCGCGCTGGCGGCGATGGCCGCGGCGGGACGCGTGCTCTTTGCGGCGGTGCCTGGGGTGCAGCCGGTCACCTTCGTGGCCATACTGGCCGGGTATGTCTTCGGTGCCGAGCCCGGGTTCATGGTGGGCGCGCTGGCCGCGCTGTTGAGCAACATCTTCCTGGGGCAAGGCCCCTGGACGCCGTGGCAGATGCTCGCATGGGGGCTCGCCGGCGTCAGCGGGGGCTTGCTGTCTGCCGCCATGAGGGGGCGCCTGAGAAAAGCTCCCATTGCCGCCCTTTGCACCGCCTGGGGCTTCCTGTTCGGTTGGACGATGAACTTCTGGTTCTGGCTCTCTTTCGTCTACCCCCTGACCATGAAGTCCTACGTGACCGCCAACATCACCAGTTTCTGGTTCGATCTCTTACATGCCGCCGGAAACCTGATGTTCGCCGTTGTCCTCACTGTCCCGGTGGCAACCATGCTCATGCGCTTCCGGGAGCGCTTCAGCGTGGAGTATATAGTGGAAAAGAAGAAAGGGCGCCATGAGCTGCACGAGTCCGTGGTATCGCAAGAGGGTGGTGAGAAGGTTGTCGAGGCTTAAAGCGCTGTTCTTGGTGGCGGTACTGGCCGCGGGGTTGCTCTCCGCATCCCCGCCCCTTCCAGCGGTGGCGGGCACGGGGGAAGGGTTGGCCTATATCGCAGAGCACCAGATGCCCGACGGCGGGTTCGCCGAGCCGGGGAGGACGGGGGGTGCCGACGCCACCACCGCCTGGTGCATCATGGCCATCCGCGCGGGCGGCGGCGACCCGAACACGGTGAGGAAGGAAGGCCGCTCCCCGCTAGACTTCCTGGCCTCCCAGGCGGGGAGCTGGCGCAGCGTCACCGATTACGAGCGCACCCTTCTCGCCGCCGCCGCGGCGGGGAGGGACCCGAGGTCCTTCGGCGGTGTCGATCTCGTGGCCAGGGTGCAGAGCTTTCAGAATGCGGGGGGAAACATAGGCGACGCCGTCAACTCCAACGCCTTCGGCATACTCGCCTACCGTGCGGCGGGCCTGGAGGTGCCGCCTGGAGCAGTGGACTGGCAGGTGAGGAGCCAGAACAGCGACGGGGGGTGGGGTAACAACCCCGGCGCCGCCTCCAACCCAGACATGACCGCGGCCTCCATCATGGCCTTGAGGGCGGCGGGGGTGGGTCCGGACGACCCCGCGATAATGTCCGCGCTGGGCCACCTCCACTCCAGGCAGAACGACGATGGGGGCTTCTCGTTCGAACCGGGTACCTCAGACGTATCCTCGACCGCCTGGTGCGTACAGGCCATAGTGGCCGCTGGCCAGGATCCCGCCGCAGGCGAGTGGTCGAAGAACGGCAGGACGCCCTTCGGCTTCGTCGCTTCCATGCAGGCCGCTGACGGAAGGTTCCTATGGACTGAGGCGACCGACAAGAACCCGGTATGGACGACCTCCTACGCGGTCTGCGCCCTCTCCAGGAAGCCATATCCCATCGGCATCACGTACCCGGTCCCTGCGAGCGGGCAGGGCGATGGCGGTAGCGAGGCCGACGCCGGCGGCGAGCCCGCGCCCGCAGGCGGCGGCACCAGCCAGGAGAACGAGGCGGCGGACGGCGGAGAAGGGCAGGGCGAAGTATCCGGTACGCAGGTCGATGATGCCGGCCAGCAAGCGGGGGAGACGTCAGGCGGCGAAGAGGAACCCGCTCAGGAGGCCGTGGGGGCCGCCGCGAAGCGCGGGAGGGAAGGCGGGCGCAGCGAGGAAAGCCCCCCGGGTGGTACCTCCTTCCTGGTCTGGCTCATACCCCTGGCGGTGGCAGCACCCCTGATCTCGCTGGGGGGATGGTGGCTCTACCGCCGCTACGCAGCGTCCCGGGCGGTTTAGGGCATTACGGAGGCAAGCATAGCGCCAGGTCCTCACCGCATGGGAGAGCCCGCGAGCGCATGACTCTCTCCGGGATACGCCCTTAGAACCTTGCCGAACAGGCATTACGCATATCCTGCATGCAGGCTTCCGTAGTGCCGCCGGCGGTTCCTGTATCATAATGGGGAGGGGCAAGGCGTTCGTCCCCCGCAGCAGCCGGAAGCAGGAAGGCGGCTCACAGGCGCAGAAACCCATAATACGGGAGGTCGCATATTGACCAGGGTCCTGCAGAACAAACTAAAGCGCCAGCGGGAAAGGCGCCAGGCAGTCTTTCTGGTCTGCGGGTGCACGCTCGTGGTAGGGCTGGTGCTGCTGGTGTTCACCCTCACTTCACCGCATTACGCCGACGAACACGGGAACGGGTCCACCTATGCGCAGACGGCGGGAGAAGTGATCCAAGCCCCCGGGGAACAGGCACAGGAGACGGCCGGAGAGGACGCGCCCGCCCTGAGCCTGGGTCTGGGGGGTGACGTCTCCTTCGGGCTGGCGGTAGCCGACATAATAGCGCAGCAGGGGCCGGCTTACCCCTGGGCGGATATATGCCCATACTTCGCAGTCTATGACTTCACCGCGGTGAGCATGGAGAGCCCTCTTTGCCGTGGCACGACGCCCAACCAGGCTCAACCCTCGGTGTATCTGCGGGGGGATGCCTCCTGCGCGGCGCCCATGGCGGAGGCGGGTATAGACGCGGTCTGCCTGGCCAACGATCACATCATGGACTACGGCGCCGCGGGGCTGGAGGAGACCCTGAACACCCTGCGCGCGGTGGGTTTGGGGGCTTGCGGGGCGGGGGCGAGCAGGATAGCGGCGGAAAGGCCCCTGGTGCTCAAGGCGGAAAACGGCGCGACGGTCGCCCTGCTCTCTTTCTGTGACGTGGCCCCTCCCTCCTTCGCGGCCGGAGAGGACATGCCGGGAGTCTCTGTGGCAACCCTGGAAGGCATCACCGGAGCGGTGGTAACGGCGGCGCAGGGCTCTGACTACGTCGCCGTGTTCGTGCATTGGGGAGAAGTGGGTTCCACCAGCGTGACGGAGCGCCAGAGGGAGGTGGCCGCGGCGTGCGCCTCCGCAGGAGCGGATATCGTGGTCGGATGCCATCCGCGCGTGATACAGGGCATAGAGGTCATCTCTGGCGTTCCCGTAATCTACTCCCTCGGTAACCTGGTATTCTCCGCAGATAGCGAGGCGGGAAAGAACGCCGTCTTAGCGGGATGCCGGTTCAGCGCGGGCCGCCTGTCCAGCCTGGAGCTGGTCCCGCTGCGGGTAGAGGGGGCGAAGCCCACGCCTATCGCCGGCGAGCAGGCGATCGACCTGCTGGAGCAGCTCAAGACCGCCTCGCCCGGAGTGGACCTTCTGGTCTCGCCCACCACCGGCACCGCTACCCTCGTCCTCTAGGCGGAGGTCAGCTCCACATAGCCATGATGGCATCGATATCGCTCACGCCCTCGCTGGCGACCTTTATCGCTTTCCTGTCCCTGCCGAGGTTAAGCTGTTGGGCGCGGACGATCTGCGCCTGCTCCCACACGGGTTTGTCCGCATAAGGCTGGTTTACCCCTTGCCGGCGTGCATGGTGGCGCAGCAAGGCCAAGGCGAGCGAGTCGCAGGCCACCCTGTCCTTGCTGGCGATGATGAGCCCGGGGTAGGTGGCGACCATCCTGGAGGCGGCGGGCCCCCCTTTCAGTATCACCGTCAACGCGTCCACCACGTTCATGGCGTACGTTGGGATGGCGAGGTTGAGCTCCGCGACCTTCTCGCCGAGGTCGGAGAGGTGGATGCCCTTGCCTCCCCCGGTGAGCCTTTTCTGGCGCGAGAGCACGCTGACGTGGTTCTTTATGCAGCAGGTATAATCGACGTTCGTCCAGGGCATGACGTCGTGGTTCTTGAGCATGGGGACGTTTACGAAGTGTTTGAACCTGCCGTCGGTGAGGGAAACAGGTATATGGAGCACGAAGCCGATGTTCTTGAACTCGTCGCTGTTGGCCTCTACATACGCCTCTTCCTCCCAGGCTAGGAAGTTCACCCCCTCGTCTCTCACGACGTCGAGGACGCCCACCGCCCTGGCGACATCGCGCGTGGAAGGGTCCGCGAAAGAGGAGGCCTCGGCCACGGTTATGTTCGCGGCACCGGTGCGGGTTTTAACGGCCCTGATCACGGCGCGCAGCACCTCGGGGTGGGTGGTGACCCGGGTGTCGAGGGAGGCGGCCGTGGTCAGGTTGGGCTTGATAGCGACGGTGTCCCCTTGGCGGATCTCCGATAGGCCGCCCGCCATCTCGATGGCACGGCCCACCATCCCGGCGATATCGCCCTGCCCCACGATGGCCGCCGTGATGTCGCCGCGCGGGGCGTCGGGCAGACCCAGGCGCACTACGTCGTCGACGGGGACCACGCGTTCTGCGGCGAGCTGCATCCCGCGGGGATGATCAGGCCGGCGGCGATGAGCGCGGAGATCTTCAGGAAGTCACGGCGCTTTATGCCGCCCAGCGAGAAAAGCCTTTCCACGTCCTCGGGACCGGCGGCCCTCTCCATTTCCTTATCGCTGCCCGGCCACGTTCCGTCCCACCACATACGTCCTCCTTCCCTAGCTAATATTCTAAACCACACTCCGCGGCCAGCGGCGCGGAGTGCAGGGGCCGGCCGCCATTTCATGACTCCCAGCGCCTCGATTCATGAACGGATGGTCTGCCCACTCCGCCCGCTTTATGACTCGTCGGCGGGCTCACGCGTTTCGTTTCGCACCTGCGGCGCGAAACGTCAAGGCTGAGCCCTCGACCACCTGTGTGGCCAGCGATGCGTAGCGCTGGGGCCGGCATTCATACTGGCCCCAGTCGCCATTACCTCCCACCTACGCCTCGGTATATAACCAGCCCGATCGCATGAGATCAGCGCTTCTTCCAGGGCCGAGGCGCGATAGAAAAAGGTCGAGAAGGGGTCAGGATGAATCCTGAACCCTTCAGGAGCCGGCGTTGGGTTATCATTAATGCATGAAGCTGGAAAGAGAACGCTTTAACGTCATCTCCAGGGTCAGGGAGACCATGCGCCACTGGCCCATGTTCTCCCCCGGTGACCTGGTGGTGGCCGCAGTCTCGGGAGGGGCGGACTCGCTGGTCCTGCTGGACGTCCTGGTTCATATGAGGGACGAGCTGGGCATCGAGCTGCGCGTGCTCCACGTTGACCACGGCGTGCGTCCCGAATCGGGTGAGGACGCCGCCTGGGTAAAGAAGGCGGCCGCCCATTACGGCCTGCCCTGCGCGGTTCGCGCTGTGGATGTGGGAGATGCACGGGGCGAAAGCCCCGAGGAAGCTCTGAGGAAAGCTCGCTACGGCGCCTTCGAGGCCGAGCTCGCCGAGAGCGGGGCGCGGAGGCTTGCAACCGGGCACACCGCGGACGACCGCGTGGAGACCCTGCTGTTGCGGATGCTCGCCGGGAGCGGGCCGCGGGGACTCGGTTCCATCCCTCCCCTGCGCCCTCCTTTCGCGCGGCCCCTCATCCGCGTGTGGAGAAGCGAGGTTGAGGCCTATACGGGCTTCCTTCCCTTCCCCCCCCGGCAGGACCTCACCAATCTCGATACCTCCATCCCGCGCAACCGAATCAGGCACCGCCTCCTTCCCCTGCTCGAGGAGGAGTACAACCCTTCCGTGAAGAGGGTACTGCTGGGAGAAGCGGAGATGCTGGCCGCGCTGGCGGAGATACTGGATCTCCTCGCCGGGGAGGCGGAAGGGGATGCGGTGTCGGCGACCTCGCTGGGAGACGAGATCGAGGTCGCGGGGTTGCGCGCCCGGCCCCTGGCGGTGCGGCGGGAGGTCATCGCGGCGGCCCTGCGGCGGATGGGGGTGGAGCCGGGCTTCGACCTGGTGGAGGACATCCGCTTGAGACTGCTGGAGATCGAGGGGAACGCCCGCCTCGACCTCGCGGCGGGAGCCTCGGCGCGGCGGGTCTATGACCGCATCATCCTGGGACCCAGGCCGCCGCGGGGAGTGGCGCCGGAGATCAGTATCCGGGGCGAGGGTATATATATACTGCCGGGAACCGGGCTGCGTATCGGGTTGGAGGTGCGGAAGCGGGGGGAGGAAGACCCCCGTGATGCCGTGATCGACGGGAACACGGCCTGGCTGGACGCGGACCGCCTTTCCTTTCCCCTCTTGATCAGGGGCATCCGTCCTGGCGACCGTTTCCGTCCCCTGGGCGCGCCGGGCGGGCGCAAGCTGCAGGACTTCCTGGTCGACGCTAAGGTCCCACGCGAGGACAGGTCGAGGGTGATGGTCTTGGAATCGGCGGGAAAGATAGCCTGGGTCGTGGGTATGCGGATCGACGAGAGGTTCAAGGTGAGAGGGGACACCGGGCGCGTGGCCATGTTCGAGGTCACGCGGCAGGGGGGCGAGGGCACGTAGAGACACCGGGGTTTCAGGCGCGATGACGCGGAGACGATAAGATATAGGGCGGGAACATCCCGCGTAAGGCGGGCATCGTAGCCGTGGCCGCTGGCGGGTTGAGTAAACTCATCCACGGGCGCGCGGAAGTGGAGGATGATGGGGACATGGGACTTGACGTAGGCGGTCCGCTCATCGCCGAGGACGCGATAAGGGCCCGCGTCACCGAGATGGCGGAGGAGATAACCCGCGATTACGCGGGGCGGGAACTGGTCATGGTGGGGGTACTGAAGGGCGCCTTCGTGTTCCTCGCCGATCTGGCGCGGCAGGTTGAGCTGCCGTTGCAGATAGACTTCGTCGCAGTGTCCAGCTACGGCGCGGACACGGAGTCGTCCGGGGTGGTGAAGATAATCAAGGACCTGGACCTGGATATCGGGGGCAAGGACGTCCTCCTGGTCGAGGACATAGTGGATACCGGGCTGACCCTGCAATACCTAGCGGGGATACTGCGCGAGCGGGGACCGTCCTCGGTGGAGATATGCGCCTTGCTTAACAAACCCGACGCGCGTAAGGTTGATATCGGGGTCAAGTATAGCGGCTTCGACGTGCCCCCGCTTTTCGTCGTGGGCTACGGTCTGGACCACGCGGAGAGATACCGGCAGTTGCCTTACGTGGGCGTGCTCAGGCAAGAGGGAGAGAGCGGAGAGAAGAGTTGAACATGGGAAACAAGAGGCTGTGGAGAACGGCCATCTTCTACCTCATCATAGTATTCGTGGTCATCCTGGTGTGGACCAAGTCGCCGAGCATCTTCGGCAACGACAAGACCAAGGACCTGAGCTGGTTCGAGGACAGGCTGGCGGCGGGTGAGATAGCCGAGGTGACTATCAAGGACAAGGACAGCCTCCTGGTGGGCAAACTGGTGTCGGGCGAGGAGTTCGAGGTAAGCTACCCAGCCGAATACGCCGGGGACCTGGTGAACAAGATAAACGATTACCGGCAGCTGGCGAACTCCCCGGACGCGGAGACGGCGCAGAAGTACGCCGCCTACAAGGAACTGGAGTTTAAGACGGACCCCCAGGGCGGTTTCGACTTCCTGGGCATCTTGCTCAACCTGCTACCCTTCATCCTCATCGTGGTCCTTTTCTTCTTCCTCTTCCAGCAGGTGCAGGGCGGCGGCAGCAAGGTGATGTCCTTCGGCAAGAGCCGTGCCAAGGTCACGAACAAGGAGCAGGCCCGCGTCACCTTCAAGGACGTGGCTGGGGTTGACGAAGCGGTGGAGGAACTGGAGGAGATCAGGGACTTCCTGGCCAGCCCGGCCAAGTTCCAGGCGCTGGGCGCCAAGATCCCCAAGGGAGTGCTCCTCTACGGGCCGCCTGGTTCCGGCAAGACCCTGCTGGCGCGCGCGGTGGCGGGGGAGGCGGGAGTGCCGTTCTTTTCCATCTCCGGCTCCGACTTCGTCGAGATGTTCGTGGGGGTGGGCGCCTCACGCGTGCGCGACCTCTTCGAGCAGGCCAAGGCCTCCGCGCCGGCGATAATATTCATGGACGAGATTGACGCCGTCGGCCGGCACCGCGGGGCGGGACTGGGCGGCGGCCACGACGAACGCGAGCAGACGCTGAACCAGCTCCTGGTGGAGATGGATGGTTTCGACATGAAGACCGGCGTCATCCTCATCGCCGCGACCAACCGTCCGGATATACTCGACCCCGCCCTGCTCAGGCCAGGCCGCTTCGACCGCCAGATCGTGGTCGACCGCCCCGACCTCAACGGGCGCCTGGGCGTCCTCAAGGTGCACACCAGGGACAAGCCCCTGGCGGACGACGTGGACCTGGAGGTCCTGGCGCGGCGCACCCCGGGCTTCACCGGCGCCGACCTCGCCAACCTGGTGAACGAGGCCGCACTGCTCTCTGCCCGCCACGGCAAGAAGAAGCTGGACATGGAGGAGATGGAGGAGGCCATCGACCGCGTAATCGCGGGGCCGGAGCGCCGCACCCGACTCATCAGCGAGAAGGAAAAGGAGATCATCGCCTACCACGAGGCCGGTCACGCCCTGGTAGCCCACGAGCTTCCCAACGCGGACCCGGTGCACAAGATATCCATCATCCCCCGCGGCCAGGCTCTCGGCTACACCCTCACTCTGCCCACCGAGGACAAGTACCTGGTGACCAAGAGCGAGCTGGTGGACGAGTTGGCCATGCTCCTGGGGGGGCGCGTTGCGGAGGAGATGGTCTTCGACGAACTCACCACCGGGGACCAGAACGACATCGAAAAGGCCACCAAGCTGGCGCGTAAGATGATCTGTGAGTTCGGCATGAGCGAGAAACTGGGGCCGCTGACCCTGGGGCAGAAGCAGGGAGAGATCTTCCTCGGCCGCGACCTCGCCACCCACCAGGACTATAGCGACCAGATCGCCTACGAGATCGACAAGGAGGTCAGACGGCTGGTGGACGAGGCGTACGAGCGCGCTGAGGGTATCCTGACCCGGCACAGGGAAAAACTGGATACCATCGCCAGGACGCTCATCGACATGGAGACGCTGGAGAAAGAGGAACTGCTGGCGCTCCTGGAGGGCAGGGGCCTCCCTGAAGCCGTCGGGCAGGATATCGCAGCCAAGACCGGCAAGAGCCCGGAAAGGGAGCAGGAAGAGAAACGCTCCCCCGCGCCCATCAAGGGCAGCCCCCTTCCGCAACCGGAATAAGCCTCCACGCAAACATTGGGGTCAGAGCTCATTTGTTGCATTCTATAATACGTCGGCTCAACAGGTATCCCTGAGGATGTAATGCAACAAATGAGCTCTGACCCCGCTCCGTTGATACGTCGGCTCAACAGGTATCCCTGAGGATGTAATGCAACAAATGAGCTCTGACCCCGCTCCGTTGCGATATAATATGCGTTAAATCCGCGAAGGAGGATAGAAGTGGATAAAGAGAAGATAATGCAGGGAGTGCGCATGATACTCGACGGGGTCGGGGAGGACCTGGAGCGCGAGGGGCTGCTGAAGACCCCGGAACGCGTTGCCAACATGTACGAGGAGCTGCTTTCCGGTCTGGACGTCGATCCCGCCGAGGTGATCAAGGCCATGTTCATGGAGGAGCACGAGGAGATGATCGTGGTCAAGGACATCCCCTTCTATTCCATATGCGAACACCACCTCATACCCTTCCTGGGCAAAGCCCACGTAGCTTACATACCCGGTCCCGATGGCCAGATAACCGGCATAAGCAAGCTGGCACGGGTGGTGGACGTGCTCTCCAAGCGCCTGCAGGTCCAGGAGAGGATAACCACAGAAGTGGCCGATACCCTGGTCAAGGCGCTGCGGCCGCGCGGAGTGCTGGTGGTCATCGAGGCCGAACACCTTTGCATGTCCATGCGCGGGGTGAAGAAACCCGGGACGCTCACCATCACCTCTGCGGTCCGGGGCACTTTCCACACCAATGCGGCCTCGCGGGCGGAAGCCATGGCCCTGATCCGCTCGAAGGGATGATAAGCGGGCATGAAGTTCAACCCCCGTCTGCTCGGCGTGAACGGCCTCGACGAGGCATACGCCCGCCTGGACGAGATAAGGCCAAGCGAACAGGGCAGGGCCATCATGGCACCCAAGATGGTCAGCCGCGTCGTGCGCGTGGATAACGTGGACACCAAGGCCGCGAACATCCTCAAGCAGAACATGCTCTCCATAGGGGGCGAGGTGTCGCTGCCACGCGAGGTCTTCGACTACGGAGGGGTAAAGGTCTCGGCCATCATCTCCGGAAACCTGAAACATTACAGGCAGTTGATATCCAAGCTCAAGCGGCAGCCCTTCGGGCTCAAGGCCCTGGCCCTGGAAAACTTGGACAGATTGCCAC
>CAYPZH010000023.1:21697-23607 GCA_964415205.1 uncultured Actinomycetota bacterium | reverse complement strand
TTAAAAAAAAAAAAATTTTGTAATTAGGGTGGGGGGGCCATTTTTTTTTAGCCCCGGGGCCAGTTTTGTTTGGGGTTTGGTTTTTACAAGTAAAAAATGTTATTGAGCCGTATGCGCAGTGTCGCCGAGAGGAAATCGAAGCGGAGAAAACCCGGCACGTAGAGGACGGGGTCGCGCCGCTGCCGCGCGGGCGAGAGTTGCCGTGGAAAGCCCTCCCTGGACAGCGGCTTTTTGTCCTTGCGCGTAAGTACCTTCTCCTCCACGCCTCCCCCGCTCCATCTCGACTTAGCGCGCGACGGAATGCCTGCCTCAATCAGGATACAGTATAACCCCGCCCCGGCGGAACAGGCCATAAGACAGCCTCTTTGACATCAGGCTGCCCGGAGGAAGACGACCCTATCTCGGTATCAGAGGCGTGATGCGCGCCGTGGTGCGGTGGAGCCGGGCATTGACTAGCAGCCCCAGGGACTCCAGCGGCGGCAGTGGGACCATCTTCAGGGGGTTCACCTTCATCAGCGGCGTAAGGGCACCGAGGATATCGCGCAGGTTGTTGCAGCCCTCTACCTTGCGCACCGCTTTCTTCCCCAGCCTACGGCTGAGCATTGGGTAGGCCTCCTCGACGGCGCAATCCCCCACCACCAGCACCCTTCCCTCCAGCTTCTCCAGTTCGCCTTCGTCATGCCCCTTGCCCATGACGATGGTGAAACCTCCCTCGCCATGGAAATCAACGAAAAGGTATTGCAACACCATGATGGTGTTCAGGTCGCAGCCCTCGGGGCAGCAACGCTCGCGGCCCTTGATGATAGGGACATCGGAGGGGAACACGTCCAGGATCTCACAGGTATACTGGCGGCGGAAGGGTTCCCGGTCGCCGATGACCTCTATACCTGTGAGGTCGATGGTCCCCAGACCGTCCTCCGCCGCCAGCCTGAGGTGCTCCACCGCGTAAGGGTCGATGCCCATGATGTCACAGCCGACTGCATCCACCGCCAGGGTGTCGTCCCCTCCGATGAGGACGTCCAGGCGTTCGACGCACCGCTCCACCAGGCCCTCGGCCTGGTCGTGGCCGTGGTTCATGGCCCAGATGCCCTCGATGAGCGTGAAGTCGGGCCGGATGACCGCGTAGATGTCTGCGAACTTGCGATGCAGGTTGAAATTGTGGTCGCGGATGCGGTCTTTCTGCATGATCAGCCCGTACTGGTTCTTCACCCCCAGGGTCACCGTGCCCATGGAATGAGTCTTCAGCTTGGGCAGGTTCAGGTAGAGGTTGTCTTCCCGGCCGTCGATGAGGCGCTCTTTTATCCAGCGCGAGACGTGGACCTCATATCCCAGGGTGGGCAGGGTGACCTTCACCTGTTTTCCCTCGTCCAGGTAGAGGGGGGTAGCGCCCGCTTTTTTCGCCGCCCTGTCCAGTCCGGTGATGCGGAAGACCAGGCGGGTGAAGTTCGCCTGGGTGGTGTTCTCCATCACGTATACCTCGCGGGCTCCGGCCTGCTTAAAGAGCCGCGCCACGGTGGATACCACCTCGGGGTCGGTGTAGCTGTGGGACTTGTAATCGACGCCGTTTACCTTGATGAAGACGTTTCTCTTCTTCCCCAGGACCTCCTCCATGCCCCCGAAGGGCTCGAATACCTCTTTCACCGCGGCTTCTAGGTGCTTCTTTGCTTTTACCACCGCCACCCTGCTCATGATCCCCTCCCTGGTTTGCGCGGCAGCCCGGCATCCGCCACCTTTTATGCCGCCTGAAAGCCTCTATTCCCGGCCCAGTACGGCCACGGCCGACAGTTGGATTTGGAACGGTTTCAGTAACGATACTCCCACCGCAGTCCGAGACGGGTAGGGCGGCCTGAAGAACTCCTCGTACACCTCGTTGAACGCCTCGTGGTCAGCGATTTCGCATAGGAAGACGT
>CAYPZH010000023.1:11318-21687 GCA_964415205.1 uncultured Actinomycetota bacterium | reverse complement strand
CCCGCTGCGGCTAGCAGGCTCTCCAGGTTGCGCAGTACGATCATGGCCTCCTCGCGGATGTCTCCACTCACGGCGGTCCCGTCCTGCCTTACCGCGAGCAGCCCGGATACGAAGACCAAGTCTCCCTTCACCACGGCAGGGGAATAAGGGCCGTACGGGACGGGGACCCCATCGCCCGCAATGTACACGAAGTCTTCGGCCACTGCTATCACCCCTCGCCCACGAGTATATTACAAACCAGTTTTAGGGTCAGGTCTTGTTTTTTGCATACTCCGGTATCTATGCGAGAAACGGTTTAATGCACCCAGATTATGCAGGTATTTTGGATAACCTGCCATAATATGGTATGCAAAAGACAAGACCTGACCCCTTACAGCACCTTTGTTATCACCGGGCGGTAGCGGGATGAAGCCCTGGTGCCGGGGGCGTACAAGCGCGAGATAAGAATATAGGAAAGCGCCAGAAAAGCGGCGGCGAAGAGTAGGGCCAGGGGGACATTGAAACCCCCGAGGACGAGCATGCCCAGTAGCCCGCCCAGGGCGATGCCGGCGAAGAATCCAAGCAGTGGCACGCCGTAGAGGATATAAGCGGCGCGGATGGATACTCTCGCCGGCAGGTCTACCACCACACGGTCGCCCTTTTTCGCCCCGACATGGTTGTCAGCCTCCGCCAGCATGGTATCCGTATCCACCATTACACAGCAAGAACCGCAGCCCTCGCAAAAGCGGCTGCGGCGCATGAGGACTTCCGCTATGTCGCCGCGTACCGCCACCACCGTGCCCTCCTCGCGCAGCTTGTGCGTGGCAGCGGGGTAGTCAAACATCTCCGGCGCTGGTCCGACTATACCTGTATCCTCTTCATCCCCGTCTTTCATCGCTGACATCTCCCGCTATGACGGCTGCCCTGAAAAAGCAGCCTGCCGGCGCCGCGCATCACTTGATGGCGCCGGCGTACTTCTCAGGGTCCCGGTCGAACTCCTCTTTGCATGCCTTGTTGCAGAAATATATCGTCTTGCCCCGGTATTCAGAGTTGGCCGCGGCGTCTTTCTTCTTTATCGTCATCCCACATACCGGGTCTTTCGCCTTTCCCATCATCTCAGTTCCCTCCTTTCCGCTCTCTTCCTCTTTCCCGGGGAGCGCGCCCTCGGGCGGCCCGCCCCTCTTATCCCCGAAACGCTTCAGGCGCAGCGAGTTGCTGACCACCGAGACGGAGCTGAAAGCCATGGCCGCGGCGGCGTAGATGGGATTGAGCAGCACCCCCCATACGGGATAGAGCACGCCGGCGGCGATGGGGATCCCGATTACATTATAGATGAAAGCCCAGAAAAGGTTGTGCTTGATGGTGCGCAGCGTGGCCCGGGACAGCTCGATGGCCGTCGCCACCTTGCGCAGGTCGTCCGAGATGAGCGTGATATCCGAGGTCTCCAGGGCCACGTCCGTCCCCGTGCCGATGGCGATGCCGATGTCCGCCTGCGCCAGGGCGGGCGCGTCGTTGATGCCGTCCCCCACCATGGCCACCACCTTGCCCCTGGACTGGATACGGGCCACCTCGGCCGCCTTGTCAGCCGGCAGCACCTCGGCCAGTACGCTGTCGACCCCGACCTGGCGGGCGATGGCCTCCGCGGTGGAGCGGCGGTCGCCACTGAGCATGGCCACCTCCACTCCGAGCCCCCGCAGCTCGCGCACCGCTTCCGCCGCCATGGGCTTCAAGGTGTCGGCCACGGCCACGAAGCCGAGCAGCTCGCCCCCGGCCAGGGCGTAGATCACCGTCTTCCCCTCGCGCGCCAGCTCCTCTGCCCTCCCCTCCAGCTCGCCCAGGGCCGCCCCGCTCTCGCCCATGAAGGCGGCGTTGCCCAGCCTCACCTCCCTGCCGTCCATGCTGGCCACGACGCCGCGGCCGGGAAAGGCCTGGAAATCGCGCGCCTCTGCGAGGGCCAGCCCCCTGTTCCGCGCCTCCTCCACCAGGGTTTCCGCCAAGGGATGCTCGCTGCCGCGTTCAACCGCCGCGGCCAGCGCTAAAAGTCCTTCCTCTCCCCCGTCGCCCGTGGCGACCACGTCGGTGACCACCGGTTTGCCCCAGGTAAGGGTGCCGGTCTTGTCGAAGACCACCACCTCCAGGCGGCCCGCGGTCTCCAGCACCTCGCCGCCCTTGATGAGCACGCCCAGCTCCGCCCCCTTGCCCGTGCCCACCATGATCGCCGTGGGCGTGGCCAGGCCCAGCGCGCAGGGGCAGGCGATGACCAGCACCGCCACGAAGTTGATGAGCGCGAAGTTGAACGACGGCTCCGGGCCCGCCAGGATCCATACCAGGAAGGTCGAGGCGGCGTTGGAGATGACCACCGGAACGAACACCGTGGCCACCTTGTCCGCGAGGCGCTGGATGGGGGCCTTGCTGCCCTGCGCCTCCTCCACCAGCCTGATGATCTGTGCCAGCACGGTGTCGCTCCCCACCCGCGTGACCCGGAGACTGAACGAGCCGGTGCCGTTCACCGTGGCTCCCGTGACCTCGTCTCCCGGACCTTTCTCCACCGGCAGAGGCTCGCCGCTGAGCATGGACTCGTCCACGGCGCTGCGCCCCTCCTCCACCACGCCGTCCACGGGGATCTTCTCCCCCGGGCGCACGATCACCATGTCTCCCACGCGGACCTCATCGATGGCGATGTCAAGTTCCTCGCCCTCCCGCAGCACGCGCGCCGTGCGCGCCTGCAAGTCCATGAGGCGGCGGATAGACTCGGAGGTTCGCCCCTTGGCGCGAGCCTCAAGGAAACGCCCCAGCAGGATGAGGGCGATGATGGTGGCGGAGGCGTCGTAATAGACCGCCAGCTCCAGGCCCGTCCCGCTGATGAAGGAGGGGAAGAAGGTGGCCACCACGCTGTAGAGGTAGGCCGCGGTGGTGCCCACGGCGATAAGGGTGTTCATGTCCGTGGTGCCGTGGCGGGCCGCCTTGAATGCGGCGCGGTAGAAGGTGAGGCCGGGCCAGAACTGCACCGGGGTGGCCAGCGCGAAGAGGATGATGAACAAGGTGCGTTCCGGGATGTCCCGCAGCAACGGGAGGTGCATCCCCCCCATGGACAGGAGCATGATCACCGCCGCAGAGACGGCGCTGTAGATGAGCTTGATCTTGAGCAGCCTGGTCTCACGCTCGCGGCGCCTGCGCTCGCGGTCGAGCGCCTCCTCCCCCTCAGCCGTGGCCACCAGACGGTAGCCGGCTGCGTCCACGGCGCGCGCCATGACGTCGTACGAGGTGAGTCCGGGGTCATAGGTCACCGTCGCCCGCTCCGTGGCCAGGTTGACGTCCGCGCCGACGACCCCCTCCACCTCCACGAGGGCCTTCTCCACCCGCGCCACGCAGGAGGCGCAGGTCATGCCCTCCACCGCGTAGTTGGCTTTCTCCAGCCCCGCCCGGTATCCCAGGTCCTCGATGACGCCGACGATGTTCTCCACGTCGGCTTCGCCGGGGCGGAAGGATACGGAGGCCTTCTCGGACGCCAGGTTGACGGAGGCGCTGTCCACCCCGGGCATATCCCTTAGCGCTTTCTCCACCTTGTTTGCGCAGGTGGCGCAGGTCATGCCGCCCACGTTTATAACCACCCTGGCGGTGTCCTTGCTTTTCTCTCTCTCTGCGGCGCCGTTTCCATCCACGGCCATCATCTCCCGCTAAGGCCGGCGGCCCCCCTACCGGGCGGCCGCCTTAAGAGCCATGCTTTATTTTTCCCTCTCAGCCACCGTTTGCGCCCGGTGGTCTCGGTCACGCTTACATCCCTTTTGGAAAATTATCATATGAACAGCGTATTTATGCCATGAGCTGACTCATCTCCGCCCCCGACAGGGCCACGGTAGTGAACCGCATGGAGTAAAATGCCAGTATGGGCGAAGAGAACCTCGGGGAGGACCGGCGATCCCTCGACCGCTCCAGGCTGCGGCGCGGCTTCATACTGGCGGTGTCCCTGTCGGCCGCCACCCTCATCGTCATCTCCTTGGTCACCCTGGACCGGGAGACCTTCAGCGCCCTCTCGGATCTCTCCCCCGGCTTCCTCATCCTCGCCGCCGGCCTCTCCCTGGGCAGGTGGCTGTGGTCAGTGGTGCGCATGCGGCTGATGACGGGATGGGTGGGCAGGAGCGTGCCGTGGCGCAACGTCATCAAAACGGTATATGCGGGGTACTTCACCGGGCTCATCACCCCGCTGCGTGCGGGCGGGGTCACGGGGGAGATGTTCTTCCTCTATGAATACGGCCTGGGCGCGGGAGAGGCGGTGGCGGTGGTCTCCTTCGGGGCCTGCATCTCCACCGCCCTGCTCATGCTGCTCTTCCCCTTCGCCATATGGGTCGCCAGGAGCTACATCGACCTCTCCCTTTCCATCCAGGGGGTCCTCTTCTCCGCCCTGGCCGTAGGGCTGGTCTACCTGGCCCTGGTGCTGTGGGCCATACTCAGGCCGCATGCCGCGGTGGAGAAGACCCTGCTCGACCACTCCCCCGCCTTTCTGCGCAGGCGGGGCTGGTACCGGCGCTCCCTCGAGCGCCTCTCCACCGAGATCCAGGCTTTCGCTGCCTCCCTGCGGCAGCTGGCCAGGATAGGCACGAAGAAGCTGGCGCTGGTGGTCTTACTGACCCTGCTCTACTGGCTCACGGGCTTTCTGGCCATCCCCGTAGCCGTGGTCGGCCTGGGCTACGGCTCCTATTTCTGGCAGGCGGTGGTGGCGCAGCTGGTGGTGCATATCCTCATGCCCTTCATACCCACCCCCGGTGCGAGCGGCATCGGGGAGGTCGGCTTCCTCTACGTATACAAGAGCATCCTGCCCGATATAGGCGTGGCCGGTCTGCTCACCCTCATCTGGCGCTTCATCGACTTCTACCTCGGGCTGCTGGTGGGAGGGGCGGCGTTCATCCTTATCATGCGCGACATCGCGCGCAGGCCCGTGGGCGAGGGAAAGCAGGAAGCAGATGCCACCGCGGAAGGGCTTCCTCCCGGCGGGACGTCCTGAGTACCGCGACGTCACTGCTGCCGCCGGTCATGTTGCCCCAGCAACGGCCGGGACCTCACAGGCACGCGCGGGCGGGGAAAGCCGCACCGGGCTTGATATAATCTATTCTGGCCCACCGTGCTGCGCTTTACTCGAGCGCATGACCGCGCAGGTGAAAGGAGAGACCATGTTCGGACCCGAAGACCTCACGGTGATCATCGGCGAGAGGATAAACCCCACCGGGCGCGCGAAGCTGGCCGAGGAACTGCGCGGCGGCAAGATAGAACTGGCCCTCGCCGACGCCCGGGCACAGGCCGAGGCCGGGGCCGATTACATCGACGTCAACGTGGGCGCGGCGGGGGTGGACGAGATCGCTATGCTACCGCGGCTGGTGCAGGCGGTGGCGTCCGAGGCCGGGCTGCCCATCTGCGTGGATTCCGCCGACCCCGCGGCCCTCGCCGCAGCCCTGTCCGTCTACGACACCCCACAGGCCATCATCAACTCGGTCACCGCCGACGACGAGAGCATGGACGCGGTGCTCCCCCTGGTGGGAGAGAAAGGCTGCTACGTCATCGCCATGACCAAGGACAGGGAAGGGATCCCGTCCACGGTTGAGAAGCGGCTGGAGAAGGCGGAGCGCATCCTGGAGCGCGCATCCCGCTTCGACATACCGGCGCAGAGAGTGCTGGTGGACTGCCTCACCCTGCCCGCCGCCACCGACAGCAATGCAACGACCATCACCCTGCGCGCCATCAGCGAGATAAGGGACAGGCTGGGGTGCCCGGTGGTTCTAGGTGCCTCCAACATCAGTTTCGGCATGCCCGAGCGGCCGGTCATCAACTCCGTCTTTCTGGGCATGGCCGTGCTCTCCGGCCTGGCCGCGGCCATCGTGAACCCGCTCGAGGAGGGCCTGGTCCTCTCCATCCGCGCAGCCGATTTCCTCGCCGCAAAGGACAAGATGGGCCGGGCCTATCTCAAGCACTACCGGGCGCACAAGGCCTGAGAAAAGGGGCGCCGTGGACCTCGAGATAACCGTTCAACCCCAGGGGAAGCGCCTGATCTCCAGCGGAGAGGAAGACCTCCTGACCACGCTGCGCGCTGCCGGTATCGCCATCGAGAGCGTATGCGGGGGCATCGGGGACTGCGGAAAGTGCCGTGTGCGCATCCTGGAGGGAAAGGTGACCGACCCCACCTTCGCCGAGGAGGACCACCTCTCCGAGGAACAACTGGAGCGGGGCGAGAGGCTGGCCTGCCAGGTCTACCCCGAGAGCGACCTCAGCGTGGAGATACCCGATTCCTCCTTGCCTGCCGGACAGAGGCTACAGCTCGCGTGCGAACTGGAGGCGAGGGACATCGATCCGGCCGTCCGCTCCCGCGAACTCGAGGTGGAGATCCCCACTCTGCCCGGCGATCCCGGCTCCGACCTCGCGCGCTTGCGGGACGCCCTGCGGGAGCAAGACCCAGGCGAGGACTTCACCCGTGCGGACCTGGAGGGACTGCGCTCCCTCCCACCCCTGCTGCGCGGGCAGGGCGGACAGGTGCGGGCGGTGACCCGCCGGGGCGAGCTGCTCGGCCTGCTCCCGAGAGAGCGCACCCCCCTGGGGGTTGCCGTGGACCTGGGGAGCACCAAGATCGCCCTCTTTCTCTACGACCTCGCCGAGGGGTGCATGCTCGCGAGCCGCGGCCTCCTCAATCCCCAGGTCCCTTACGGCGAGGATATCGTCACCCGCATCCAGTATGCGCTGGAAAAAGACCTCGCCCGCCTCGGCGCGCTGGCGGTGGAGGCCATCAACGGCGGCGTCATGGAGATGTGCGGGGAGGTGGGCCGTTCCCGTGACGATATATTCGAGATGGTGCTGGTGGGAAACACCGCCATGCATCACCTCTTTCTTTACCTACCGGTGGAACAGCTGGGGAAGAGCCCCTACCTGCCCGCCACCGACCTGCCCCTCGAGGTCAAGGCCAGGGAGCTGGGCCTGGAGACCAACCCTGCCGCCGTCGTCTACCTGCCTCCGCCTATCGCCGGTTACGTCGGTTCCGATCACCTGGCAGCGGTGACGGCCGCAAGGCTTTGGGAGAGGCCGGAGCCCGGCATGCTCCTGGATATCGGCACCAACACCGAGGTGGCGCTGCACGCGGGGGGACGCATGCGTTCGTGCTCTTGCGCCTCCGGACCCGCCTTCGAGGGTGGAGGCTTGAGCCGGGGCATGCGCGCGGGGGACGGGGCCATCGAGGGTGTAGGCATCGACCCCGCCAGCGGGGAAATGCGGCTCTCCGTCATCGGGGGAGTCGAGCCGCTGGGCATCTGCGGCTCCGGCATCCTATCCGCCCTGGCCACCCTGGTCAGGATGGGGGCCATCGATGCATCCGGCCGCATCCAGGAAGGCGGCCCGGGTGTCGAGCGACGCGGCGGGGAACTCGCCTGCTTTCTCGCTCCTCCGGGCGCGGAGAACCCCGCGGGGGTGGCGGTTACCCAGAGCGACGTGCGCGAGATACAGAAGGCCAAGGGCGCTATCCGTGCCGGCATCGACGCCCTTATGCGCGAAGCCGGCATAGGCTACGCGGACCTGAAGGAGATAATCCTCGCCGGAGCCTTCGGCACCTTTATCGACCCCGCCGACGCCCTCTCCGTGGCGCTGCTCCCGCCCGCCCCCGTCTCCCTGGTAAGCCAGGTGGGAAACGCTGCCGGGGCCGGTGCCCGCATGATGCTACTCTCCGCCGGCGTGCGCCGCGAAGCGGAGCAAGTCTCCGCAGACCTGGAATACCTGGAGCTCTCCGCCTACCCGGGTTTGGGCAAGCTGTTCGCCGCCGCGATGTACCTGTCCGAGGACGCGGTGCGCGAGGCCAAATCCCGCTTCGGCCTCTAGTGGGGGTCAGGTCTTGTATTTTGTATACCACGGTATGTAATGGTTGATCCTAGCAAATACTACCTTATCGAACAGCATTATCAAGGACGGCGCCGTTACTCCCTAGCGCAAAACACTAAAGGTGACCCCAAGGCCTAATGTAGCCGGCAGGTATGCCCGATAAATCAAACGGCGTGGTCCGGCATCCGCCGACCTTGGGCCACACATTGATGCCGGTGCATGCTGGCAGGGAGGAGAGGAGGGCCTGATGCTCACGGACGACGAAAGCGTGTACGTGGGGAAAGAAAGGTCCCCCCTGTGGCGTTGGGGGATCAAGAGCTGGCTGTTCCTGGGTATCGTAGGCGCCATCGTCGTCTTCGGGCTCGCCTATTCCAAGACTCACCAGGTGGTCATCCCGCTGGTAATCGCGGTGATCATCGGCATCCTGCTGGAGCCTTTCGTGTCCTTTATGGCACGCCACCATATCCCGAGATGGCTGGCGACCCTGGTCATGCTAGTACTCATCGTGGCCGTGATCGGTGGACTGCTGGCCGTGATCGTCTACGGCATCACCACCCAGGCCGACGCCATCGGAGAACAGGTGGAGCGGGGCGTGGACAAGATCCAGGACTGGCTTAAGGAACTCAAGGTGAGCGGCGGTATCGCTCAGTGGGTGCAGGAACAGGTCGAGAAGGCCTGGCCTTCCATCACCAGCGGCATCGCCAGGGAGGTCACTGGTGGCGTGCACAGCCTGACCAATTTCCTCATCGGGACGTTCATAGGTTTCTTTATCCTCATGTTCATCCTCGCCGATGACGGCAGCATCAAGAAGTGGGTGGCGGGCCACATGGGCGTGCCTCGGCGCACCGGAGACATCATCCTTAAAGAGGTCAACGACTCCATCCGTGGCTATTTCAAGGGCGCCACCATCATCGCTACCTTCGACACCGTCTTGGTCGTAATCACCGCCCTCATCCTCAGGCTTCCACTGGTCCCGGCCATCGGCCTGGTGAGTTTCGTCACCTGCTACATACCGTCTTTCGGGGGTTATCTCGGGGGCGCTTTCGCGGTCATCATCGCCCTGGCGTCGCAGGGACTGACCGCGGGCATCATCATGCTGGTGCTCATGATCCTCATCCACACCGTGATGCAGAACCCGGTGCAGGCCATCGCCTACGGCAAGACCCTGCAGTTGCATCCACTCGTCGCCCTGCTGGTGACCCTGCTCGGGGCGGTCTTCGCGGGCATATTCGGGGCCGTCCTCGCCGTGCCCCTGACCGCCGTGGTACTCAAGGTATCCCGTGAGCTGAAACGGGTGCGAGAAGGAGAGGCAGGCTTGCCATACGGCGACGACCTCCTCGCCAGTGCGGAGGAGGAAGCGCCCTAGGGGTCAGAGCTCATTTGTTGCATATAGGAATATGCAACACAAATGAGCTCTGACCCTATTCGTTTACTATCGCCTCCCCCGCCACCAGGGCCAGGTAGTCGTTGGAACCGTCCTCGATGAGGCCCGCCCGCGCATCGCGGAAGAGTTTCTCTATGGTCGACTCCTTGGAGAGGCCGAAACCGCCCATGAGCTGTATCGCATCGTTGGCCACCTCGAAGGCCGCCTGGGTGCAGAAGACCTTGGAGGCGATGGAGTAATGGGTGAAGGGCGGGTTGGTGTTGAAGTTGAACTCCATCACCGCGCGGGAGAAAGCCCGGCAGGCCTCCACCTGCTTGAACATGTGAAAGAGCTTGTAGCGCACCAATTGGTGTTCGATGAGCTTCTTGCCTCCCTGCACCCTTTCCTTGCAGTAGGCCAGCGCCTCCTCGTAGCAGGCGCGCGCGACGCCGGTGAAGAACGCCCCCATGCTGGCGTTGGCGGTGGAGAGGGTGATGTCCAGGATGGCCTCGTAGCTCTCCTCGTCTACGATCATGTACTCCCGGGGTACCCTCACGTTGTCGAAGTATATCTCGCCCTGGTTGAGGGCGCGCTGCCCCAGCTTGTTCCAGGGCTTGCCGCGCGTGACCCCCGGCAGGTCCATGGGGACGATGCATATGCCGCCGCCGGCCATTCCCATCTCGGGCTCGATGGTCAGGTAGGCGCAGGCGTGGGTGGCGATGGTCCCGCAGGACACCCAGGCAGCCTTGGTGCCGTTGATGACGTAATCGTCCCCGTCCAGGGTGGCGCGGCAGGCGGTCCTTGCGATCTCCGGGTCGGAGAACTGCTCGGTATAAGGGCCCAGGGTGTCGGAGCCGTGGTCGGGCTCCGTGATGGCCCAGCAGCCGATGATCTTCGCCTCCTCGTCCTCGCAGTAAGGGACGATGATGTTGTCCACCAGGAACTCGGTGGGCACCATACTGGCGATGAAGGCCGGGAAGCAGGCCACGCCGAAGGCGATCATGAAGTCGACGCTCCCCCAGGATATCTCCTCGAAGAGCATGTGCACCTCGATGGGAGAGAACCCTCCTCCTCCGTAGATCTCCGGCAGCAGGATCTTATGCATGCCGATCTTGTAACCTTTCTTCAAAACCTCCCAGAAGATGGATTCCCTGGCGATGACGTCCTCCGGGTCCATCT
>CAYPZH010000023.1:0-11308 GCA_964415205.1 uncultured Actinomycetota bacterium | reverse complement strand
GCGGGGCGCAATACCTCCGCCGCAAAGGTGTGCACCATGTCGCGGTTCATCCTCTGTACCTTGGTCAGGCCCAGGTTCAGATCCATGTAGCTCACGATGACCTCCTCCTTCTTTGGGGTCAGGTCTTGGTTTTTGGATTTTAAGACCGCGGTACAACTCCTAAAATCGCTGCATACCTAAGATTTATTTTCCAATATTTAGTAACACATACCGCGGTATCCAAAATCCAAGACCTGACCCCCTGACCGGTCTTACTTCACTTGTAGTCCTCGAGCTTGAACACGTTGTCCGCGTCCTGCGAGAACTGGTCCTTGAGCACTCGGTCGAGGTGCTTTTCCGACGCGCTCTTGGGTATCTCCTCCACCACCTGGATATACGAGGGCACGGAGTTGGGCTCCAGTCCCTCCCTCGCCGTCTTGAACACCGAGGCGGGGTCGACGGTCTTGCCCTCGAAGGGTGCCACCGCCGCCACCAGGTCGCTCTCTCCCGGCGCTCCCGAGGCGGCCGGGATGCCGTAGACGCATACCTCGGAGACGTCCGGGTGTTCGCCGATGACCTTCTCCACGTATGCGGGGATGATGAAGTCCCCCGCCCGCCGCAGCCCCCCGCCTTCCTTGCGGTAATCGAAGAACAGCCACCCTTCCTCGTCTTTGTGCACCATGTCGCCGGTGCGCAGCCAGCCCCCGCGCGTCTTTGCCTCGGAGTCCTGCTTGCGGCCGTAGTACTCCACCTCGGGCTTGGCGTTGACGGCTCGCATGAGCAGCTCCCCGGTGACCCCAGGGGGGACCTCGTTGTCGTTCTCGTCCACCACGATGGCCTCCTGAATGCCCTCCAGGGGTTTGCCGAAGGAGCCGATGGGCCCCACGTCGATGGGCTTGTAGGCGAAGCCGCCCTCCACCGCCCCGTACCACTCCAGGATCTTGACGTTGAACCTCTTCTCGAATGCCTCCCAGATGGGCGCGGGGGTGCCGGCTGAGATGACCACCTCCACCGGGTTGTCGGCGTCGTCCGGCTTGGGCGGTTCGTTATAGATGCCCGCCATCATCCCGCCCAGAAGCGAGAAGGTGGTGCAGCCGTACTTGCGGCAGATGTCCCAGATACGGCTCTTGGTGAAACGCTGGCTGATAACCCCCAGTATGCCCATGGCCAGGGCGGGCAGAAGGCTTATGGCCAGGGCGTTGCCGTGGGTGAGGGAGAGGCCGGTGTATATCACCGTCTCCGGCGTGTACTTCCATATCAGGGTGGGGGCCAGCTGCGCGAACATCGCGGTGCGGGTGGATTTGATAACCACCCCTTTGGGGTTCCCGGTGACCCCCGAGGTATAGATGATGGCCATGGGCAGGTTGGGGTCGTCCACCCTGCCCTCCACCTCGAAGACCTCCGGGCCGGCCAGTATCTCGTTGATGGTGGGGTACTTGTCCGCCAGGGAGGGGTCGGCATCAGGCTTAAGGTTGAGCCAAATCCTCTCGATACCCTTGATATCCTTGGCGACCGCCTCCACCTCCGGGAGCAGGTCAGCGGTGGTGATGACAACCCTGGCGTTGCAGTCCAGCCACCAGTATGCCATCTTCAGCCCCATTGTCCGCGGGGCTAAGGGGACGGTGACCCACGACATCAGGGTTGATGCGCTCATGGTGTTACCCGACTCCGGGTGGTTGCGCATCAGGGTGGCCACGGCGTCGCCCTGTTTTAGGCCGAGGTCCTGGTAAGCCCTGGCTAACCTGAAGGTGTTGGCGGCTATCTCCCTGTAGGTGAGCTTCTCGTCGTCATACAGGCCCCCGTTCTCGAAGATAAGCCCCACTTTGTCCGGGTTCTCCTCCAGCCTCATCTCCAGCATATTGGACAGCAGGGCCGGGTTCTTCTCGCTCATCTCCAACCTCCTTTCTGCATTCGTCCCGCCGCTACCGGTGTATTATTCCACCGCACCCATGAACCCCCGGGTGAAGGACGGGAACTCCCGGGCGAATATCTCCGCCCACTCCTCCTTCGTCCAGTACTTGTGGCGGTCGAAGAAGGGGTTTCTTGCCTGGTAGCTGACTCCGACGCCCACGGCGAAGTCCACGTCCTCGATGAACTCGCAGGCATGCGCCGAGACCCCGATGGTTATGAATACGCGACAGTGCAGCCCCATGTAATGGGCCACCGCGGCGGCGGCGTTGGCCGCCATGTGCACGTCATAGACCACGAAGTGGCAGCAGGGCCCGTACATGAAGGACTCCACGTCCTCCGCCTTGTTCAGCTCCTCGCAGGTGGCGTAGCCGCAGGCGCCGCAGTCGTAGTTGTAAACGGACCTCCTTTTAGCGCCGATGAGCAGGGCCCGCGTGTCGTTCTTGGCCATGTCCGGGAAACTGCGGCCGTCGCGGTTGAACAGGGGTGAGACCTCCGCCACCCCTTCGCAGTATCCGGACAGGTCGATGAACTCCTCGGGGCCTATGGCCGACATCCTGATATTGGGATGGCCGAATTTGAGAGCGGTATTAGCCGCAATGGCCATGAGTTCCACCGCACGGTCCATGCCCCCCGCGAGCAGTTCCTCTTTGCCGATGATCGCCATCTGTCTCACCTCCCCCTAGCAGTAGATTGACCGGAAGGTCGGGAAGAGCCGGTCGATCAAGCGGTTGGAAAGGGTCTCGTTGTTGTACTCCGCCCAATCCCTGGGGAGGTCGGCGAAGGGGCTCTTCTCCGTCACCGAGGCCAAAAAGCCCAGGGCGATGCCGCACCTGTATGGCAGCAGGTCCATGCGCAGAGCCGCCGCCCCCACCGACATCTTGATGGCGTGGTCGATGCCCAGCTGGCGCGCCAGGGTCACGGCGCCGTTGAGCGCGTAGGCCATGTTCATCGAGCGCAGCAGGCAGAAGGGTCCGCGGAAGGCCACCGAGGGTGCGTCGGGGACCCGTTCCACCTCTCGCCACATATCACACAGCATGTGCCCGCACAGGTTACAGTTGGAGTCCATGGGGTCGTGTCCGGAGCGCCGGTCGGCTATGACCATGACCACGTCGGAGTCGCGCACCTGCACCGCGTCGGAGCGGAAGAATTCCCAACGCGGGTTGTCGGCGGCCATCTTGTCGATGAAGATGGCCATGTCCTCGATGGCGTCCTTGTCATCCAGGACGTGGATACTGATCTCGTCCACGCCCCCCACGCGCGGGGATGTCGTGGCCGAGGCGAGCAACAGCTTGGACGCCAGCTTGACGCTCTCCAGCCTTCTCTCCTCGTACTCCCTCATCTTTCTTTCCATGCCTCATCGCCTCCTGACCATAAGTATGATGGGATGGCGCCATGCGTCCCAATCTCATCCGAGGGCCGGCATATGGACGTAAACGGCCGCCCTAGGTGGGGAGGCCGTATTCCTGGCATATGGCGGGGTATGCCTCGTAGGCGGGTTTGAGCAGGGGTAGCATGCCGAGGATCTTAGCCATGGGGCCCTTGGCCTTGATCTTCCTTTTGGCCAGGGCCACGGGAAGCTTCAGGTTCTGCAGCCAGAAGTTATGGCAGTCGTCGCCGGCGAGCCACATGACCACGTCGCCCTCGGCGTCGGTGGCGCCCAGGGCCAGTTGCGGTTTTTCGGCCCCGTGCAGAAGCCAGATCTCGCCGTCGGGGTCGTTGATGACGAACTGCACGTTGATGTTCTCGTCGTTGAACTTTTTGGAAACGCCCTCGTCCTCAAGCAGCTTGGTGAAGAGCTTGCCCAGGACCTCGTACATGAAGTCAGTATCCTTGAAAACCGGCATAGCGCACACCCCTTTCACACCCGTTTTACCTAGCCGCCCAGACGCATAATGAAGTCAGATACTCAAGTATGCTACCATGGTATCCATAGGGCAGCCAGGCGTCAAGCAGAGCTTATGCAGGCCCGGGGGAGCGGCGCAGAACGCGGCGCGATGCGCCTGTGGTACCTGAGGATATGGCGTTTCCCGATATGTTGAGATAGATGAAATAGCTCATTATGGCAGCCCGGATGTGCTTGTACGCCAGGGGTGCAGATGCTAGATTTTCTTTAACGGGGTATAAGGGGCAGTACGAAAAGCCGGCCGGAGGAGGACCATGGCGAAGAAAAGAGTTACCCCACGTATAGAGAAGGGCATGCAGACGAGGCAAGCCATATTCGACACCGCCATCTCACTCTTTGCCAAGCGTGGATACGACAAGGTGACCGTGGACGATATCTGCGAGAAGGTCGGGGTGACCAAGGGCGCTTTCTACAACCACTTCAAGTCCAAGGACCAGATAATCCTGGAGGAGTTCAAGCGCATGGACGAGCACTACCTCAAGGTCGCGCAGGACATCTCCAGGTTGGAGAGCAGCGAGGAGAAACTGCGCGTGTTCAACCACGAGGCGGTGAAGCTCATGTCCGACCTCGGCGCGACCATGATGAGGGTCGTCTATCACTCCCAGATCGCTCCGAACATGCGCCGCCCTTACCTCATGGACAGCAGGCGCTATTTATACAAGATCACCAACGAACTCATCAGGGAGGCGCAGGAAGGCGGTGAGATCCGTGCGGACCTCGCCAGCGAGGAAATGGCGGTCATGTTCATCAACTGCTTCCGGGGGCAGATCTACCACTGGTGCCTGACCAACGGTTCCTTCGACCTCGTGAGCACCTGCGACCGCCTGTTCGACCTACTGTTCGTGAGCCTGAGCGCACACGAAGGCTGAACCCGAATCGCGATCTTCGCAAGTTTTCCGCCGCTATGGTGGCCGCGTAACCGAGTGGAGTGGAGGCTTGTAGATGATGGTGCCTTTTTCGCCGCAGCAAGCGGACCAGGAAAGCCTTACTCCTGCCAGCGGTTCCGGCGGCCGGGTGACGGACCCCTTGTACAGGGGGTCTTGCCCGAAAGACGTCTCCCCGCTTCTCCCTCAATATTCACGCTTATTCTCACGATACTGTAATTGACGATCTATGTGAGGCGGATACGGGTCTACCTGGATATCCCGCGGGCCCGGGGCAGGTAAAAAGCGCGCATATCAGATGGAGGTACTGCACATGGGTAAAGGGGCGAGGGTGAAGAGGTGTGCCGAGTGCGGTGTCCCGATCCGCATCACGAAGAGAAACGTGTGGCTGAACAACGGCACGGTGGTACAGAGGCGGAACCCCTCCCACCGCATGATCTTCATCGAGACGGTGGCAATCGAGGGTGTCTTCGCGAGCATCGAGAAGATGGTGGGGACCTCCATCGAACGCATCATCACGGAGAGCGAGCGCAGGACGGCCTATGACTACGTGGACCATCTCGTCCCCGGGCCGGTCAAGAAGGCCATGCGCGCCATATCCATAGCCCCGCTGGGAAGGAGCATAGCCGAGCAGGGGCGCCTGATGGGCCTGGGAGACGTCGAGGTCATCTCCATACGGAGTAAAGGTGACGAGGGAGACTACGTGAAGATAAGCGTCAAGGATCCCTTCTTTCTCCCCGCGTTCAACGGCATGGTCGCGGGTTCCATGGAAGCGTTGATCGGGCGCGAATGCGGTGTCTCGTACCAGGAGGTGTCGCCGGGGCATTACATGATAGTCAGCTCGGTTTCGAACGTACCCGTGGAGCTGCGCGAAAGGTTGCGGGGCCGCGAGCAGGTTAGCAAGGAAGGTGACCTGGAGCTCGAGCGCTGTCGCTCCTGCGGTGGACCGCAGGCCATGTCGGGCTTCGAGTGGCGCACGGGTGCGGGGGTCATCATGGACAGGGACAAAGGCATCCGCATGGGGCTGGGGGGGCCGGCCGAGTTCGAGGCCATCTTCGACGAGCTGGAAAAGGAGCTGGGGGAGGACATCCCGCGCATGGTCGTCGAGGCCCAAAGCAAGCTGATAAAGGACTTTTACCATGCTGAGGACGCGAGGGACATGTCCGCCCTGCGTGATCGCCTCGCCTTGCAGGGCCTGGGGCTCCTGAGAGAGTACGACCTGGAGCAGGACCGGCTGAGAATGCGGGTTGAAAACCCCAGCCTTCACCTTCTCCTAGCCGGCCTGGCCCTGGGCCTCTTCGAGCTGGCCACCGGCCGAGGAGGCGGGGTCGACTGGCGTCTTGCGGAGGACGGCGACCTCGTGGTGGAGGTATCGCCGCGATGAGAAGAAAGGCAGGCCCCTGAAATGATCAGCTGTACCGGATGCGGGGTGCCGAAACGCTTTACCAAGGCACACCGGTGGCAGGACAACGGCACCATCCTGGAGAAGCGGAGCACGGCCCACCGCATGGTCTTCATGGAGTGCGACAACATAGCCGGCGTCTTCAGCCGTATAGAGGAGACGCTCGGCCTGTCCATAGAACGCCTCATCAACGAGAGCGTGGGCAGGCTGACCTACGATTATGTGAACAACATCATCCCGGGCATCGCCCTCAGGTTCTTCCGCCTCACTTCCCTCAGGCCGCTGGCGTCCAGCGTGGCCAGCCTGGGCAGGGTCATCGGCCTCGGCGACGTCGAGCTGCTCTCCATGCGCATCAAGGGCGATGAGGGCGACTACGTGAAGATAGGGGGCAGGAACCTCTATTACCTCCCCGCGTACTGCGGCATGGTCACCGGCGCCATGGAGGCCCTCTCCGGGCAGGAGTGCAGCATGAGCTACGAGGAGACCTCTCCGGGGTACTACGAGGTGACGACCCATGTCTCCACCCACCCCATCGAACTGAGGGAGAGGTTCCGGTGGCCTGAATACGCCAGCAAGCCCGGGGACGTCCCGCTCGAGAGGTGCGGGAAGTGCGGCGGGCCCAGGGCGCTCTCGGATTACGAGTGGAAGGACGGCATGATCCTGCGCAAGAGCGACGGGCGGCGCATGCTCATCGACGGGCCCGCGGAGACCGACGCCATCTTCACCGAGCTCGAGAAGGAGCTGGGGGAGGACATACCGAACGTGGTCGTCGCCGCCCAGCGGGACTTCACCAAGGACGGGCTCCTTTCCCCGGACGAGATAGAGGACATCGAGACCTACCGGAACGTGCTCGCCTTCAGGGGCCTGGGAAACCTGAGAGAGATGCATAGGGATCCCGGATATCTTCGCCTCCTGATAGAGAACCCCTGCATGCACCTTCTGCTGGTCGGCCTGGCCCAGGGACTCTTCGAGCTCTCCACCGGCGGCGGAAGCGAGGTGGAATGGAGCCTCGCCGAGGACGGCGACCTAAGCATAGAGGTGCGTTCCACCTAGAGCGTCCCGGCATACCGCCGACGCGGTCCGCGCCGTTGCGGCCCTTATTCCTCTGCCGCGAAGACGTTGTCCGCGTCCGGGCTGAAGGCCTCACGCAGCAGCCGGTCCAGGTGCTTCTCCGAGGGGCTCTTGGGGATCTCCTCCACCACCTGGATATACGAGGGCACGGAATTCCGCTCCAGACCTTTCACGGCCGCCTTGAAGACGGAGGCGGCATCGATCTCCTTGCCCGCGAAGGGGACCACCGCCGCCACCAGGTCGCTCTCCCCCGGCGCACCGGAGGCGGCCGGGATGCCATAAACGCATACCTCCGAGACGTCCGGGTGCTCGCCGATGACCTTCTCAACCAGGTCGGGCTTGATGAAGTCGCCGGCGCGGCGCAGCGACCCGCCCTTGCGGTAGTCGAAGAAGCACCAGCCCTCCTCGTCGCGGTGGACCATGTCGCCGGAGCGTAGCCACCCGCCCATGGTCTTCTCTGCCGACGCCTCTGGCTTCTTGTAGTACTCCACCGAGGTGCCGGTGATCATGCGGCTGATGAGCTCTCCGGTGACCCCCGGCGGCACCTCGTTGTCCTCTTCGTCCACCACCTTCATCTCCACCAGGCCGGGCAGAGGCTTGCCGAAGGAACCCACCGGCCCCTTGTCCAGGGGTTTGTAAGCGAACCCGCCCTCGATGGCGCCGTACCATTCCAGCACCTGTACGCCGAAGCGCCGCTCGAACTCCTCCCAGATTGCCCGGGGCGTGCCCGCGGATATTACCATGCGCACCGGATTGTCGGCGTCATCGGGCCTGGGGGGCTCATTGTAGATGCCGGACATCATCCCGCCCAGCAGGGAGAAGGTGGTGCAGCCGTGCTTGCGGCAAACGTCCCAGATGCCGCTCTTGGTGAAGCGCTGGCTGATCACCGCCGGTATGCCCATGGAGATGGCGGGGAAAAGGGTCACCGCCTGGGCGTTGCCGTGGGCGAGGGAGAGGCCGGTGTAGAGCACGTCGTCTGCGCGGTAGTCCCACACCAGGTACCCCAGCAGGCAATATATGGCGTTGCGGGCGGAGTTCAGGGTCACCCCCTTGGGGTTGCCGGTAACCCCGGAGGTGTAGATGATCTGCACCGGCAGCTTCGGGTCGTCCCGGCGGTCTACGACGGCGCGGAACCCGGGCCGCTCCAGGATCTCGTTCAAGGTGGGATACCTGGAGGCCAGCGCCGGGTCTGCATCCGGTTTCATGCTTAAGAACGTCTTCACCGTGCCCCCCGTCTGCTTGGCCGCCCTCTCCACCTCGGGCAGCAGGTCCGCGGTGGTGATGACCGCCCGCGCGTCGGAGTCGCCGAGCTGATAAGCCAGTTTCTCCCCCCGCGCCCTCGGGTCGATGGGCACGAGCACCATGCCCAGCATGGAGCAGGCCGCCAGCGCGTATACGAATTCGGGGTGATTGCGCATGACCAGGGCTACCTTATCACCCGCGGAAAACCCCTCGTCCACGAAACCGCGGGCCAGCCTGACGGAATTGCCGAAGAGCTGGGCGTAGGTGAGACGGTCATCGGCATAAAGGCCGCCGTTGTCGACGATTAGCCCGATACGGTTGGGGTCTTCCTCCGCCCGCACCTCGAGCAGACCCGAGAACACGCCCCGGTGCTTGAGGAAAGCGGAACCCCTCGCCCCCCGCAAGATGCGTGCCAGCGTGTCCGGCTTCCCCGCCAGTTGCAGCGCCATGTACAGTTGCGGGCTCTTCGCCTCGAGGCTTTGCATAATACCCATCTTCACGCCCTCCTGCGTCCGCTATGTTCCGAACGTATAGAAACCATGCCGGGAAGTGTTCGCATCACAAGCCGTGAATCCAAGCCTGGTACCGACATGCCCAGGCCGGGACTCCGCCGTGCCGACCACCGGCGTCGCTTTCGCTTACGCCATGCAATCCCGCATACCTCAGCAATAAGATCTAAGGCGTTTCCTTCCAGGTCCTGCCGCCCTTGCGCCAGCTGATAGGCGGCAGTTCGCGCTTGACCATGCTGTCGGCGTTCACGCGCGGGTAACCCAGGACGATGGCCGAAGCCACCTTGTAGGGCCACTCTATGCCCAGTTCCTTCTTCAGCCCGGGCAGGAAATTGATGCCGATGCTGAAGGACAACCAGCAGGTCACCAGGCCCAGGGAGTGGGCCGCCAGCACCATGTTGGTGCCGCAGATGCCGATATCGATGCCCGGGTCGTTCATGCCCCGGGTGTCCACGAGGATGAGGATCAGGCATGGGGCGCCCAGGAAGACGTCGTTCGGCTTGAGGATGGCCGTTCCGCCCGATATGCCCCTCTGGTCGGTCATCCCGGGAGCGACCGCGCAGAAGAGGCTGAGTATTCTCCTCGTCAGGGGGTTGGTCTTGCCCGACCAGTAGAACCCGGTGAGCATCCTCCAGAAAGGGTCCATCCTGTCCGCGATAAAGTCCATATCCGCACGGTCGTTGACGATGATGAACGACCAGGGCTGGCAGTTGCCGTGGGAGGGAGCGAAGCGTCCGGCTTCCACCACCCGGCGCACCAGCGCGTCCGGGACGGGCTCCTTGGAGTAGATGCGGTTGCTGCGGCGCTTGTAGATGACCTCCTCCACCGCGGTCAGCCCCTCTATGCCCTCCACCTCCGGTATGTTCGGGTAACCGTCCTCGGGGTGATGGGACATGGTCTTGAAGAGGCCCTCCTCCACGGTATAGAAACCATGCATGCTGACCGCGTCTTTCTCGCAGTGGGAGACGCAAGCGGAGCAGGAGAAGCACACCATGCCGTCGATCTGACGCGCCTTCTTGTCCACGATCTCCAGGCAGCCCATGGCGCAGGCCTGCACGCAGTTGCCGCAGCCCGTGCACTTATCGGCATCGATGACGATCTTCGAGGTAGACCATGCCTCCGGGTGGGCAGGCAGGTATGTCTTGCTGAACTTTTGCGCTGCCATTCTACTCCCCCTTTTTTTATCCCGTTACGCCTTCCATGCCTCCGCGGAGACAGGAGTCGCTACGCTCTCCCCTCCGCGCAGAGACCTTCAGCCGGAGGCCCCGGGTTACGATCAACAGGGAGCGAGGACCTTCGTCTCTCGGTCTCGGGCTCTCAGACCTATGGCATCTCCGTCCAAACCTTGCCGCCCTTGTGCCAGGTGATGCGCGGCAGCTCCCGCTTCTGCATGGAGTCGGCGTTCACCTTGGGATAACCAAGGACCATGCCCATGACTATCCTGTAAGGCCACTCCACGCCCAGGCTTCTCCCGAGCCAGGGCAAGAACTTGGCGGCGGCGGCGAGAAAGCCCAGGTAGCAGGTGACCAGCCCCAGGGAGTGGGCTGCCAGCACCATATTCTGGCAGCAGATGCCGACGTCCAGGTCCACGTTGGCGATCCCCCGCTTGTCTCCCAGGACGACGATCAGGCAGGGCGCGCCCATGAAGACGTCGTTCGGCTGGATGATGGCCTTCCCGCCCGCCTGGGCCCTCTGGTCCATAAAGCGGGGCATCAGGATGGATGAGACAGAAAGCATCGCCCTGGTGACGGGATTGGTCTTTCCGGAGTAGAAGAAGGCGGCATTGAGCCTGTACACCGGGTCCATCATCTTGGCTATCTTGTCCATCTCCTCGCGGTCGTTGATGACGATGAAGCTCCAAGGCTCGTTGTTGCCGTGGGAGGGAGCGAAACGGCCCGCCTCGATGACCCGGCGCACCAACGCATCCGGAACCGGGTCCTTCTTAAAGATGCGGTTGCTCCTGCGCTTGTAGATGGCCTCCTCCACCGGGGTGAACCCCTCTATGCCCTCGACCTCGGGTACACTGGGGTAACCGTCCTCGGGATGAAAGAGCATGGTCTTGAAGAACCCTTCTTTTACGTTGTAGAAGCCCTGCATGGAGATGGCATCCCTCTCGCAGTGGGACACGCATGCGGAGCACGACAGGCAGACTATGTCCGGGATCTTCCTTGCCTTCTTGTCGACTATCTCCAGGCAATTCGACGGACACGCCTTGAGGCAATTGCCGCAGCCGTTGCACTTTTCCTCGTCCACGACGATGGTCGAGTTGGACCAGATTTCGGTATTCGCCTGCAAGTAGGGTTTCCTGAAATGTTCAAACGCCATCCTCTCCCCCTTTCGATATCTTGACTTTAAAACCGCTAACATATCCCTGTACAAAACTTACTAAAAGACAAAAACAAAGGAA
>CAYPZH010000022.1:5085-23760 GCA_964415205.1 uncultured Actinomycetota bacterium | reverse complement strand
CGGCGAGCGGGAAGATATCGACGGCCACCTTCAGCCTTCCGCCCGCCGTTTTTTCCGGTGCGCACCCGGCATACATGACGGCCATCACCACGGCCAGCAAGACGGCGGCTGCCTTAAAAGTGATCCTTTGCACTTAACCGATAGTCCTTTTCAAATTGATTATCTGCGACGCCCGGGTAGATCACGCTTTCCCCGGGCATCAGTACCCTTTCTGCTCTCCAGGCACTGCGGGCAGTAACCGAACAGGCTCATGCAGTGCGAGGTGATGAGGAAATCGCTTCCGTCCCTGACCAGCTCCACGATGTCGTCGATCATGCACGCCTCCAACAGCTCCAGCCTGCCGCAGGATATGCACTCTATGTGATGGTGATGTTTTCCCGAGTTTATCTCGTAACACCTGTTCCCGCCCAACAGGTGGATCGGTAACGCTATCCCCAGTTCGCAGAAGAGGTCCATGGTGCGGTAGATGGTGGTCAACCCCAGTCCCGGAAGCCTCTCTGTGGCCAGGTCGTGTATCTCGTCCAGGGTCAAGGGCCTGCCCTCGTTCTCCTCCAGGACCCCCAGCACCGCCTCTCTCTGGGGGGTCAGGCGGTAGCCGCGCGAACGCAGCCTTTTCCCCAGGTCCATCTCAACTCCTTATTGAAAATTATTATCATTATCTCACACTCGCCTTTTCTTGCGTGCTTGTTGCATGCTTGGCGCCGTCATTCCGCAGGGTTTAGGCTGGATGGCCTGCGAACCGGCAGGACCCGGGGTCTGGAGTTCATGGGCGCGCCGCGGACCTCTTCTTCAGCATCGCTTCGGCGTGCCTTCGTGCGGTGGCCTCACCTCCGCCCAGCATGCGCGCCAGCTCATCTACGCGCTTGCCGTCCCGCAGGGACTCGACCCTGGTGACGATTCCGCCAGAAGTCTCTTCCTTCGAGACCGACATGTGCACGTCGGCCCGGGCCGCTATCTGGGGAAGGTGGGTGATCGAGAAGACCTGGTGGTACGCGGAAATGCGCAGCAGCTTCTCGGCCAGGACGTCCGCGGTGACGCCGCCGATACCCGCGTCAACCTCGTCGAATACCAGGGTCGGGACGTCGTCCGCCCGCGCCAGCGACAGTTTCAGCGCCAGCATGATGCGCGAGAGCTCGCCGCCTGAAGCGATGCGCGCTATGGGTTGAAAGGGCAATCCCTTGCCCGGCGAGACCTCGAACTCGACCGCATCCTTGCCCCGGGCGTCGATAGCCCCGGCCTCCTCCATCTTTACGTTGAAGCGCATCCCCGCCATGTTGAGTTCCGAGAGCTCGCGGTTGACCTCTCTCGCCAGTCTGCGGGCGAGTTCGAGCCGCGAGGCGGAGAGGCGAGCGGCTGCGTCCTGCAGCGCCAGACGCCTCTCCGCGGCCTCCACGCCCAGTCCCTCCCTTATCTCGTCCAGCTCCTCCAGCTCGGCGAGCCGGCAGCGCGCTTTACGCGCGTGTTCCAGGATTAGGGCGGTCTCGCCGCCGTACTTGCGTGCAAGCTCCGAGAGGACGCGCAGCCGCATCTCGACCTCCTCCAGGCGACCGGGTTCGAACTCGAGGCCTTCCGCGTAGTCCCTCAGCTCACTCGCCAGGTCCGATAGCTGCCCCTGCGCCTCCCGCGCCCTCTTCGCCCAGGAAGAAAGCTCCTCGTCGAGGCGGCTTACTCGCTCCAGCGCTTTCTCGGCGGAACCCACGCAGTCCACCGCCCCGCCTTCCCCGCCCGCTTCGCCCGCGATGGCGTCGTGGGCTTCGTGCACCGCTTTGAACAGCTCCTCGCGGTTCTGCATGCGCTTTCTCTCCCTGAGCAGGTCCTCCATCTCCCCCTCCCGCGGTCCCGCCGCCTCTATCTCCTTCACCTGAAAACGCAGGAGGTCTATCTCGCGCAGCCTTTCCGCCTCGTCCATCTCTGCCGCCTGAAGCCTTCGCTCCGCCTCCGCATACAGCTCATACGCTTCACGGCAGGCCCGGGCAAGGGCCTCATGCGCTGGCGGGCCGCTGGCGTCCAGGTATTCGAGGTGGCTGGAAGAGCGCAGCAGCCGCTGGTGCTCGTTCTGCCCGTGTATGTCCACCAGATACTCGCCAAGGCGAGCCAGGGTGTTTACAGTACACAAGGTGCCGTTGACGTAGCACCTTCCCTTCCCGTCCGCGGTCATCACCCGGCGCACGATGAGGTCCCCGTCCTCCGCCACCTCAAGCCCTTCCTCGCCTGCGGTCTTGAGCAGGCCCCGGGAGGGGGAGTCGAAGGCCGCCGAGACCTCCAGCCGCTCAGCGCCGGCGCGCACCAGCCCGCTGTCCCCTCGTCCGCCCAGTATGAGCCCCAGGGCCTCCACCAGCACCGTCTTGCCCGCGCCCGTCTCCCCCGAGAGGACGTTGAGGCCGCGGTCGAACTCCAGGCTGGCCTCCGCGATGAGCGCCAGGTCCCGCACGTGCAGCTCTCTCAGCATCTATGACATCTCCGCCTTTCACGCCTGCGGGTGCATCGCGTTTTCGGGGAAATCGAACTTGTCCCTGAGCAGGCTGTAAAATGAGTATCCTTCCAGTTTGACCATCTTCAGCCTCCGCTCCGCCCTGCGGATGAAGACCTTGTCGCCGTGGGGCATCTCCATTTCCTCCCTGCCATCAAGGGATATGGAGGGCAGGACCTCCTCCCTCTGCACCAGCACCTCTATGGTGCTGTCGGGAGACAGGATCACCGAGCGGTCCATGAGGGAATGGCTGCATATGGGGGTGATGATTATGCAGTCCAGCAAAGGGTCCACGATCGGCCCGCCCGCGGAGAGCGAGTAGGCGGTCGATCCAGTCGGGGTCGAGAAGATGATGCCGTCGCCGGCATAGTAGTGGAAATAGCGGCCGCCTATGGCCACCTCCAGCCGTATCATCCTCTGCAGCTCCCGCTTCCCCAACGCTATCTCGTTGAGGGCGTAATGCACGGCATGGGGGCTTTCCTCGCCCAGGGTGCACTGCAGGAGCATGCGCTCCTGCACGAGGAAGCGGCCCTCCAATATCTCCGCCAGGCCGGTGTACATATGCCCGGCCTCCATCGCGGTCAGGAATCCCTTCCTACCCAGGTTTATTCCCACCACCGGCGCGTCCGCCTCGTAAGCCGCGGCTGCCGCCCGGAGCATGGCGCCGTCTCCGCCCAGTGAGACCACCAGGTCCAGACCGGCGAGGAACTCCGAGCGGTCCATCCCCCTGCCGGGGAGCCCCATGGCCTGTGCGTCCTCGTGCAGGGCCTTCACCTCCATGCCCCGGTCATCGAGCCATCCCAGCAGCTGGCGAGCCATCTCCAGCGACTGCTGCCTGCGCGCGTGGGGCATTATCCCCACCGTCCTTATCCCGCCGACCATGCTTCCTCCATCGCCGCTTCCACCTTCTCACCCACGTCTTCCCCATCCGCGCCGTCTTTTCTCGTCCACCACGCGAAGAACTCTATGTTGCCGTCCGCTCCCCTGGGGGAAGAGGGGGCCACGTCACGCAGGGCGAACCCGCTCCGGGCCGCAGTTGCCAGCACTTCGTGCAAGACCTCGCGTTGCACTTGGGGGTCGCGCACCACTCCCTTCCTGCCCACCCTGCCCCTCCCCGCCTCGAACTGCGGTTTCACCAGCGCTATAAGCTCCCCTCCCTCCTTTATCACCGCAGCCAGCGCGCCGAAAACCAGCCGCAGCGAGATAAAGGAGAGATCGGCCACGACCAGTTCTGGCGTATAGGGGAGGTCAGAGGGTTCGAGAAAGCGGGCGTTTAAGCCCTCCATGACCGTCACCCGTTCGTCTTTCCTGAGGTCCCAGTGGAGCTGGCCCCGCCCCACGTCAATACAGATGACCTGCGATGCGCCTCTCTCCAGCAGGCAGTGGGTGAAGCCGCCGGTTGACGCGCCGACATCCATCGCCTTGCGGCCGTTGACTTCTATCCCCCATCTCTCCAGTGCTCCGTCGAGTTTATCACCGCCCCGCGACACGAAACGCGGCCTGCTCCTGACCTTCACCTTATCCCCGGGGCCCAGGCGGTATCCGGCCTTGAGGGCCCGCCCTTTCCCCACGATCTCCACCTCTCCCGCCATGATCGCGAGGCGGGCGCTTTCCCGCGAGGGGTAATGCCCCCCCTCCACCAGCCACTGGTCGAGCCTTTTCATCTACTCCCCGCGGTCCAGCTGCAGCGCATCCTCCACGGCCCTCGCCACTGAGTCCGAGTCCATGCCCTCGCCGCGGAAGAGCTCCGGCACTTTGCCGTGCCCCACGAAACGGTCGGGCAGGCCGATACTCATCAGCCGGCAGGGAGAGCCGGCTCTTTTCAGCAGCGACGCCACCGCCTCCCCGACGCCCCCGTTGAGGACGTTTTCCTCCATGGTAACGAGCAGGCGGCAATTGCCGGCGAGCCGCTCTATGAGCACTTCATCCAGGGGCTTGACGAAGCGCAGGTTGACCACTCCGACATCATTTCCGCCACCGGCGAGGATGTTTGCCGCCTCCAGCGCGACCTCGACCATCCTGCCCACCGCCAGCAAACAGGCATCGCCGCCCTGCCTCAGCACCTCCGCCCTCCCGGGCTCTATCCTCCGTGGTTCGGCGGCCACCTCCCGTGAGCTGCCGGCGCCCCGGGGATAGCGGATGGCCACGGGGCCCTCGATATCCAGGGAGGCCCAGAGCATGTCCCTCAGTTCCTCTTGGTCGCTGGGGACCATCACGGTCATGTTGGGCATCATGCGCAGGTAGGTGAGGTCGAAGGCCCCGTGATGGGTAGGGCCGTCCTCCCCCACCAGACCGGCTCTGTCCAGGGTGAAGATCACCGGAAGGTCTTGCAGGCATACCTCCTGTATCAGCTGGTCCACCGCCCTCTGGAGGAAAGTCGAGTAGATGGAGACCACGGGCCGGTATCCCCCCAGGGCCAGTCCGGCCGCAAGGGTAACGGCGTGCTGCTCAGCTATGCCGACGTCAAAGAAGCGGCGCGGGAAAAGTCGCGCGAAATCGTCCAGGCCCGTTCCCAACTTCATGGCGGCGGTAATGGCGACCAGCCGGGGTTCGGAGCGGGCCATATCGCAGAGCACGCGTCCGCATACGCTGGTGAAAGAGGGCGCCTCCGAATTCTCCAGGCTCCTACCGGTCTCGAGGTCGAAGGGTCCGATGCCGTGGAAGAGGTCGGGGTCTTTTTCCGCCGGCGGGTATCCCTTGCCTTTACTGGTCAGGACGTGGATTAGTATGGGCCCCTCGGCGGCCTTCGCCAGGCTAAGGTCCCTCTCCATGGCCTGGATATCGTGGCCGTCCACGATGCCGACATACTGTATCCCGAGTTCCTCGAAAATGAACTCCGGGATGAGGAAGTTCTTCAGGCGTTCCTTGAAGGAGTGGATGATGCGGTCCGTAGGCGCTCCCACCAGGGGGACGCTCTCGATTATCTCCTTCATCTCGTCCTTGACGCGCATATAGCGCGGGTTCAAGCGGAGCTGGGTGAGGTAGGTGGACATGGCTCCCACGTTGCGCGATATAGACATGCCGTTGTCGTTGAGGATGATTATCAGTTCCTTTCCCAGGTGCCCGGCCTGGTTGAGGGCTTCGTATGCCATGCCCCCACTCAGGGCCCCGTCTCCCACCACCGCTACCACGTGATAGTCCTCGCCCTCAAGGTCGCGGGCGATGGCAAGCCCCAAACCGATGCTGATAGATGTGCTGGAGTGGCCGGGGTTGTTCACGTCGTGAGGGCTTTCCTCGCGGCGCGGGAAGCCGCTGCACCCCTGCTGGCAGCGAAGGTTGGCGAATTCCTTCCTCCTGCCGGTGAGGAGCTTGTGCGCGTAAGCCTGATGGCCGACGTCCCAGACGATGCGGTCGCGGGGGCTGTCGAAAACCCTGTGTATGGCGATGGTAAGTTCGACAACGCCAAGGCTCGGAGCCAGGTGCCCCCCGCATCTAGAGATGGTGTCCAGGATAACGCCGCGCACTTCCGCAGCGAGGCGGTCAAGCTCCTCGTAATCGAGGCCCTTGAGATCGCCCGGCCCCTTTATCTTGTCCAGCAGAGGGGTCTCGCTCATGATCCAGCTTCCTCGAGCCTCTCACCGCATCGCTCTAGAGCCGTGACCGCCTCTTCCAGTACTTCCAATGCCTCTTCCGGCTCGAGGCCCTCCTGCAACCTCTTCACCTTCTCCTGCGCGCTATCCAGTTCCTTTCCCAGCCCGTTCTCTTCCTGCGGCAAATCCTGGTGCCCCCCTTCATGGCGGTCAAGAGCGAGAGAGTATGCCGCCTATCGCATACATCCACTGACCATACTCGGATTCTATCCGACGTTTTTACGGGGCCGCAAGGGCCGCATGCCCTTTGCAGGTAGCACGTATGCAGGCGTTGAATTATTGTATGATATTCTCGGCCGGCGCCTTCCGCGTGGCGGTCGGCGGGGTCCGTACCGGGCTCGCGGCAGTGATCGCCGGTTAAAGCCCAGAGATAGGAACTTCCTTGGACGAAAGCGAACGTGTCCTGCACCATAGCGTGAGCGGAGGTGAGTTCTCCAAGGGCAAGCGGAGGGACAGAGGCATAACCTGGCCCGCCCGCCATCTGGCGAGGGAGATAGGGCCGCGCGGACCCGGTAGCCGGGGAGAACGGTCCGCCGCTCTCTTCTGTGAACGGGAGATGAAGTCTCTAGACCTGGATGTCGAGACCCAGGAGTTCCATACGCCGCCGACGACCGCGTGGAGCGAGATGATCGTACATATCATCCCCGTCCTGGGGACGGTCGTCTTCCCCGCCAACAGCCACCTCTCGTTCGTTTTAGTATGCCTGGGTTACATCCTGTTCCTGTTCCAATCGTATGGGCGCAGCCCCTTCGCCTGGATGCAGCCGTACCGCCGCTCCGGTAACGTCATCGTCCGCATGAGGCCGTCGCGCGAGAAGCGCAGGACCCTGGTGGTCCTGGCCCATGTGGACTCCCCGCGCGCAGCTTTCTATCACCACTCCGGGTTCATATGGATGCTCAGGGGGGCCTGCATCGTCGATTTAATATGCATGACCGCCCTGTTCATGCTGTTCACGACCGCCTATGCCGGACATCTCCTGAGCATGGAGGAAAACCTGCTCAACCTCCTTTGGTACCTCGGCCAGGTAATCGCCGCCGTCCCCACCCTTTGCTTTATCGCCCTGTTCTCCAAGGCGATCGGAGCTCCGACACCGGGGGGGAACGACAACGCATCCGGGGTCGCCGTCCTCGTGGAACTGGCTCGCGCCTTCGCCCGACGCCAGCCACTGTTCACCGAGTTGTGGTTGGTCTTTACCGGCGCGGCCGACGCGGGCGGGACGGGCGTGAAGAGGCTGCTGCGCCGCAACCGCCGTGAGCTCAAGGGGGCTTACTTCATCGTGCTTGACGCCGTGGGGAGAGGCTTTCCCGTGTGTTTCCGGCGCGAGGGAAGGTTGGTGCCGTTCCGCGCCAACCGCAGGCTGATGGGCCTCGCCAAGCAGGTTTTCGAGACCCGCGTCCATTATGGCGCGGGTTTCAGGAGGAACGGCCTCTACCTAGGTGAGGGGTTTCACCTGCTCTCCCGCGGCCGCAAAGCCATCACTGTGAGCTCGCGCGAGGAATCTCCTTACCCGCGCCACTGGAGATGCTCCAAGGACGGCTACGACAACTTAGATCTCCGCTCACTCAGGCTCTCGCTGGATTTCATGGTCGCGTACGTTGACAGTATCGACCGCATCGGGCTCAAGCCATGATCACGCGGCTTGCCGTGTGCGCGCGGGGTGTGGGCACGGGGCGCCGTGATCCCGGTCAGGAATCTCTTTGCCTCGCCTTTCCGGTCTTTCTGCGCCTTTTCCCGTTAGCGGCGGCCTTACCTCCCCGCCAGGACGCGCCCACGAACACCGCGAAAAGTGCGGCTATCGAGCCTAAGCGTGCCCATGCGTCCCCGGAAGCCGAGACGGCGCTCAGCACCGACCAGTCGTCCTCGCTGAAGGCGGAGAAAAACGCTCCCAGGGCCAGCGCCAAGAGCAGGTAGACCACGAATGACTCTATTCCCCTCCACAGGGAATGGTAGTAGCTCTTCCTGCTCCACAGGTAGGGGGGGATTGCGCACAGGATAAGATACCCGGCGAAGACGGCGGTAAGGGATACCGTATCCCAGAACCCGAGCAGTTGGCGGTCCAGGACATCCGTGACGTACGCATGGACGACGTAACGGTAGAAGACCAGGAGGAGGATATAGTACAGTACGCTCCAGACCATGAAGGGAACGGCTGACAACCTCCCCCCCCATATCCCCCCCGCGCGTTCCCCGCGGTTTGCGGCAGCCTGCTCTCGGGCTATCTCACGACTCCTTCCCTATTCTCCCATTATCTGGATTATGAGGACGCGCTTGCGTGGCCCGCTGTCGAAATCCACGAACGCTATCTGCTGCCATGTTCCCAGGGTCAGCCTCCTGTCCTTGAAGGGCACGCTGAGCGATGGCCCGACACGGGATGCCCTTACGTGAGCGTGGCCGTTGTCGTCTCTCCAGTTGCGGCTGTGACGGTGGGGGGCTTCCCGCGGGCCAAAGCTCTCGCAGGCCACCTCGAGGCCCCGCTCGAGGCCGGGCTCGTACTCCAGGGTGATGACGCCGCCGGTCGAGCCAGGCACGAATACCGTTACCATCCCCCGGTTGAAGGGAGACCTGGAGAGTTCCTCCTGGACCTTTTCGGTTATGTCCACTATGTCCGTTTCGCCCGAGGTCGAGAGCTCCAGGGTGGTCGTGTGCAGCGGCAAATCCAGCTCCCTTTCCTGGTTAGATACGATAGACGTCTTCTTCCTTCATGACCGTGTAGCCGCCACCCTGCAGGGCGCGTATGGCCGCGTCAAGTTGCTCGACCCTGAACACCACGATAGCGCTTTCCCCGCTCTTCTCGACGAAACAGTAGAGGTATTCGATGTTGACGTTGGCGTCGTAGAGGGGCGCCAGGACCTTGGAGAGGCCTCCCGGCTCGTCGGGCACCTCGACCGCGATGACCTCAGTCTCGCTCACCGTGAAACCGCTCTCGGCCAGGGCCTGCATGGCTTTGCCGGGGTCGTCGACGATGAGCCTGAGCACGCCGTAGTCCGCGGTTTCGGCGATGGATAGCGCACGGATGTTGACGTCCTCCTCCGCCATGCGTTTACAGACCTCGAAGAGCCTGCCCGTCTTGTTCTCGAGGAACACCGAGACCTGTCTGACCTTCACGGCACAAACTCCTAGATCTTCCTGTTGTCGATGACCCTGACCGCCTTGCCCTCGCTGCGCTGGATGGAACGCGGCTCCATCAGGCGCACCTTGACCCCGACGCCGAGGTAGCTCTGTATCTCATCACGTATCCTCTTTTCCAGCACCTCCAGCTGCTTTATCTCGTCTGAGAAGACCTCCGGCGATACCTCCACCTGGACCTCCAGCACGTCAAGGTTGTCGACGCGGTCCACTACCAGCTGGTAGTGGGGGCTGAGCCCAGGTACCTGCATGAGCACCATCTCCACCTGCGAGGGGAAGACGTTGACGCCCCGGATGATGAGCATGTCATCGGTGCGGCCGGTCACCCTCTCCATGCGCGCGTGGGTACGCCCGCACGCGCAGGGCTCCACGAACAGCCTGGAGATATCGCGGGTGCGGTAACGGATGAGGGCCAGGCCCTGCTTGTTGATGTTGGTGAAGACCAGCTCCCCTTTCTCGCCCGGCGGCAACACCCTGCCGCTGGCGGGGTCGATCACCTCCGGTATGAAACAGTCCTCGAACACGTGCAGCCCGTTCTTCTCCGAGCACTCTATGGATACACCGGGGCCGACCACCTCCGATAGTCCGTAGATATCGTGCGCGGAGACGGTGAGTTCGCTCTCTATCTGCCTGCGCATCTCGTCCGACCAGGGTTCCGCTCCCAGGATGGCCGATTTCAGCTTCAACTGTTCGCGCCGTATGCCCATCTCCCGCATGACCTCGGCGATATTCAGGGCATAGGAAGGCGTACAGCAGAGGATGGTGCTGCCGAAATCGACCATCATGCGCACCTGTCGCTTGGTGTTGCCCCCGGACATGGGAAGCGCCGTAGCGCCCAGTTTCTCGGCGCCGTAATGCAGGCCCAACCCCCCGGTGAACAACCCGTATCCATACGATACGTGCACGATATCGTCGGGGGTGCCGCCCGCCGCCACGATGGTGCGCGCTACCAGGTCCGCCCACACATCTATATCTTCCGCCGTGTACCCCACCACGGTCGATTTTCCGGTGGTCCCCGAGGAAGCGTGTATGCGTACTATCTCGCGCATGGGCACCGCGAACAGCCCGAAGGGATAGTTGTCCCTGAGGTCGTCCTTGTCGGTGAACGGCAGGCTCCGCAGGTCTTCCAGGCTCTTCAGGTCGCCCGGCTTGAAACCGGCCTGGTCGAGCTTATCCCTGTAAAAGGGCACCTTCTCGTAAAGCCGGTCTACCGTGGACCTGAGGCGTTCCAACTTCAGCTGGTCCAGCCGTTCTCTTTCCCAGGTCTCCACAGGATTGAAATGATCCATCGCTCTCTCCTCTTCCTCCTGCTCGGATACAGGGCAATTTTAACATATGCGCTCAGCGCCCCCACAGCTCGTCCCGGTGCCGTGCGCGCGCCGAACTGCCGCTGTTCGCGGTTGTTCGGCTTATCTTCTCCTGACCAGCAGAGAACCCACGGCGAGCAGCCCTACCCCGAAGCCGACGAGCGCGATGAGTTGCCAGGCCACGTCCGCCAGCGTCTCCCCCCTCAACATGACCCCGGCGAGTGCCTCTATGGCATAGGTGAGCGGGATGGCCCGCGCGATCCACTGCATGAAGTCGGGCATCTGGGAGAGGGGGAACACCGCCCCGGTCATGAAGATGAGCGGGAAGCTGACCAGCACGCTCAGGATGACCGCGCCCGCCACCTGGCGCGCGAAGGCGGCCAATACCAGCCCGATGCCTATGCAGGAGAAAGAAGCCGCGGCTATGATCACCAGGGCCAGCAGAGCGTTCGAGGCGAAGACGCCGAATACGGCCACGGCAAGCGCCAGTATCACCGCGGATTGCAGGAAGACCACGGCCGTCGCGAGCAACAGCTTCGAGCCCACCAGCGAAAAAGCCCCCATCCCCGTCAGGTTCAGCCGCATGCGCATGCCCTCTTCGTCCTCGACCACCATGAGGATGGCCCCGCACAGCACGCCGGTCCACAGGATGGAGAGAGCGATGAGGGAGGGAACGACGGCGTCTTTCGCCGACAGCGTGCGGCCGGCCACGGATGATAGGTCAAGCTCTATGGGCAAAGCGGTCCCGCGCAGATACGCTGCCGCCTCCTCGATGTCGCTTATCACCGTGTCCGCCAGGTCTATGCCCACCTCGATCTTCTCCAGCAGGTCCGGCCGCTCCTCCACCGCCTCCCGCAGCTCCAGGAGGTTTTCCCTGATCTGCGCCAGCCCGACGACCTCGGTGCCGAAGAAGTCGCCCCCACTCACCAGCACGTACAGACCCGCCACCACGGCCTCCGTCTTGTTCTCCACCACCCCGTCTTTTATGCGCGAGAGGAAACCGCGTATGCTGGTCTCCGCGAACTCCGCCTTGACCAGGTTGGACTGGTCTATGATGACCCGCACCCGCGCCACCTCGTCCAGCGTCTTCAGTGCGCGCACGAAGCCGCGGGGCAGCACGATGACCGCGTCCACGCGCCCCTGCTTGAGGTCCTCGCTTGCCAGGCTCTCCGAGGCATACTCCTTTATCTCGGTGACGTCCTCCCCGAAACGCGAGACCAGCGCCTGCGCGTCGTAGTTCTCCTTCTCCAACCATATTGATTCGCCTATGCCCGGGTATTCGCGCTCCTTGACCGCGAAGAGCACGTTGCTCTCTCCCTTCCGCGACGACGCCTCGGCCTCCTCGCGGGTTGCGAACTCGCGCCATTCTTCCGCCTCTTCCTGCAGGTCCAACAGGGTCGCTGATATATCCTCCGCCTCCATGACCGCACCCCGCCACGACTGCTCCTCGCCATCCGCCACCACCGCCATGAGCGCGTCGGCCTCCCCGCTCTCGAGGGCTGCTGCCGCCTCAGCGGCGCCGCCGTAATCGACCGCTTGTTCTCCCCGGCGGCGGAAGCGCCGTTCCAACCCCGACGTGGACGGCGCCCGGACCCCCGTCCAGGCAATGCCGTTCTCGTCCACGCGGTCCAGGTTGACCAGGGCGATGGGGACCGGCCGCCCCGTTTCATAGAACGCGGCGCCGATGACGCACATGATGAGAAAGGGGTAGATGATGAGCACCGTGAAGAGCAGGCGGTTGCGGTAGATGAGCCTCCAGTCCTTGGCGATGAGTGCCCGGGCGCCCCTCATGTCTCCGCCTCCCGCACGAACCGGAAGAAGGCGTCCTCCAGGGTCATCTCGTGATAATGCGCTTCGCCGATCTGTCCCGCGAGCTCCGACACGAGCCGTGGCAGCTTGTCCGCGAGTCCGGGCCCGCTCACGATGACCGTCCCTTTTTCGTCCCTCCAGGACAGGCCGAGCCGCGCGCATGCCGCGTCCAGTTCACGGGAGCTCTCGCCCTGCATGCGCAACTCCACCCGGTCCTTGCCCAGCTTTCCCTTTATCTCCTGCAACGTACCTTTCTCGCGCAGCCTCCCCCCCACCAGAATGGCCAGCCTGCCGCATACACGGTCCGCCTCTTCCATATTATGAGTGGTAAGGAGGATGGATCTGCCTTCTTCCGACAGGCGCAGGATGAGTTCCCACAGCGAGACACGCGCCTCCGGATCCAGGCCCGAGGTGGGTTCGTCGAGGTAGATCAGGTCGGGGCCGTGCACCAACCCCATGGCCAGGCTGAGTCGCTGCTGCATACCCCGGGAGAAAAAACGCGCCTGCCTCGCCGCGTGCATCTCGAGTCCGGCCCACGACAGCAGGCCCTCCACCCTTCCCTTGGCGTCCTGCCCTCCCATGCCGTAGAGCCTCGCCAGGAGCATGAGGTTCTCGCGCGCCGTGAGGCGGCCGTAGAAAGCGGGTTCCTGCGGCACCAGGCCGACCCGCACGCGGTAACGCGACGCGCGGGGGTCTACGGGTTCTCCCTCCAGCAGGACCTCACCCCCGCTGGGTGTGGTCTGCCCGGTCAGGATGCGTATAAGGGTCGTCTTCCCGGCCCCGTTCGGCCCGATAAGCCCGAAGGTATCTCCCTTTGCCACCTCGAGCGTGACATCGTCCAGAGCCTTTATACCGTCGAACTCTTTGCTGAGATGCCTGACTGAGATCACGCTTCTTCCTCCACCTCCGCCCGCTTCGCCTCTAATGGTAGCAGAAGCTTACAGGCCAGGTAGGATACAACAATTTCACAAAAGTTGACTTTTTCATCAAAAATATATTCAAATAACAATAGATAATTTTAGCAACAATAATGCTAAAGGTACAGATGCCAGGAGATGATATATTATCTAGAACGGATAATTCGCATCGAACAAAAAACACCGGCAAAGACTCTAAGGATACAAGCAAGACGCTTTGGAGGGGTTATGGCCGCCATGCATCGTAAAAGGTCGTTGATCGCGGGGTTGCTCGTCGCGGCTCTCGTCTTCTCCCTGCCCGCCGTCGCCGTCTCCGCCACGCTGGAGGAAAAGCAGGCCGAGGCCGAAAAGGTGCGGCAGCAGATCGAGGCGATGAAGGTCGAATCGCAGCGGCTGGCGCAGGAATATAACGCGGCCCTGAGCGAATACGAGACCATCCGCTCAGAGGTGGAGGGAAACCGCGAACAACTGGAGAAGGCACAGAACGATTACAAGCGGGCGCGCGCCATCCTCTACGAACGCCTGCGTTCCATCTACAAGTCGGGCGAGGTGAGCTCGGTGGAGGTGCTGCTCGAATCCACCAGCCTGGACGATTTCCTCAACCGGTATGATTTCTTTTCCTACATCGGCCACCGCGACTACCAGATATTCGATGAGGTCAAGCGCCTGCGCGAGGAGATAAGCGAGCGCCAGCGCTCCCTGGAGGAAAAGGAGGCGCGGCAGCGCCAGTTGCTGGGCTCGGTCAACGCCCGGCGCCAGGCCATGGAGGCCTCGCTGCAGGAACAGCAGGCGTACCTCGACTCCGTTAACAAGGAGATCCTGCAGCTGCTGGCGACCACTGGGGGCGGTGGCACACCGGTCAACACCCCCATCGGGTCCTTTGTCTTCCCGGTAAGGGGCCCCCACACCTTCACCAACGACTGGCACGCTCCCCGCACGGGTCACCTGCACCAGGGAAACGACATCTTCGCCGCCGAGGGCACGCCCTGCGTGGCCTGCGTCTCGGGCACCGTGAACCACGGGGAAGGCAAGAACGCCGGCCTCTACGTGCGCCTTGCCGGCGATGATGGAAACGTTTACTACTACATGCACCTGCAGCGCTTCGCGGCAACGGGGCATGTCACCGCGGGCACGGTCATAGGTTACGTCGGCGATACCGGTAACGCCGAGGGGGGGCCTCCCCACCTCCACTTCGAGATCCATCCCGGGGGCGGCGCGGCCATCAATCCTTATCCCATATTGCTTGCATCCGACCGTTGAGGGCGCAAAGCCCTCCTTTTTCATGGCGCGAGCCCCGTCTTCACGTACGCCACCTCTACCCACTCGCCCTCAGATTTACGGTGATGACCTTGCGCCGGCAACGTTGTAGAATAGCCGTGGTGGGAAGATGCGAGGGCGAATTAGAGCACAACCAGCAGATAACTAACCTTAGAGCCGCAGGCCTTCATGCGTGGGCATCAAAGAATCCGCGTACCCGCTATGCTTTGAGCGAAGGAGCGGCCGGTCATCAAGGAGGTGGGATGATGAGGATACGGTCCCTGGTCATGGTATCCGCTTTCGCGCTTGCGGCCGTGTTGATTTTGCCGTTTAACGCACCGGCCCTAGGCGAGCACGGCGGCGCGGAACCGGCGTTCACCCCTATCGTCTTCGTCCACGGCAGTTCCGGCTCGGCGTCTCAGTTCGAGTCACAGGCATTGCGCTTCGCCAGCAACGGTTACCCGGCCGAGCTGATAACGGCATACGATTACGACACCAGCGTGCCCTTGGAGGAAAACGAGGCCGTGGTCCACGCCGGACTCGACGCCCACATCGCTGCCGTGATGCAAAAGACGGGCGCGGACAAGGTCTATGTCCTGGGCCATTCCAGGGGCACCCGCGTCATGCACGGTTATCTCGCAGACGCCGGGCGTGCCGCGAACGTGGCCAAGTACGTGAACATCGACGGCATGACCTCCCTCGCTCCTCCGGGCGGGGTCCCAACCCTGGCCATCTGGGCCGGCACCGGCACTCCCGGCCGCGAGATAGTTGGAGCAGAGAACGTCATCATCCCCGACCAGACCCACGTGCAGGTGGCGTCCTCGCCGCAGTCTTTCGTCTACATGTACCGCTTCTTCACGGGGGAGGAACCGGAAACGACCGACATCATCCCCGAACCACAGGACGAGGTGGAACTGGCGGGACGCGCGGTCAACTTCCCGCAGAACCAGGGCGTTAAAGGCGCCACCCTGCAGATGTGGGAGGTTGACGGGGCGACGGGCGTGCGCGTCAAGGAAGAGCCGGAGGTCAGCTGCGTACTTGGAGCGGACGGGGCATGGGGTCCCTGGAAAGCCAGGGGCGGTTATTCCTACGAGATGGTGATCTTGCGTGAGGGGCTCCGCGCCCACCACTTCTATACCGAGCCCCTTATCCGCAGCAATTACCTCGTGCGCCTGAACACCTCTCCGCCCGGCGGGATCGGCGATTTCCTGCCCCTGGGCGACCACCACAGCAACCTGGTGATCATGCGGGACAAGGAGTTCTTCGCCAACGAGCCCGGCAACAGCGACACCCTCAAGGTCAACGGCACCACCCTCATTGGCGAGGCCGGCTGCCCCATCGGCAGGACCAAGGTGGCCATGTTCGTCTACGACGGACCCGCCGAGGTCCCCCCCATACCGGGAGAGCCGGACGGGATCAGCGACCTCACCGAGCCTACCTGGATGCACAGCATCACCTTCCTGACCGGGATCGATTTCGTCATCCCCGCAGCCGAGCCGCCCGACGGCACCGTACGCACCGAGCTCACCCCGCGCGGGGGAGGCTCGCCCCAGGTGGTGAACTGTCCCAACTGGGCGGCTTCGGGTCACGCCATAACCCTGCGCTTCAATGATTTCCCGCACGACCACGCCACCTGGTGGTACCTGGCCGAGGGCTGCACCGCGGGGGGCTTCGATACCTGGATACTGGTGCAGAACCCCAACCCTCACACGGTGACGGTGGACATCACCTTCATGACCGGCGCCGGCGAGGTCCCGGGTCCACAGGACGTGGTGATGGCGGCCAACTCGCGCCGCTCCTTCCACGCCAACGAATACGTCACGGACTACGACGTCTCCACCAGGGTGGAGTCCTCGGCGGCCGTAGTCTGCGAGCGGGCCATGTACGGGAAAGACATGGGTTGGGCGCATGGCAGCATCGGCGTCACCTCCCCCGCCCCGCTGTGGTACCTGGCCGAGGGCTGCACCGCGGGGGGCTTCGATACCTGGATACTGGTGCAGAACCCCAACCCTCACACGGTGACGGTGGACATCACCTTCATGACCGGCGCCGGCGAGGTCCCGGGTCCACAGGACGTGGTGATGGCGGCCAACTCGCGCCGCTCCTTCCACGCCAACGAATACGTCACGGACTACGACGTCTCCACCAGGGTGGAGTCCTCGGCGGCCGTAGTCTGCGAGCGGGCCATGTACGGGAAAGACATGGGTTGGGCGCATGGCAGCATCGGCTGGGGCAAGACCTAGACGCAGGCCTGTTTCAGGCGACGAACAAGGGGGCGGCCCGCGCCGCCCCTGTACCTTTCGAGCTGCTCTATATAAGGATGAAGCCGGTTTATTCCCGGTCCCCCGATATCTCCGGGGGGAGCCTTGCGGACATGTGCACTTATCACCACCCATCTACATACGGGATGAAGCGTGTTTATCGACGGTCCTTCCCTTCTGCGCTGCGATAGCATTCCCCACTTCAAGAAGGCCGGAGATAAATCAGCTTCATCCCGCAAAGAAAACGGCTACATGAACTGTCCGGGAGGCGCCGACCCTCCTCGCTCCCACCACTGTATCTCAGGCTGCAGTGAGATGGCGTCCCGGCGCCTGCGCAGCCACGGGTAGAAGATGCCGCTGATGATCAACCCCATCGCCACCCCGCCGAGGTGGGCGAAGAAGGCCGTACCCACGGCGCCCGTACCCACGGAGGTCAAGCCCTCGACCACCTGCAGCACGATCCAGAAACCTATGACCACGAAAGCGGGTATGGGCAGGACGAAGATAAAGACCCACGTCCACACCCGGGCACGCGGATATAGGACCAGATAAGCGCCTAACACGCCTGATATCGCGCCGCTGGCCCCCAGGAGGGGGCTGAGGCTGTTCGCATACATGGCCACGTGGGCGAGGGTACCGAATATACCGCATACGAAATAGAAGGCCAGGAAGGCGGCATGCCCCATGACGTCCTCGACGTTGTTGCCGAATATCCACAGAAAGAGCATGTTCCCCAGGATATGCAGCCAGCCGTCGTGCAGGAACAGGGAGGTCAGGAGGGCGAGGTACACGTTCTTGTAGGGCTCCGAGGCCAGGTTATAACCGAAGAGGACCTGCAGCGCTGCCGGGTCCAGCTTTCCGGCGTGCACTATCTCCCAGGGCACGACGGAAAAGCGGTAGATGAAGATGTCCTTCTGCGTGCCGCTTAAAAAGAGCATGTACATGAACACAGCCGCGTTCAGCACTATAAGCGAAAGGGTGACCACGGGTACCTTGCGCGCGGGATTGCGGTCGAAAAGCGGCAGCATACCTCTTTCGCCTCCCTATCCCTTGACCGCGGCCGCCACGATGAACCCTCCCCACCCCTCGAGGCCCAGGAGGTCCAGCGCCTTCTCGTATGCCACCGCCAGGGCCCCCAGCGGCCTGATGACGGCGCTAGCGCCATGGTCGCTGTAAGTGCCGAGATGGATCACGGCGAACCCGGCACCTTCCAGTTCCCTGCGCAGCCTGCGCGGGGTGTTGCAGCGGTAGAAGACCGGGAATATCTCCTCCTGTGGCCTCCCGGTGAAGAGCTCCACCAGTCGCATGCGCCTCTCCTGCCGCGTGCAGCGCGAGAGCAGGAGGTTTGCGGCGTAAGGATAATAGCGCACGTTGGTGGTCATCAACACCAGCCAGCCGCCGCGCCGTAGTGCGGCGTGCACCTGGCGCAGAAAAAACGCCGGGTCCTCGAGGTGTTCGATGAGGAATTTGCTGGCTGCCAGGTCGACGCTGTCGGGGGGGAGGGGGATATCGCGGTTGAGGTCGGCCTGGATGTAACGCCCGTACGGCCCCTGCAGTTGCCGTTCGTCCACGCCGATGACCTCCGATGCCTTGCCGGCCAGGTCGGCCAGAAGGCCTTCGTCCCCGCAGCCTAGATCGGCCACCGTGCCCCCCTCCGGACACGCTGTCCTGGCGAGGTGGACAAACGTGGTATGCGCACCGGCTTCGCCCGGCAGCCAGCGGCGGTAGAGCTTCGCGGTCCATTCCCGTGATGCCTCGCGGTTCACATCAGCTCCAGGAGGCTCTCGACCACAAGGTCAGGCCGGGGCTCGAACCCCTCCAGGTCCTTTCGGGTGGCGACCCCGCTCAACACCAGGCAGGTATCGAGCCCCGCCCTCCACACCCCCCGGCTGTCCGTTTACACCCCGGATCCGAATAACAGGGTGGAGTCCGCCCGTG
>CAYPZH010000022.1:0-5075 GCA_964415205.1 uncultured Actinomycetota bacterium | reverse complement strand
TCCGTTACCTGCCGGTCTCCTATGTACAGGTTGCTGTCCGCCCTGGCCGGCGCGCGGGAAAGGGCCGCCTCCAGCATGAACACGTTGGGTTTGCCGACCACCAGGGCCTCCCGGCCCGCCGCGGTCTCCAGGGCAGCCACGATCGCTCCCGCCCCGGGCCACAACCCGTCCGGCGCAGGAAAGGTGGCGTCGCTGTTGGTGGCGATGAATACCGCGCCCGCATGCAGGGCCAGACAAGCGATGCGCAGCTTATCGTAGGTCAGTTCGGTGTCCCAGCCCACGACGACGTAGTCGGCTTCCCTGCCACCCTCTCCCTCCACCAAGCGTAGCCCGGTCGCCGCGAGGGCTTCCTTTAGGCCGCGCCCCCCGAGGTAATAGGCGGTGCTTCCCGCCAGGTCGTAGTTCTCCTCCAGGAAGTCCGCCGTGGCCAGGGAGGAGGTCATGAACTCCTCCTCGTCGGCCTCTATGCCCATGCGCGCGAGCCTCTCTTTGTACTCCGCCCTGGTGTATCTCGAGTTGTTGGTGAGGAAGAGCAGCCCCTTTCCCTTCTCCCGCAGGCGCGCGATGAACTCGACCGCTCCAGGGATGGGCTGCCGGTCGACATAGATCACCCCGTCCATGTCCAGCATGAAGTGTTCGTACTTATCCAGCGCCGCCGGCCTTTTCCCGCTTTTCAACGCCTCAACTCTCCCCGGCAGCCGGCAGCTTCCCGCGATAAAGCCGCAGGGCCTCTTCGTATATCTTTTCCCCGGGCGCCATAGTGGCGGCCAGTTTCACCTGCCCTATCGCATGCATCACCATGCCCCCGCGGAAAAGGCACCGGCTCAGCCCGTACCTGGCGAAATGATTGGTGGGGTCCACCTCAAGCGCCTCTTCGAACTCGCGCCTCGCCCTGCCGTGAAGTCCGCTGTTGTAGTACGCGATACCCAGTGACTCCAGGATCGACCCCCTTCCCGGCTCGAGCCGCTTCGCCTTTTCCAGCAGTTCGATAGCCTCGAGGTGCCGGCGGTCACGCAAACGCTCTCTCGCCTCCTGGAATAATTCGTACGCGCCCGCGGGCATCTCAGACATCCTCCCCCGCGCCCTTCCCGCCGGGGACCGCCGATTCTTCTCGTTTGAGCAGGCGCACCCAGCCCGCCAGGGCCAGAACGGCCCCTGCCAGGGGCATGATATAGGCTGGCCACTGGGTCAGCCTCTCGAACTGCTCCGGAAGGGGGGTGCCCCCCCTTCCCAGCTTCTCCAGCGCAGCCGCGAGAAACCTGTCGTTTGAGGAGATGGTGATGTAGAAGAGCACCACGAAAAGCACACCCGCCACGATGAGCACCACGCCGTAGTCCAATGCCCTGAAAGTCTCTTTAAACGATATGGACGCCAGGGTATACAAGAGGGCGATGACCGTAATGGACATGCAAATATAGGCCATGATCCCCAGGTCCGTCCCCGTTACCTCTACCGTCTGCAAGCCGGAAGCGTCTCCCGTGCCCCAGGAGACCTTTGCCCAGGGCAGGAGGAAGAAGATTATGATGATCAGCACGGATAAAGCTGCTATAGCCACGGATAACCTGTCCTTGCCGTCCATGGCGCGGTCCCGGTAAGCGATTGCTTTTCTGAAGCCGCTCTGCGGCGCTGCCGCGCCCGACGCGGTCACCGCCTTTAGCCCGGGCCCTCCCCGGGACCTCCCGCCGCCGGCCCCCGGCCGGAAACGGACAGGCGCCGTCTGTGTTTCCGCCGCTCCCGTTTCTCTGCGCAGGGCTCTTTCCCTCCCCGAGGGCTTCAGCCTGGACAGGGTCGCATAGGTCCTTTCGCTGAAGGTTATGGTCACGGTGAACCTCTTCTTGCTCCCCTTTTCCCGTGCGGACCTCTCCAGGGGTGGCTTGATGGCGACGACCTTCTTGTCCGTCGCAGGTGTCAGGGTCCCGCTCGCCTTTCTTGCCGGAGCGGCTGCTGGCGGTGGGACGTGCTGCACCTGAGGCTTCTCTGCCGGCTCCGCCTCAGCCCCCTGCGCCTGCCCGGCGCGGGTTTCGGGGACGGGGGGGACCTCTCCGTAGGGCCTTCTCCGCCCCTTCATCTTCACATAGCAGCCATCGCAGAACAGCTTCCCTGCGGGGATCGCCTTCCCGCAGCTCACGCATTCGGCCATCCTGGCCTCCGTTCCCACAGCGGCGTTATGGGCTTGCCGCTTTCTCCCTTATACCCCTGTTTCGACCCCTCTCACCCTGTCCCTTACCCACAGGAAGAAGCCCGGGTATCTGCGACGGAAAAGATCCTTGCTCCCGTCCCACCATCTCTCACCCCGGGCGGCGATAGACACCAGGGCCCGGTGGGGCAGGCGGGGGCTCACGAATAACTCATCCAACAGCTTCTCCGCGCACGCGGAAAAGGGCGCAGGCAGTCTCTTCAACCCCCTGTAGATACGCACGAAAAAGCGAAAATAATGCCGGGCGAAATAGAGCTGTTCCCGCGGCAGACCGGGCTGGTCCACGAAACGGTCCTCGCGGTAATCGTAGATCTCTGGTACCCATCCCTCCTGCACCGCGGTCTCGAAAAGCACCGTATCCGGGTAGGGATAATAGATGGGGCACAGCGAATGGTCCGCCTTGATGTCCGCATTGAGCTTGATGGTGTCAAGCACCCTGGACTTGTTCTCGTAGGGCAAGCCCACCATGTTGTAGGCCACCGTCTTAATCCCCACCTCCCGGCAGGCCGCGAACGCCTCCTCGATCTTCTCTCGTGACATATGCCGGTTCAACACCTGGTTGCGGATGAACTCGTTGCCGCTCTCCACCCCGAAGAACATCTGGTAGCATCCCGCCTGGCGCAACATGCGTACGATCTCCGGCGTGACCAGGTTGGCACGGTAATTGCAGATGAAGGGAAGCCCGATCTCCTTACGGTAAAGGGTCGTGAACCTCTCCAGCCAGCCTCCTTTCCAGGGGAGGATATCGTCGCGGAAATTGAGATACTTCACATCCGGTTGCGTGGCCAGCAGCTTCTTAAGGTACTCTATGCCGTATTCCGGGCTGTGAAATCGCGAGTAACGGCTTTTATTGGGGTAGATGTCCCGCATCTTCTTGTTGGAGCAATACGTGCAGCTGTAAGGGCATCCCCGCGAAAGGATCACCACTCCCGTGTTTATGCGCGTCGAGAGGAGCCGTGAGAAATCGAACACCGCGAAATCTGGTAGCGGCAGCGTATCTATATCTTCTATGAGCGGGCGGACCGGATTGCGCTGGACGGTCCCGCCGCTCTTTATCCATATGCTCTCAGTGTCGTCGTATTCCTCGCCCGCATCCATGCGGCTCACCAGTTCCAGCAGGGCGGCCTCGCCCTCTCCGCGGCAAAGCATATCGACACCATCGGTGGCTATGACTTCCTCCGGCAGGGTGGTGGGATGATAGCTCCCGCAGATTACCGGCGCGTCCACCGCGTCCCTTGCCCATAGGACGTATTCCTTCACCTGGGGGTATTCCCTGGTCATGGTGACGAAACCCACGAGGCCGGGGTCGTGTGCGCGCACCACCCGCTGGAAATCGGCCCGGGTGGCGGGACCGGTCAGATGGTACAGTCCGACCTCGTGCCCGGCCTGTTTGAGCACCGCGGAAAGGCTGGCTACGCCCTCCATGTACCAGCCGCCCTCGTCAACCCCTAGCATACCGCCGGTCCGGGGGTCGATATTTACCTTGTAATCGGGATATATAAAGAGAACCTTCAAGCTCTTCTCCTTTTTGGCTTTATTCGATTATAGGAGACTTCCTCCCGCCCCACCATAATACCTCGCGACAGGCCCTGCACCCACCGCCACGCCCTTCCTCGCCTCCCACGGCAGGCATCCCCATACGAGAAACGGGCACGCGCCGGCGCACCCGCTGTCTTCCCTGTCTCTTCCTCTGCCTATTTGAACCTGTAGAGCGAGAAAGGCTCGATGTCCATGCTCGTCTCTCCGTCGAGCACGAGCTCGCTCATCAACTTGCCCGTTATCGGAGCCAGGCAGATGCCGTCCCCGGCATGGCCGGTAGCCATGTAAAAGCCCTTGACGCCCTTTACCGTTCCCAGGATAGGGAGCCCGTCGGGCGAACACGGCCTCAGGCCGGCGAACGACCGGATGACGTCGAGGTCTCTTATCCATGGGAGAAACCCTATGGCGTTTTTGGCGATGGCGTTAATGGCATCGGGTGTGGTGTTGTTGTCGAAACCGGCGAATTCGCGCGTGCTCCCGATGAGGATGTTGCCACTCGCCGTCTGCTCAGCGGTGAACCCGAGGCCGAGCTTCTGGGCCTCTTCGTCCGCAGGCATGAGTTCTGAGATGTTGGCCTTGGTCCCCAGGTATTCCGCCCCCGATACTATCGTCTTCAGGATGGGGTCCCTTGCCTCGGTGACCAGTATCTGCCCGCGTTGAGGCAGGATGGGGATGTCCACGATGATCATCTTACCTATCTGGTTAGAGCCGGTCCCCGCGGCGCATACCACCCGGCGCGAGTGGATGCTGCCCATGGATGTGTCCACCTCGCGCACGCGGTTGTTGGTCACCACGATGTTCTCCACCTTGCAGCCCTTGAGGATGGTCGCCCCCATGTCCTGGGCTTTCTGAGCCAACCCGAGGGTGAGCATGTACGGGTTTACCTGGGCATCGTCGGCGCAGTAGGAAGCCCCTTTGATGTCGTCGCTGGGGTCGGGAAGGTGCTCTGCGAGGTCGGAAGGGGTGATGACCTCCACCTCCAGGCCCGCCGCCTTCAGCTTTTTCGCCCTGGCCTTCAGCTCCTTTAGCTGGTCCGCAGTCCTTGCCAGCATGAGGCCGCCGCAGGGGTTGTACTCTATGTCCACCTCAAGTTCCTCCGCTATGGAGGGGAAGAGCCGCAAGCTCTCCCGGGCTATATCCATATGGTTTCCTAACTGCTTGGTCTGCATGGAGATAAACCCGTCGCAGGCACCGGAGGCCCCGCTGGCGAGATCATCGGCCTCGATGATCATGACCTCCGCGCCCTCCTTGCAGAGGAAATAAGCGGTCGCTGCGCCGATCGCGCCGCCGCCTATCACCACCACTTCCGAACTCAGAACATCAGCCATCATCTCCCCCT
>CAYPZH010000021.1:18126-24844 GCA_964415205.1 uncultured Actinomycetota bacterium | reverse complement strand
GGTCCCCCTGCAAAGTTTGACTGGCTAGCCAGTTCATACTTCACAAACGAACATATAACGCAGTCGTTGTATTGTCAAGCGAGATCGCCGAGCAGGTCGAAGGTTTGATGGTAGGAAGACGGGCGTCCTGCTCGCACTATCCCTATTCCGTCGGGATCTTCACGCGGGAAGCGCTGCTGCGCTCGTGGACGATATTCCTGAAGGTGTTCTTCAGCAAGGCAAGTGCGTACTCGAAGTCGGTGGATCGCGGGTCGAGGATATAGTGCAGGCACATGCTCTCGAGGACGCCGAGCACTATGGTCAGGATGGCCTCAGCCTCCTTCTCCGCTTCACTATCCGTCGCCCCCCAACCGGCGAGCATCGAACTCTTCAGTTCGTCTACGACTCCGCGGTGGAACTCGACCACCCTCTCGCGCAGTTCTTTAGTGTTCCTTCCATTGATCGTTATCTCGAATATGGCGATCATCAGGCTCGGGTCGGCCTTGAAGGCCTCCCAGAAATCCCTGATACCTTTTTCCAGCCTCTCCTCGTTGTATGGATATTGCTCCATCACTTCTTTCACGGCCACTATGAAACTCTCCCGCAGCGACCTCATCACCTCTATGACCAGCTTCTCTTTACTGCCGAAATAATAATGGATCAATCCCTTGGAGGCCTCCGCCCTGTCGGCGATCATCGCGGTCGTCACGTTTCCAAGGCCGCGTTCCACGATGAGAGAGAAGGTCGCCTGCCTTATGGCCTCGGCTTTATTGGCATTGGCCGTACTCTTCTTATCTGGCATATCAGAACCCCTAATTCGCTCGAGTCGATCCCTCAAACAACCACAGGTGAGTCGCAGGATGATATTAACGAATGACGGTTTTCGGCCTTCTGTTTTCAGTGTATATCATACACTACCAAAGGGGCCGACATGCACGGAACCTGTTGATATTGCAACCTGAGGAGAGGTGGCGGTGACGCTATGGCTACATCTCGGTTTGATGGTCAGCGAAAAAATAAGGCGACGTAAAGCAATATACAACCCAGTATGAGATCAAGCAGCGCAATAAAAGTGAGTGAAATGCGCCAGCCTCTTTCTGTTTCTGCTTTCAATGCCAGGGGCCCCGCAAAGACCATCAGAAACGGATATTCTTTCAGCTCTTCTCCCCCGAACCTCTCATATCTTGGCCGGAGATAGAAGAAAGCTACCGGTGCTGCAACTGTTGCAGTTAAGATGCCGAGAATCACCATTATTATGCGTTCTGCGCTCATTACATTACTCCAGGAGCCCCGTGGGGGGTCATCTCGAAGGCGCCCTCCAGCCTGGTCTCCTGCCCATCCGGGTTGCGCACTAACACGTCGTAGGTCCCGGGGGCGGCGCCGAACAGGGTCACAACGCTTTTTACCTCCGCGGCGGTATCTCGTCCAGCCCCAGCTGGCCCCCCGGGTTCATGATGCCGTGGGGGTCGAAGTGGCGCTTCAGCGCCCGCAGGACCTCCATCTGCTCCCTGCCCAGGTGCGGCTCCATCCAGGGCGCGAGCAGGCGGCCGATGCCGTGATGGTGGCTGGGGGTGCCGCCGTGCTCCAGCACCTTGTCGATGATGCCGTTCTGGAACTCCACGTACTCGTCCAGCTCCATGCGCGCCATGATGATGAAGTAGAGGTTGGTGCCGTGGGGGTAGAAGTGGGAGGCGTGGGTCATGCATATGGTGCCCGGCCTGCTCTTTATAAAGGAGCGCACCCCCTGGTGGACACGGTGCAGGCTGTCCCAGGTGACGCTGGTCTCCAGGGTATCCAAAAAGATGCCGTAATCGTTGAGGTCCTCGCGCATGAAGGGCTCGGTGTAGCGGGTGTGCTCCCACATGTGCGCGGCATAACCGGTGAGCGGGATGGCGCCGTGCTCCCGGGCGATGCGCTTGATGGTGCGCGCCACCAGGCGGGTATAGCCCGCGTCCCCCTCCACGTTGCCCAGGCACAGGCTGCGGCTCCCGGGCTTGAAGCCCAGCCGCGCCAGGCCGGCGTCCACCGCGCCCGGGACGCCATAGAGCTTGAGTCCCCGGTCGGTCTCCTCGGGATCGGAGATGCGGTATATGGCGGGCATGCCGGACTCGCGCTGCATGATCTCGCGGCTGGCGTCCACCGCTTGCTCCCAGGTGGGGAACATGAAGCTGAAGTAACGCCGGTTCTCGGGCATAAAGCGGTATATCTTCATGTTCAGCTCGACCAGGATGCCGAAGGCACCCTCCGAGCCCTTGAAGATATCGTTCACCTTGGGGCCGGTGGCCGTGGCGGGGTAGTCCAGGGTCTTGATGGTCCCCACGGGGGTCACGTATTCCTGGCTGAAGACGAGGTCGCAGGCGTCGCCGTAATAGGTCGAGGCCTGGCCCGAGCCCAGGGTCACCACCCATCCCCCCACGGTGGAGTACTCGAAGGACTGGGGGAAATGCCCGTTGGTGTAGCGGCGCTTGCAGCCGAAACCCTCGGGGGCGTTGTTCAGGGCTTCCTCGTAGGCGGGGCCGAACATGCCCGGCTGCACGCGCGCCGTCTGGTTGAGCTCGTTTATCTCCAGCAGCTTGTTCATGTGCGTGCTCACCACCAGGGTGACGCCGCCCTTGTACGGTCGGCAGCCGAAGTTGACGGAAGAGCCGCCGCTGAACACGGTGATGGGTATGCGCTCGGCGTCGCAGTAGCGCACTATCTCCTGCACGTCTTTTTTGTCGCGGGGATGCACGACCACGTCCGCCACCTCGCGGATGACCCCGCGGCGCAGTTCCCAGATCTCCTCCGAGGTCATGGCGGTGGCATATTTCACCCGGCTGTAGTCGTCCGTGGCCACGTTCTCCCCGCCCACGATGCGCGCCAGCGCCTCGATCTTTTCGGGCTCGAGGGCCGGCTGGCGGCCCAGCACCACCGGCTCGTGGCCCTCGTACTGCTTGACGGAGAAATCCGCCTTGCTCATGTCGAACTCCCGCATCATCATCTTCACCCAGGCATCGCTGGGGTGCTTGAAGCGGTGCGGCTCCCCGTACTTGATGATGGAACGGATGGTCCCGGGCTGCGAGGCCTGCTCCGTCCAGTCCGGCCTGAATCTCTTCATCTTCATAGCAGGTCCTTTCCGCAAAGCAGCCGGCATCGCATTGATGCAAGCAGCCAGTGATCCGCTGACGGGCCCTTACCCATCTACTCTAACACGATTCAGGGGACCGCTGACCGAGGGGTCTCCGGGGGGTCATGCCCGGAAACCGGCCAGGCGTTCCTTGAGCATCTCCAGCAGGGTCTGCGGTGAGAGAGCTGCTCCCTTTCTCGCCAGGCCTTCCCTTATAAACCCCCTTGCCACGACCGTCGGCTTTTCATTAATGCTGCGGGCATAGAGCTCCAGTTCGCGCAATGTATCAGGGTCCAGCCTCAGCGAGAGGATGCTTTTCCTCTGCCCTTTGCGGAGAGTGATTATCTCTACTTTCTCGCCTGTGTCGAATATATCTTCGAGGTCTCTTTCGCAGTCCTTTTCTTTCCCTTTCATCTCATCTTCCCTTGATCTCCCTTGCCGTCGCACATCTCCAGACTCCGGCAACTGGATCGACCAGCTTGAGATAGACTATCAAGGCCCTGCCGCTCCTTGTGTGCCCCTTTACTATCAAGCTTTCCCCATACCTGCTATCCCTGATGAGCGATGCTTCTCTATTGGGATCGTCGAAGACCGCGTCCTCGACCTCCCATGCGTAAACCCTGTGTCTCCAGATATGTTCTTCGTTCCCTTCATCCCACTGGAGCTCGTATAACGTGTACTGCAATTTTCCTTCCACTTAATGTATTACATAACGTATTACATATCAATCCGTTTCTTGTGGACGCCGATGCTGTTTCATTATTCATTATATTATCTATATTTATTAAGTTATAATATTTATATTAATTATATTAGACATAGCTGACAGAGAAGCAGGGCCGGGCTGGCGGGCTCAGAACAAAGGGTGGCTGCTCCGGATTTTTTACCCGCCGCGTATTGAAGACATGTGCTAAACGGCCGATACAAAAGTGGAACGGCCGATGTCGTGCCCGAAACGACAGTGGTAAGTAGGACCCGATGAAGTCTAAGGAGAAGAAGATGCTCTTTCGTAGCACCTCTCGGTTTATGGCGGTGGTGGCGCTCGTCTCGCTCGCCGTCCTGCTGGTGCCACTGGCGGCATGCGGCTGCGAGGCGTCCAAGTCGTGCCAGCAAGCCCAGCCGGTGGTCAAAAAAGTGGACCACATAACCATCATGTGCGCCGACCCCGCTGCGCTTTTCAACGTCTTCACCCGGACCCTGGGGCTGCCGGAGGCCTTGCCCCTCTCCTCCTACCCCGGTTTCACCACCGGGGGCACCTACTGCGGCAACGCGAACATCGAGACGTTGCAGTTCGGCGACCCCGGGGACGGCTCGGGAGGACCTCCCCCGTTCACCTTCATCTACGGCATCGTGTTCGAGTCCTACCCCCTCTCCCAGGTGATGGACGAGTTCCGGCAGCGCGGCGCGGACCCGGGCGACCCCACCGACCAGATGCGCGAGATGAACGGACAGCAGGTGAAGGTGTGGACCAACGTCACCCTGAACGGGCTGTGCACGGAGGACTACATCGTCTACCTGTGCGAGTACACCGAACAGATGGAGGAGGCGCTCGAGCAGCGCGCCCAGGCCAACCCCGTCCCCCTGGGCGGGATCGGCCTCATGGGCGTGAAGGAGATCTACGTTGCCAGCACGCAGCCCGGGCAGGCGCAGGACCTGTGGAAGACGGTCTTCGCCCCGGTCGCCATGACCGACGACGGCGCGCTTTCCTTCGGCTCCGGACCCGACGTGCTCATGATCGACGGGGAGATGGACGTCATCGCCGGGCTCGTCCTCGAGGTGGGATCCCTGCAGCTGGCGCAGGAATTCCTCGCCCTTAACGGCCTGCTGGGCGAGGTGGGCGACGGGGAGATCACCATCGACCCCGCCGCGGTGCAGGGCCTGGACATAACCCTGGTCGAGAAACCCAGCCGTTAGGCAGTGGGCCGGGTACCCTTATTTCCTCCGGGTGACCTGGACCTCCAGGTGTCCATCGCCTGAGAGCTCCCACTCCACGTTGGAATCCACGCCGTAGGCCATCTCGAATATACCCTGCATCAGGCCCACCATCATGAGATAGCAGTCGGCGTGGTCTATGGTCATGCGCAGGCCCAGCGGGTTCATCTTGAGCTCGCGCAGGTTTCCCATGCCCTTGAGGGCGAGTTGGAGGCGGAAATCTGCCACGTCGCGCACCTCGTCCGGGGTGTAGAACCCCGTCTTTACGAAACGCCGTTGCGACTCCACCACGGCGCGGGGTATGGCGTCCCCCAGTTCCTCCTCCAGTTCCTTGAAGAGGGGGTCCATGACGTAAGGCCCCACGGCCACCATGCGCCTGCCCTTGCGCGTGTCCGTGATCGTGCCCCGCTCGCCGTCCCACTGGTAGGCGGAGAGCGCCTTGGGAAGGCCGCAGCCGGGACACGGCTCGAACTCGATGTCCCCTCCCTCGTAATGATATTCCGGCAGCTCCAGCCGCTCCTCGCTCTCTATCGCGTGCTCTCCCACCGTGGCCTTGATCTCGTACGTGCCCGGCTCCACCTCGCTGTAATCGACCTTCCCCGGCAGCCCGGTGACCTCCTCAACGGCTCCACAGAATACGCCCGCCACCGGCGCGATGGAGTGGGGGTCGGTGATGCGCAGGGTCACGAAGTCGTCGGCGTGTTGCTCCACTGCCGGACCGGCACCGGCGTCGTACCTGTAGCCCACCAGCTCGCATTTGCCGTAGCCGGCCACCTCGGCGGTGTAGAGCAGGGCGGAGATTATCCCCTCCAGGCTGATCTTCCCTTCCATGACCCCCTCCCTGACGCCCAGGGGGAGTATCCCCCGCACGTAACGACCGCCCCCTTTGCGCGTGCTCTCCACGATGAGCGGCTCGACGGGGATGCCGAGGATCTCCGCGATACCGGCGTACAGGGGGTCGAGGTTGGCCACTTCGATAAAGCCGGTGCGCTGCACGATGTTGCCGCGCTGCACCAGGACCCCGCTGTTCATCCACTGGCGCTCCGCGGCTAACTGCTTCGGCACTCCGCATACCTCACAGCGTATGAACTCCGCCATCACAGGTCCTTCCTCACCGTTTCACAAACCGTCATCCGTCTTTTCCTCCCGCTTATCTACTTATTATAGAGTAGACCGGCATTATGCGGGGCTTGATCTGCGGCACCATTACAGCCCGTATTCCTCCCGGATGAAGGCGACCCAGGGTTTGAAGGACTCTACCTCCTCCGGGGTCATCTCGTCCAGGAAGATGGTGTCGATGTTGCCCACCAGCTCCACCAGACGCACGGCTGCCTTGTTGTAGCGCACGATGGTGGGAAGGTGCCCCTTGAGCTTGATCTTGCCCTGCATCAGTCCCTTGACCACGTCCAGCTCCCCGGTCATGACCTGCTTCCAGCGCTCATAGGAGGCGGTGAGCACGTAGTCCCCGCCCTCGCCCGCCTGCGCGGGCACCAGGCGTACTCCCCGGCAGTCCCCGTGTCACAGGTCGATGAGCAGGAACATGTCCTCGTCCAGGCCGACGGCGGGTTCGGCGGTGATGTGGATGACCAGCCCCCCCCCCCCCCCCCGGGGGGGGGATCGTTTTAGACCCGGGGCCCAGGTTGTAGGCCCGGTGGTGGGGGGAAACCACACGGGGGCCCCCAAATTTTGGGGCCCCAACCA
>CAYPZH010000021.1:2063-18116 GCA_964415205.1 uncultured Actinomycetota bacterium | reverse complement strand
TGGATGACCACCCCGCCCTCCCACCCCTGGGCGAGCTTCCTGTACTCCGCGTCGCCCTGGATGAGCGCCTCGTAGGTGGCTATCCACGACGGGGTCCCCAGTATGTAGGGCTCCCTCTCCACGTACAGCAAGTCCCGCATCAAAGCGACGAAGGAATCCTCCCATTCCACGGTCCCATAGGTATAAGACATGTTCCCCCTTCCATAAGCGATACCGCTTCGACAGCATACCGTTCGCGTCGTTTTCCCCCGTATGCGAGCAAGATTATAGCACCAGGAAAAATCGCTTGCTGACAGAACCGGGGAGTGTATGGTTTGGCTCGTTTTTCTCGAGCGCCCGGGCCGTGTATGGTTCCGCTCAGAGGCCTGAGCGGTGTATGGTCCGGCTCAGACACCCGGGTATTTTTGGGTCCCGTTAAGTCTCACTGTCCCGCCTGCTCCTGCTCCCTGCGCTGCAGGAGCAGCTCGCGCATCTGCTCGAGTTCCCCCAGGCAGCAGTTGCGGAACTTCCTGCCGCTGCCGCAGGGGCAGGGATCGTCGCGGTCCGCCTGCAGGCGCTCCTCCACTTCGGAGAGGTCGGGCAGGTTGGCCAGCATAGCCTCCTTCAAGGCCTCCTCGCGGGCCAGGGTGAGGGTGCGCCGCCTGGCCGCCACGGACGCGGGCGGGTGCAGCTCGTGCAGGTCCGCAATTTCTTCCGCCAGGATGTTTTCCAGCAGAGCCCCGGCCTTGGTGCGGTCCCGCTTCTTCAGGTACTGCATGGTGAGATAGACGGTGCGCTTGTCCAGGAAGGTGCGGTAGCGGTCCAGCGCCTCTCCCACGGCCTTGTGCGCTTCGGCGCGCCGGGAGGACAGGATGGCGGAGACGAGGAAGGTGAAGACGTCGCGGCACAGCTCGTCCTCCGGGTCCAGCCTGCCCAGTTCATCCATGAGGAACTCCAGGTTGGACTCTCTGTCCTGCAGCATGCCCAGGACCTCGATGGCGCCGAGCCTGGCCTCGCCGTAGGAGGGGTTGAGCACTATCTTGCGCAGTCCCCGCGATACCTCCCCGGGCCAGGCCGACCCCAGTTTGGCCAGGGTCAGCACCGTCTCGTGCAGGGGTATGCTGATGCTTTTGTTCAGCGCCAGCAACAGGACGGGCAGAGCCTCCGGGGGCTTCAACTTACCCAGGATGCGCAGCATGAAGACGAAGCCCGCCGGGATGTCGCCTGGGCTGGTCTCCACCAGGACCTCGCCCAGCATGGCGATGATCAGGGGCGTCACCCGGGCGCTTTTCTCCAACGCAAGCTCCAGCACCCGCTCGTCCAGGGCTGACTCGCTGGACAGGATCTCCTCGACCAGGAAGTGGTCCACCAGGTGGTCGCCGGCCTTATCCAGGTAGGTGAATACGGAAAACGGGTCGTCCTCGTACTCGGCGATGCGCTTCACCCTCGCGGTGAAGGTCTCGTCCCGTCCGGCGATGAAGTCCTCGCCGCTAGTCTCCTCCCTGCGGTCGGCCTTGGTCATGGTCAGGGCGGTGTAGCCGTCCGCCTCCAGCTCGTCGCCTCGCTGCAGTGCGTAGGTCATGCACATATGGAAGAAAAAGGGGTGGTTGGGGTGGAGGTCCGCCTGCTCGCGCACCGTCTGTTCGGCTTTCTTAAGCGAGATCTCCCCCGCCGAGAACCTGGCGATGCACTGCGAGACCGCGGCCATGGAGTCCAGGAGCGAGTCCGGCAGCAGGGCTTCCACTGCGCCCCTGTATTCTTCGGGCGAGGCCTCCCCGGACCTGAGGTCCTCCAGTATCTCGGCTAAATAGCGTCTGTCCCTTTCCGTGTCCCCCACTGCCGCCTCTTCAGAACGCAGAACCCCCTAATGCTTGCCACGAACACGCGTTTAGCATAGCGGAAAAACGGGCCAGCGGGTAGACGTAGCATGCAGCCGCGCGCGGATGACGCGCGCCTACGGGAGCGAGGTCAGGCGCTTGCTTTGTTCTCGAAGCTGAAGTCCAAGGGGGTCACCTTGACTTCCAGCACGGCGTACTTGGAGAGCTCCCACTCCAGGGCGGTGTCCACGTTGAAGGCGTGTTCGTAGAGGCCCTGCACCAACCCTATGACAATGAGGTGCAGGAACGAGTTCTCGATGCGGATGGAGAGGCCCCTCTCGTTTGACTTCAGCTCCCGGATATTGCCCAGGCCGCGCACCGCCAGCTGTTCGCGCATACCCCGGGTCCCCAGGCCCTCGATATCGTAGAAGCCGCCGCGCACGAAACGGCGCTGGGCCTCGATGACCGCGCGGGGGATGATGTCGCCCAGCTCGCTCTCCAGTTCGCTGAAGATGGTATCCAGCTCCATTCCGGTGAGGACCATGCGCCGGCCGGTGACGCGGTTCACGATGACCCCGCGGTCGATGTGCCAGGCGTAGTCCGAGAGCGCGGCGGGAGCGCCGCAGGAGCGGCACCTCTCGAGCTGGACGTCCCCTGGCTTGATGTCGACCTGCTTGAACTTCAGCCTTCCCTTGAACTCCTCGGGATGGCTGGCGACGAAACCCCTGATCTCGTAGAGGTCTTTCTCCAGCTGCTTGTACTCCACGCCCAGGTCGCAGCCGAAGAGTATCTCAAAGGCGCCGATCATGTCCCCGCAGGCCAGCGGGACGGAATAGGGCTCTTTTATGGTCTCCACGACATAGTCGTCCACGTCCTGCTCGTGGCGGTAGTCCACCAGCTCGTACTTGCCGTAGCCGCTCATGCGGGCCTGTCCCCTGAAGGCGTCGTTCACCGGCTTCCAGTCGATCTCCCTGCGGCGCAGCATCTCCTTGGTCACCTCCGGCAGGAGGCTGCCCAGGTATGCCCGCACCGCCTTGCGCTTGGCGGCGATCACCGCTTGCTCGAAGTGCATGGAGATCAGTTTCTCGATGCCGCGGAAGAGGGGGTCCAGGTTCTCGCTCTCCATGAAGACCATGCGGTTCCTGCTGTCGCGGCTCTGCACGATGGCACCGCCGTTCATCCACGTGTTCTCCGTAGCAATGTGCAGGGGGACCAGGCATTCCTTGCAGACTTCCAGACCCGCCATCTTTATTCCCACCTCCGACTAGGCATGGCCTCTATAATAATAAAAACCGCGCATACCGGTATCATAAAATGTGCACCTGGGATATATATCGGCCATCTTCACTTGAAAGTGAATACATGTCCTGACCGTTCTGTTCAAGCTCGATGTCCGGTTGGCAGTCGTGCGGTATCGTGGCTATTTCTTCTTCTTGAAGTCCTTTTTCCCGTGCCCCCTCCACTTGTCTTTCTCGCCCTTCTTCCAATCGGAGATGAGTCCCTCCAGCCTGGGGTCTTTTCTCGGACCGGACCTTCGCGGCCCCTCATCCTTGCGTGTCGTCTCTTCGCTGTTCATATATCGACCTCCCCCGCCGCCTCAGCGTCTTTCTCCAAAGCGGCCTACGCGCCCCTTTCGTGTACTTCCTTGATGGTGACCTCGAAGCGCAACTCCATGCCGGCCAGGGGATGGTTGAGATCGATCTGTACGTTCTCCTCGTCTATACCAAGGATGAGGAAGCTTATCACCCTGCCGTCCTCCGTCCTCCCCGTGTAGGACGTGCCCTCCTCCAGCTGCACCCCCCCCTCGAAGCGCTCCCTGGGCACCAGCTGGACCAGGCCGGGGTCCCTGAGCCCGTATGCGTCCTCGGGCTTGATCACGACCTCTTTGCTGTCACCCGGCTCCATGCCCTCCAGCTCGCGCTCTAGCCCGGGGATGATGCTTCCCGCCCCGAAGACGAAGCACAGCGGCTCTCCCGCGGGGCTGCTGTCTATCAGTGTTCCATCCTCGTCGTAAAGCCGGTAGTCGAAGGAAACGGTCTTAAACGGGCCTGCCTTCATCGCCTATACCACCTCCTGCGTCATCGTTCCCAGATAAAAACAAAGGCCCAGGCCTTAAGGCTTGGGCCGTCCGGCAACAGCTCACTTGCAAACCTCAGAACACCTGTATTCACTATAACACACGGGGACCGGCGCGGGCCGGATGGCGACATGCCGGGGAAGGCAGGGAGCGGCGGCACGGGTGAATCTGCCGCCCCCGGATTGGGATAGAATAAAAGGCGGAGGCAGGCACGGCGAGAGGAGGGGTCATGCTGGACGTCCTGATCAGGCGGGGGAAGGTGGTCGACGGCACCGGGGCGGCGGCCAAAACGGCCGACGTGGCCGTCGCGGGTGGTAGGATCGTAGAGGTGGGAGACCTTGCGGAAGCCGAGGCGGCGCGGGTGATAGACGCGTCCGGCAAGGTGGTCTCGCCGGGGTTCGTGGACATCCACACCCACAACGACATCTTCGTCATCCGCGACGACTACGTTCACCTCTTCGAGTCCTACGTGCGGCAGGGCATCACCACCTGCGTGGTCTCCAACTGCGGGTGGTCGGTGGCCCCCTGGATGCCCGAGAACTCCGGGCTCTTCGGCTCCACCCTGCAGACCATGGGAGTATCGAAGGACTTCGAGCCGCAGTGGGAAACGGTCGGGGAGTTCAATGCCTGGGTGCTCGCGCGCGGTCTTCCCCTGAACTTCGTGCCTCTCTCGGCGCACGGCCCACTGCGCATCGCCGTCATGGGGGACGAGGCGCGTTTCTGCACCGCGGAAGAGCTCGAGAAGATGAAGGCGCTGCTGCGCCGGGACATGGAGGACGGCTGCCGGGGGTTCTCCACCGGCCTCACCTACTTCCCCGGCATGTACGCCCATACCGATGAGCTGGTGGAGCTGGCCGGCGTCGCTGCCGAGTACGACGGACCCTACGTCACCCACCTGCGCAGCCTCACCAACACCTTCGACCGCGCGGTCGAGGAGGCCATCGAGATCGCCCGGCGTAGCGGGTCGCGGCTGCAGATATCCCACTTCGGGGCCTATCCCTATCTCGGCTGCCTGGGCGACATACTCTATGAGTTGACGGCCTTGCTGGAGATGATCAACCGCGTCATCCCGCTTCCAGGCCTTCCCAACGCCGTCTCCAACCGGGGGCTGCGTATGGTGGACGAGGCGCTGGACGCGGGCCTGGACGTGGGCATGGACTTCATCCCCAGCGTGGGCGGTAACACCACCGTCACCCAGCTCTACCCCCCCTGGTCCCTGGAGGGAGGGACGGAAGCGCTGTTGCGCCGGCTGGCCGACCCGGTAGAGCGGGAGAGGATACGGCACGACGTGAAGAAGGTGAAAGACAAGTGGCCGCAGTGGGAGAAGGGGTCCTGGGCCACGAACTATCTCAAGTGCGAGAGCTGGAAGATGCTCACCATCCTTTCGGTGGGGAGCGAGAAGAACGCTTATATGGAGGGGCAAAGGGTGGTGGACCTGGCGAAGGAGGAGGGCAAAGACAGATTCGATTTCCTGGCCGACCTGACCATCGAGGAGGAGGGGGCGATCACGTTCTTCATGGGCATGCCCCCCAAGCCCTGGGTGGAGAAGGCGATGATGATCGGTCACGACCACCCCCAGCTCTCGGTGGGCTCCGACGTCATCTTTTCCGCCAAGGGGACGGGACCCCAACCGGCATACGGCTGCTTCCCGCGCATCCTCGAGCATTACGTGAAGGACCTCGGCATCTATACCCTGGAGAACGCCGTGCACCGCTGCACCGGCATGGCCGCCTCGCGCTTCGGCCTCGCGGACCGCGGGGTGTTGAAAGAAGGTGCGGCGGCGGACATCACCGTCTTCGACCTCGACGCCGTGAGGGACAACTCCACCTACGAGAACCCGCAGCAGTTCCCCTCCGGCATCGACTACGTGCTGGTGAACGGCAAGGTGGTGCTGGAAGGGGGATCGTTCGACGCCGGCGCCATGGCCGGGGACGTGCTGGCACGCTAAGTGGCTTCCAGGATCATCCTGCCCACGACGCGCACCGCGAAGCCCGCCGGCTTGCGGCACTCCTTTGAGGCCCCGGCGGCCGCGAACTCCTCCATCTGCGCGGGGTCGGTTAGGTCGAAATAGCGTCCGAACAGGCGCTCCTGCACCTTGGCACACATGCAGCTGCCGAACTCCTCCTCGAAGCTGCGGCAGAAACGGTGCGCCGCCCGCAGGGTGCGCAGAAAACCCTCGTAGTCCACAGCTTCCGTGCGCCCGAAGGCTAGGCCCAGCGCCATCACCGGCCCTATAACCGCGCCGCAGGTCTCTCCCCTCAGGGCGACACCCGGCATGGCCGTGGCCGCCTTGAGCACCTCTGCGTTGCCCAGGCCGAACTCCTCCTGCAGCGCCCGCAGGGTACCTTGGGCGCAGCTGCCGTAGGCCTCCAGGTAGTCCCCCGCTTTGCGCTCCAGGCGGTCCAGCACCTCCTCCTCCGACTGCTTCCCCTCCACCGCCTAGTCCTCCAGCTCGACGCGGAAACGGCATACGGGATCGCCCTTGGTGAGCAGCTGCGAGAAGCCCTCCGTCTTGAACTTCGGGTTCAGCTCCTCCAGCATGCCCTCCAGCGACGCCCCCAGCAGCACCTCGCACAGGTCGGGTTCCCGCGACCAGATGCGCGCCACCGGGCAGGTCTTGAGCTCTTTCTCGAAGGCCTGCGGGGTGTGCTCGACATAGCCGTCCCAAAAATTGGCAAAGGTATCGTCGATCTTGTCGTGCACCTTGGGCAGCCCCATGCAGTCCGCGAAGTCCTCCGGCTGGGCGCCCGAGAGTGACATCCACATGGCGGCGCCCTTCTTGCCGTCCTGGCGGTACTTCTCCTTCAGTCTCTCCACGAAGGCCTCGCCGCCCACTTCCTTGCCGATGCGGTAGAGGGTGACCACCTGCCGCGCCAGCGCCTCGGTCCAGTTGCGGTAGCGCTTGCCCATCTCCTCATCGCTCACGGGGTACTTCTCGTATTCGGGCACGTCCGCCATCTTCACCACCTTCTCTCTCATCCGGGCCGCTTACCGTCCCCCGCCGCAATTATAGCCCGGCGCGGCCTCACAACACGGGGGACAGCCTCTGCTTCAGGTTCAGGACCCTGGCCGCGCGCTCGTCTATCTCTTCCTCCGTTATACCGCCTCCGCGCACCGCCTCCAGCACGGCGGTGTAGGCGGCCTGGACGTCCCCCGTCTCGTGCCCCGAGATGAGCAGCACGTCCACCCCTGCCCGCAGGGCCTGCACCGCCGTCTCCCCCAGGCCGTAGGCCTGCTTGAGGACCTTGGAGGCAAGGTCGTCGCTGATGACCAGGTAGCCGCCGATTACCTTTTCCCGCAGGAGGCCTATCCCCGCGGGGGAGAGCGTGAACGGCAGGTCGGGGTCCAGGTCGGAGTAAATGACGTTGGCGGTCATGAGGAACTCGGGGTCCGCCCCGGCGGCGGCCTGGAACTGCGAGAACTCCGGCAGGCCCGGCACCACCGCCAGCCTCTCGTTCTCGGGGTCGTAGGCGATGCCGCCGTAGCCCGGGAAGTGCTTGGCGGCGGAGAAAATTCCGCCGGCGTGCTGGCCTGAGATGGCGCTTTTGCCCAGCTCCCCCACCTCCTGCGCGCTGCCGGGGAAGGTGCGACCGTAGCGGGTGAGGAAGTCCCCCTGCACGCCCATGTCCAGGACCGGGGCCAGGTTGAGGTTGATGCCCACGGCCCTGAGTCCCTGCGCTCGCGCGAGCCCCGCATCGTAAGCCTGACGTGGGTCGGTCAACTGCGCCTGGGGGACGCCGTCCGCGAGCCAGTCCAGCCGTACGATCTCCCCGCCCTCCTGGTCCACGGCGATGAAGAGCGGCAGGCCGCTGTCGGCGGCGGCCAGCCCCTGGAGGTCGTTTACGAGCTGCGAAAGCTGGGCCTCGTCCTCGATATTCCTGCCGAAGAGGATCATCCCCCCGGGATGGACGGAAGCGAAGAGCATCTTGAGCTCCGGGGTCACCGCCGTGCCCTCGAAGCCCACCAGGAAGAGCTGGCCGACCTTCTGCTCCAGGCTGAGGCCGCGCAGCGGGTCTTCGCCATCGCCGCCGTTGCCTGCGCCCCCGCAGCCCGCAGCACAGAGCACGGCGACGAGGACAAGCGCCGCCATGACCGCCATTACCACCGACGCGCGCCGCTTACTCACCCGCTCCCGTACCAACGTCTGTCCTTTCTGGGATCAACCCCGGACCGTGCCAGAGTCGCCGGGTACATCCCAGGGCTCCCAGCATTGCCTGGCCATACCACGGCTTTGCCGTCGCGACTTCACCTTGCCCGCCTGGATGCCTGACCGAAAGCGGGGTTCTGCCAGAACATGTGATAGACCTTCACCGGGCCCAGGTCATCGACGCGCAGGGTATCGTAGCCGAGGCTGTGGTAGAAACCCTGGTTCCTTTCGCTCCCGGTGTTGAGGTAGATGCCGGAGAGCGCGGGCACGGCCGCGACCATGCCCTGCGCCTCGCGCATGAGCGCGCTTCCGATCCCCCGGCCGTGGTGGTCCGGGTGCACCCCCAGTGCCTCGAAGGTGAAGTAGGGCTTGGCCAGGCTCTTGGGTGCTTTCGCCGCGAATTCCACGCGCAGGGCGCGCAGGGGGCGTGGCGCGAAGAGGGCGATTAGCGGCGCCAGGTTACGCAGGACGAGGGCCGTGGCGCGTCTTTTCGAAACGGGCAGGCGGGGGTCGCGCAGGACACCCACGCCGACCACGCTTCCATCCCTCACCGCCGCCATGACCGGCCGGCCCGCATCCATGTATGACTTGATGAAGATACCGTCGAGGACGCCCAAGCGGCGCAGGGCGGAGGGCCGCGACGTATCTATCTCGAACGAGGTCACCTCCTCGTCCTTGAAGGCCTCCACCAGCACCTTCACGGCCTGCTGCGCGAGCTCGGGCGACACCGCTACGATCTCGTGCGCGGGGGCGCTCCTGTTCTTTTCGCTCATGTTTTTACGTTCTTCCGCTATGTCCACGCTTTCACATTCTATCATTATTCCATCCGCCGCGACTCGCGGTCAGGGTCCCGCAGGGGCCCCTGCCGTAAGCCCGGGCAGGATAGAAGGGAGGCGCCACCGAAGCGAGGGACGAGTTGCCGGCGGGATTCGTGTTCTGCGCGGCCGGCACGGCGTAACGGGAGGGGCGGTGGCCGGACGCGGGACCGCATGGGGCGCGGGCGTTGCGGAACCGGTCCGCGGGGGAATAATCTTGTTTGAGGACCGCCATGGTCCAGGAGCGCTTTTCTCCGAGTTATGGCGACGCGGGAGGTAGAGAAGATGAGCAAGTGGGAAGATTTGTACAAGGCCAAGCTGACCACCCCCGAGGACGTGGCGGCGCAAGTAAAGAGCGGGGACCGCATATTCGCGAGCGGCGCGTCCTCGACGCCGGTGGCCATCCTGGAGGCCATCTTCGACCGAGCCGTGGCCGGGGAGTTCAAGGACGTGCAGATGGGCAGCTTCATCATGCTGGCCAACGTCTTCAAGGTGCTGCAGCCGGAGCTGCAGAGGAACCTGCTCATCGATAACTACTACGCGTCGCCGCTGGACCGCAAGGCCCTTGCTGACGGCCTGATGACCCACACCCCCTACCACTTCCACCGCGTCACCAGGCAGGCGGTGGACGACTCGGGCTACCGCAAGCTCATGGTGCAGGCTGGCCCCATGGACAAACAGGGCTATCTCAACCTCGGCCTCTTCGCCAATTACCTTGACGTGGTGGACGAGCTCGACGCCGTCTACGTGGAGGTCAACGAAAAGCAGCCCATCGTGCACGGGCCCAACTGGCTGCACATCTCCGAAGTGGACAAGGTGGTGGAGAACAGCCACGACGTTTTCGCGCTCCCGCCCGACCCCATTACGGAAAAAGACCAGGCCATCGCCGAGAACATCATCGGCCTCATCGAGGACGGCGCCACCATCCAGCTGGGCATCGGCGGCACCACCAACGCCATCGGGGAGCTGCTGGTGAGGAAAAAGCGCCTTGGCTGCCACACCGAGAGGATGGGGGACGCGTACATGAAGCTCTTCGAGGCCGGAGCCCTGGACAACACCGCCAAGAGCTTCCATCCCCACCAGATGCTGTGCCACTTCGGCCTGGGCTCGCAGGAGCTGTACGACTGGATGAACGAAAACCCCATGATCTACCTCTCCCCTATCAGCTACAACAACGACCCCTGGATAGTGGGGCGCAACGACAAGCTCATCTCCATCAACGCCACCCTGGAGATAGATATAACCGGCCAGTGCGCCTCCGAGTCCTTCGGCCCCATCCAGTACACGGCCACGGGCGGGCAGGTGGACTTCACGCGCGGCGCATGGCTCTCGCGGGGGGGCAAAGCCTTCATCGTCACGCACTCCGCGGTCGAGGACAAGGAAGGCAACCTCGTGTCCAAGATAGTGCCGCAGCTGCGGCCGGGTGCCGTGGTCACCCTGACGCGCACCGACGTCATGTACGTGGCCACCGAGTACGGGGTGGTGAACCTGCGGGGTAAGAGCCTGCGGCAGCGTGCCCAGGCGCTGATAAGCATCGCCCACCCGGACTTCCGGCGGGAGTTGAGCGACTACGCCAAGGAGGTCAAGTACTTCGTCCTCCCGGAGCACGACCCGCTGGCCCAACCTTAAAACATCGCGATAGGGACAATGCCGAATATGGCACGGGGCGGGGTTGACCCCAGAAGGGACGTCAGTGGGGGGGTTTCTTGCGGTGGGTAAAGTACTTGAAGGCCTCGAACCATATCACCGAGAGGCCGCCTGCTCCAACGCATATCGCCATGTCCAGCGCGCTGAGGTAGGCGAACTGGAAGAGGTCGCGCATGAACGGCGCGTAGAGGACGAACCCCAGCAGAGCTAGGGTCCCCCCCATTATCCACCACAGGGCGCGGTTGGGCTGGCGCCGCGTCATCCAGATGGTCCGCTCCCAGGAGCGGTTGGTGAGGATGAGGCCCAGGTTGGCGAAGACCAGGGTGGTGAAGGTGAGCGCCCTTATCTCCATCTCGTTCATGCCCCGCAGGTGGGCGAAGGAGAACACCGCCGCCACGAAAAGGAGCACGCTCATGCCCTGCATCAGGCTGATGGCCACGTTGCGTTTGTTGAACACGCGCTCGTCGGGTCTGCGCGGCGGGCGGCGCATGACATCGTCCTCCTCGGGCTCCGCCTCGAAGATGAGGGAACAGGCGGGGTCGATGATGATCTCCAGGAACGCGATGATGATAGGAGAGAACACCAGGGGCAGCTTGAACAGCACCGGGATAATGCTCATGCCGGCGATGGGCACGTGGATGGCGATGATGTAGGACATCGCCTTCTTGAGGTTGTCGTAGATGCGGCGCCCCGACCTCACCGCCGTCTCGATGGAGGAGAAGTCGTCGTCCAGCACCACCAGGGCCGCCGACTCGCGCGCCACGTCCGTGCCCCTCCCCCCCATGGCCACCCCGATGTTGGCCGCCTTGAGGGCGGGGGCGTCGTTGACGCCGTCCCCGGTCATGGCCACCACCTCGCCGTTGGCCTTCAGCGCCCTCACGATGCGCAGTTTCTGCTCCGGCACCACGCGGGCGAAGATGTTCACAGACCGCATGCGCTCGGCGAGCTCCCCGTCGTCCATGCCGTCCAGCTCGGGGCCGGTGAGAACGTGGTCCCCCGCCTCGAGGCCGATCTCTCCCGCCACGTGCCTGGCCGTGCCGGGATAATCGCCGGTGATCATGATCACCCTTATCCCGGCTTCGTAGCACTCGCGGATGGAAGCGGATACGCCGGGGCGCACCGGGTCCTCCAGACCCACCAGTCCCAGGAACTGGAAGACGAAATCGTGCTGGTCTCCGGGGAGGTTATCCAGGGCGAAGGTAGCCCTCGCCACCCCGAGCAGGCGCAGCCCCCGGCCCGCCAGTTCCTCGATGTGCCACCACAGGGCTTCCCTGGCGGCGTCGTCCATGTGGCAGAGGTCCGCGATGGCTTCCGGGGCGCCCTTGGCGGCGATGACGTACTCACTGCCGTCCGGGGACCTCCATACGTGGGAGAGGGCCAGCAGCTTCTGCGAAAGCGGGTACTCGTGCTCCAGGACCCAGTCGTCGTGGAGGTGTTCGGTATTGTCGAGGGCACTGCCGCCCAGTTGGGCGATGGCCATCTCCACCGGGTCGTAGGGGTCTTTCTGCGACGCCAGCACGCTGAACTCCAACAGCTCGTGGAATTCCTCCGGCAGGACACGGGTCCCGTCCCCGTCTAGGTCGCAGGTGGAACCGTCCGCCATGATGGTGGAGACGGACATGCGGTTGAGGGTGAGGGTGCCGGTCTTGTCCACGCAGAGCACGGTGGCCGAGCCCAGGGTCTCCACCGCGGGCATGCTGCGCGTGAGCACCTGGTTGCGGGAGATGCGCCAGGCGCCCAGGGTGAGAAAGACGGTGAGCACCACCGGGAACTCCTCGGGCAGTACGGCCATGGCCAGGGCGATGCCCACCAGCAGTCCCTCCAGCCAGTCGTCGCGGGTGGCGCCGTAGACGACGAAGGCCAGGGTGCACAGGGCCATGCCCAGCAGGGCGATGTTCAGCACCACCCGCCGGGTCTCTTTCTGCAGCAGGGTGGGCTCGGGCTTTATCTCCTCCAGGGCGCGGCCGATCTTCCCCATCTCCGTCGCGGCCCCGGTGGCCGCGACCTGCGCGGTCCCGTGCCCCTTCACCACCAGGGTGCCGGCGAACACGGAGGGCAGGTCGTCTCCTCCCGGCTTGCTCATGAGCAGGGGCCCCTCGCAGGGCAGCTTGCGCACCGGTGCCGACTCGCCAGTGAGCAGGGACTCGTCGACCATGAGGTTGGAGCACGCTAACAGCACCGCGTCGGCGGGGACGCGGTCGCCCTCGGCGAGTACCAGGATATCGTCCCGCACCACCTCGACGCCGGCGACGCGCACCTGCCTGCCGCCGCGGATGACCAGGGCGCGGGGGCTGGAGAGGTCCCGCAGCGCGTCCAGCGCCCGCTCCGTCCTCTGCTCCTGGAAGAAGGTTATGCCCATGACCAGGACGACGAAGCTCATGAGGATGAGGGCCTCCTGCAGGTCCCCCAGTATGAGGTAGATGGTACCCGCGCCCACCAACAGCAGGAACATGGGCTCCTTCACGATGTCGAAGGCGATGCGGAAGACGGTGCGCTTCACTCCGGAGGGCAGGCTGTTGGGGCCTTCCTCCTGCAGACGGCGTGCCGCTTCCTCATCGGAGAGGCCCTCTATGCCCGCCAGGTCTTGTTCATCGATCATAGCCGCTCTTCTTTGTTTACCGCCTGCAGCTGCCGCACGCCTTAACCCCATTGCGAGGCTCTGGTGCGCGCGGGCCTTCCCGTGGAGGTCCGCTGTCGCGGGTAGGCGGCTGACAAGCCTTTCTATCAGGTCCTATTCGCTCACGTGAGCGAGGCTCTGTTGAAGTATCTTCTTCAGGTGCTCGTCACTGAGGGAATAAAGCGCCAGCCTGCCCTCCTTGCGGTGGTCCACCATCCCCATGTTGCGCAGGATCCGCAGCTGGTGGGAGACGGCCGAATCGCTCGCCCCCACGACAGAGGCCAGATCGCCCACGCACAGCTCGGCCCTGGACAGGGCGAGGATGATCTTCACCCGCGTGGGGTCCGACAGCACCCTGAACAGCTCCGCGGTCCTGCGGATGTCAGCTTCCCGCCTTAACAGGGATGCTATCTCCGCCATCCGGGCTTTGCTCGTCCGCGGCCTTTCCCGGATGCTTTGCGCTCTCATAACCAGGTTCCTCCCGCTGATACACATATGATTGTATGTTCATATGAATATCAATACAATAGTATCCATGGCGCAAGCGCGGCGGTGTGTTTTCCGCCGCATGCGCTTTTTGGGACGGTGAATATGGCACGTCCCGGGATTGACCCCGAAAGGGGCGTACCAGGCCGGTTTCCGGGCGTGACGCCCAGGCCTCTGATAGAATGTGGCTATCCGGAGGTGACGCATGGGGGAATACGGGGACCTGGACTGGGCGGACATCGCGCCGCTGGTGCCGAGAACGGACGATTACGCCTGGAAGCTATATGAATCCGACCCCTTCAGAAGAGCGTACGTCCTTGCGGCCATAGAGGAACTCGGCCCGCCGGAGGGAAGCCAGGGCCTGGACGCGGGATGCGGCATCGGCTTGCAGGCATTGCTCCTTGCGGACGCGGTGGGGCCGCGGGGGCACGTCACCGGCCTCGACATATCGCAGGCGTTCCTCGACTGCGGCGCGGCCATAGCCAAACAGGCCGGGTATGCGGACAGGATCGACTTCAAGCGGGGTGACATCTACGACCTCCCCTTCGCCGACGGTTCCTTCGACTGGTTGTGGAGCGCGGACTGTGCCGGCTACCAGGCCTCCAGCCCGTATGACCTCGTAAGGGGGCTCGCCCGGGTGGTGAAGCCGGGCGGTACGGTGTCTGTCCTGGTATATTCCTCTCAGCAGCTGCTTGTCGGCTACCCCCTGCTCGAGGCGCGCCTCAACGCGACCGCCTCGGGGATCGCCCCGTTCACCAGGGAGATGCCGCCCGAGGCGCATTTCCTGCGCGCCCTGAGCTGGTTCCGTTCCGCCGGTCTGGAAGACCCCCTGGCCCGCACCTTCGTGGGCGAGTTCCAGGCGCCTCTGGACCCGGAGATGCGCGCGGCGCTGCTCGCCCTCATCCGGATGCGCTGGTCGGACGTGCGCTCGGAGCTGGCGCCCGGGGACTGGGAGCTCTTCCAGCGCCTGTGCGACCCTGCTTCCCCGGACTTCATCCTGGACAGCGAGGGGTATTACGCCTTCGTCACCTCGACACTCTTCTACGGCAGGGTCCCCGCCTGATACCTCCTGCCCTGCCGCGCCGCGCGGCGTTCACGCGCAAGCCTTCGCTCGAGAAGGGTCTCTGCCCTGGCCCCCCGGGCAGCGGAGGTGCCTCCTCACGCTGGAGTCCCATACCGGGTGCCTCGTGCGCCGGGGCCGGGTCGTGAGCGGGGTCATGGCGGGTCCTCCCGGCAAGTGGGATGTTCGATGTAGGAAACGAAAACCTCATGCACATGCGAATGGTAAGGGAGGTGTTGAAGGTGAAGACGATAGAGAACACGCTGCAGCGCAAGGGTTTCGACCACCCGGACGATACCCACGCCAGGGAAGGCCAGCTCTTCGAGACGCTGGAGCTGGGGGGCTTCACCTTGACCAAGGTCACCATGCAACCGGGATGGAGGTGGTCCAAGGACGCCAAGCATCACGAGAAGACAGAGTTGTGCGAGCACGCGCACATCGGGTATCAACTGTCGGGTCGGCAGCATATCGTCATGGCCGACGGCAGCGAGATGGATACCGAGCCCGGTGACTTCTACCTGGTCCCGCCTGGCCACGACGGCTGGGTGGTGGGAGACGAGCCGTCTGTCTTCCTGGGCATCGGGAACCCGGCGCACGACCGGCGCTAAGAGGTCCCGATGTAGTATGGATGCAGAGATGCCCCGGTTAACGCGGACGGGCATCGGCCGAGGCATAGCCGTACTCGGCTGAGACATGGTTCCGCACTGGATCGAACCGGTGAACGGAGCATGTGTTGACTGAGGCGGCGTCGCGCTCGGGGGGGCCACCTCGTGACGGATGGAGGCGGCTGTGTTCGCGCTGGGGTTTACGGAGCTGGTGGAGGTGTTGGTTTTTGGCTGAGGTATTATCACCGCCCGGCGTATCCAGGTAGCGCCCGATTGAAGACGGCCGCTTCAGGGCGTGGCTCAGCCGGCGGATGAACCGCCGCCGCCGAAGCCGCCGCCCGATGAGCCGCCCCCGAAGCCTCCCCCGCCGCCGCTGCTGAAGCCGGACCCCGACGAGCCGGAGGAGACCGGCATCCCGCTGGTGTAGATGTTGCTGCCCATGCTGCGCAGGCTGGAGGTGAGACCCGTGGGGCTGAAACCGGGCCCGGTCCCCTGGTACCAGTCGGGCGCGGTGGTGAGGACGCCCGTGAAGAGGGACGCCCACTTGTCGGCCATCCCCAGCACCATGGCGTAGGGCAGGTTTTCCTGGAAGTTTTGGACGGTCATGGACTCCGGCTCACCCGCTTCCGCCGTCTTCAGGTATTCCCGGAAGGCCATGGTCTGCCAGTACAGCCTGGAGCCGAGGGCGGTGCGCTGGGGCATGGCGTGCCCGATCGCCCATACGGCGATCCCCGCCGGTACGGTGCCCGCGAGCAGGAGCCACAAGTATCCCAGGTCCATCATAAAATGCAGGATGAAAAGGG
>CAYPZH010000021.1:0-2053 GCA_964415205.1 uncultured Actinomycetota bacterium | reverse complement strand
GGGCGATGGGCGGCAGGAGGATGAGCGCTATACCCCAGCGGAAAAAGCGGCTGACGGTCTTCTCCGGGTCGTCGTGGAAGAGCCTGCTCTTCTTTACCTCCAGGCGCACGCCGTTCATGATCGTGACCATCTTGCTCCACATCTCCAGGTCGTCTTCCTCCACGCGGTCTCCCTTGGCGAACAGCCCTTCCAACAGGGTTTTCTCGTAGGAGAGCAAGTCCGAGGTGGATGTGTCCTTGCGTTCGAAGATGAAGCTCTGATGTCCCGGGTATTTCTCCTCCGGGTCCTCGATGATGAGCAGCTTGCCGCGTACGGCCAGGTCCACCACCGTCGCCCCTACGTCGTCCATCTTCGGCTGCTGGTGCACCAGCATGGCCAGGACCGCAGGCCTCTGCTCGTGCGGGGGCCCGTAGGCGACGGAGGGAGGGGGACCGCTGTAGACGTCCCTGCCCTTCCATAACCACAGCGCCAGCATGACCAGGGCGGCCGCGAGAAAGATGCCCAGGGCCAGGAAGAGCATGAGCAGGAGGGTGGAGGTGCGATAGGGCCAGGGCTTCATGATGGTACCCTTGGGCAGGGAGACGTCTATGGTGAAGGAGGTGTAGGGGTAGACGTTCTCCGCCTCCCACCACAGCACGTTGCCTTGCCTGCCGCTGCGGTGCGAGCCGCCGGAGGGGTCGGCGTAGTAATCGATGGCCTCCACCTCGCTCATGTTTGTTTCCGCGGGCAGCTCGACGGTGATGCGCGAGTGCTTGACGGGCACGGCGCGGTCTATGGAGAGCGCGTTCCAGTACAGGCGGTCGTAGTCCTCGGCGTAGATAATGGCCCCCTTCATGCGGTACTCGATGATCCAGCCCAGCTGTTCGTCCCGGGCTTCAAAATTGATGGTGATGAGCTCGCCGCCGGTGTAGGAGTCCGCTTCCCACAGGCTGCCGTCGTAGGGGGTGCCGTCGAGGTTGTAGACCTCCACGTCCTTCACGCGCACCTTGCCGTAGGTCCTGCCCTCGTCGAAGCCCGCCAGCTGGGTGGTGATATCCCGCTTGAGGAAGGTGAAGGGGCCGGTGAAGTTGACCACCTGGGTTTCGCGCACGGTGAAGGAGCCGTCCTCGTGTACGGTGATCTCGGAGTCGAAGCGCTCGAACTCCCAGCTCTTCGCGGGGGCCTCGGTCTGCATGTGGGGCGGCCGCGGCAGGAGGGATGCCCCCGGGGCATACGCGGCCGTGAGCGCGACCAGCACCATGGCGACGGCCAGCGGGACGATGAAAGGCAAGCTGGCTCTGGTTACAGTACGCCACCCGGTTCCGGTCACGGCAGCCCCACCTTTCGCTTCTCCGTTTGTCTTCCCGCCAGCATTATCTCACGGTCGAACATATGGGGTCACCTCTAGCCCCTTGAATGAGCACCTTACGCCTTGCTGGCGGGGTGTGTTGTGGAACGATGGGGCTTGCTTGCCAGGAAAAACAGCGCGAGGGGAAAGGGCCGTTTCCGGCTATATTGCCAACATTCGGGGTCATGCAAACATTCGGGGTCAGAGCTCAGATGTTGAAAAATGCAAGTTTTGAGCTCTGACCCCAAGGGGTTGCGTCAGGGCACGAATCCCACCACGTCGTGGCCGCCGGTCCAGCCGCCCGGCCCGTAGGAGAAGTACATGGGCCTCTCCACGATGATGGGCTGGGTGGAGGACACCAGGGTGGAGATGGACTTATCCGGCCCCGCTCCCTCCTCGCCGTTCACGTACACCGTCTTGCGCGTGCCCGCAGGAACGCTTATGGGGTCCTTCTTCACGGGGTCCCCGCCCTCGGGGTAGTAGGTGACGGTGACGGGGGCGTCTGCCGTGCCCGCGTTCTGGATGCACAGGAACTCAGCGAACCCGGGGCCGGTGTAGCCCTCGGCGAAGAACCAGCCCCCGGCAGCCTGCGTGGCCCCGATGACGCAGTGGCCCCCGGTCCAGTCCGGGGCCCCGTAACCTGTGTAGGAGAAGTACATGGGCCTCTCGGCCAGGAAGGTCTGGTCGCAGGTGAGGCGCACCGAGGCGTCCACCCCCGCACCTGCT
>CAYPZH010000020.1:15280-25130 GCA_964415205.1 uncultured Actinomycetota bacterium | reverse complement strand
CGGTCCGCCGACGGCTCCATCAAGTACGGCCAGGTAATCGAGATCTCGGGAGAACTCGCGGTGGTGCAGGTCTTCGGCCCCACGGCGGGGCTGGACGTGGACAAGACCAACGTGCGGTTCCGCGGTGAAGTGGCCAAGATGCCATGCTCGGTCAACCTTTTGGGGCGCGTCCTCAACGGCATGGGTCAGCCCATCGACGGGGGCCCGGAGGTCTTCCCGGAGGAGGAGAGGGAGATAACCGGCTCGCCCATCAACCCCTGGAGCCGCGAGGAACCCCGCGACTTCATACAGACCGGCGTATCCGCCATCGACGGGCTCAACACCCTGGTACGCGGGCAGAAGCTCCCCATCTTCTCGGGGGCTGGCCTGCCCGGCAACGAGCTCGCGGCACAGATAGTGAAGAACGCCAAGATCGTGGGGGGCGAGGAGTTCGCCATCATCTTCGCGGCCATGGGCATCACCCGCCGCGAGGCATCCTTCTTCCAGGACAGCTTCGCGCGTTCGGGCGCCCTGGAGAGGGTGGTCTTCTTCCTCAACCTGGCCGATGACCCCACGGTGGAGCGGCTGCAGACCCCGCGCTGCGCCCTGACCGTGGCCGAGTTCCTGGCCTTCCAGCACGACATGCAGGTGCTGGTGATCCTCACCGACATGACCAACTACTGCGAGGCCCTGCGCGAGATCTCCACCGCCCGAGAGGAGGTGCCGGGGCGCCGCGGCTACCCCGGGTACATGTACACCGACCTCGCCTCCATATACGAGCGGGCGGGGCGCATCAAGGGCAAGCCCGGCTCGGTGACCCAGGTGCCCATCCTTGCCATGCCCGACGACGACATCACCCACCCCATCCCGGACCTCACCGGTTACATCACCGAGGGGCAGATCGTGCTCTCGCGCAACCTGCACCGCCGGGGCATTTTCCCCTGCATCGACGTGCTGCCCTGCCTCTCCAGGCTCATGAACCTGGGGATCGGAGAAGGGCGCACCCGGGGGGACCACCGCGGCGTAGCCGACCAGCTCTACGCCTATTACGCCGAGGGAGTCGACCTGCGCCGCCTGGTGGCCATCGTCGGCGAGGAAGCTCTCACGGATGTCGACCGCATGGCGCTGAAGTTCGCCGACGCCTTCGAGCAGAACTACCTTGACCAGAAGGACGAGAACCGCGAACTGGACCAGACCCTTGAGCTGGGCTGGAAGCTCATCAGCATGATGCCCAAGGAGACAATAAAGCGTATCAAGCTGGAATACGTGGACAAGAACTACAACCCGGAGATGGCGGAGGAGTTCGCCGCAGCCGAGAGTTGATCGTTAACGGCAAGGCAGGAGAGTAGAGCAGATGGAACAGGTCCACCCGACCAGGAGTGAGCTGCTCAAGTGCAAGGACAGCCGGGCCCTCGCCGACCAGGGCATGAACCTGCTCAAGCGCAAGAGGGACGCTCTGCTGGCGGAGTTCATGCCCATCATCGACGAGACCATGCGCCTGTCGCTGCGCCTGGAGCGGGTGACCGCGGACGCCCAGTTCGACCTGGCCATGGCCAAGGCCAAGGACGGCGGCCCCAATGTGCGCTCCGCCTCCTACGCTTCCCAGGGCGACATCATGGTGGACATCACCGGGACCCACGTCATGGGGGTGCCCATACCGGTCATCCGCAAGGGCCAGAGCAGCATGCGCAACGTGCTCAAGCGGGGATACGGCATCACCGGCGTATCCAGCCGGGTCGACGCGGCGGCGGAGAAGTTCGAGGAGATCATCGACGTGATCATCGAGTCGGCCGACATCGAGACGCGCCTGCGCCGCCTGGGCGAGGAGCTGCGCAAGACCAACCGCCGCGTCAACGCCCTCGAGAACATCGTCGTCCCCGAATACGACGAGCAGATCAAGTTCATCCAGATGAGCCTGGAGGAACGCGCGCGCGAGGACATATTCCGCCTGAAAAAGGTGAAGAAAGCCCTGCAGCGTAAGGAGGCCGAGCGCATGGAGCGTCTCCGCTCATAGGGTACCCGGACCGCTGGATGCTGACCCCCCAGCAAGTGCATTTCAGGCCCGGCGACAAGGCTGGTCGTCGTCGCAAGCCTCCTCCGAGCACCTTGCTCGCCGGGCAAGTGGTACTCACAACAGCTACGTAGTAATAAAACATAGCGAGCCCGGGTGTGGGCGTCGATATAGGCGACACCCGGGCGGGATCTCTTATCCTCGGCCACTTCGATGCACGTTTGTCTCTGCGACCGGGCTGGTAGTTCTCAGGCTGGGGGCAGCGCAGACTGAAGCTTCGACCGACCGGATCGTGCCCGGGTATGGGCGTCGATATAGGCGACACCCGGGCGGGATCTCTTACGTTGCTCCATCCCGCCTCGGCCCCAGCGCTGCGCGTCGCTCCGCCCTGGAAAGCGGGCGAGGGGTTATGGAACGAACGTTGGGCGGGCAGACCGGCGGCTGCTGTTTTTTTCTTTTTTTTTTTGGAGATGCGCAGGTGCGTCACCAGGGGGGGGAACCCCCTGCGGGGGGAGGTGAGGGTGGGCGGGGCCAAGAACTCCGTGCTCAAGCTCATGGCCGCCAGCCTGCTCACCCCCGAGGAATGCCTCCTGCGCAACGTTCCCCGCATCACGGACGTGGAGACCATGGTGGAGGTGCTGTGGCGTCTGGGCGCGGAGGTGGAATGGGAGGGAGATGGGCTGAGGATACGCTCCGGCGAGTTCTCCGCGCGCGAAGCGCCTTACCAGCTGGTGAGGCGCATGCGGGCGTCGATCATAGTCCTGGGACCCCTGGTAGCGCGCTGGGGCGAGGCCTCGGTGGCCATCCCAGGGGGGTGCAACATAGGCTCGCGCAAGATAGACATGCACCTTAAGGGGCTGGCCGAAATGGGAGCGGAGATAAGAACCGAGCACGGCTACGTGCATGCGCGCGCCCCTCGTCTTAAGGGGTCGTATATCATACTCGATTTCCCCAGCGTCGGGGCCACGGAGAACCTCATCATGGCCGCCGTGGGGGCCGAGGGGCGCACGGTCATCGAGAACGCCGCCCGCGAGCCGGAGATCCAGGACCTGGCGGCGTTCCTTACCGCCATGGGGGCCGAGATAGAGGGTGCCGGCACCCCCATCATAGAGATCACCGGCCCGTCGCAGCTCAGGGGGACCGAGCACGAGGCCATAGGAGACCGTATCGAGGCAGGCACCCTGGCAGTGGCCGCCGCGGTGACGGGGGGAGAGGTCCTCATCCGCGGCGTTGATCCGGCTCATCTGGGCCTGCCGGTGGAAAAACTGCGTGAGACCGGCGTAGAAATCGAAGAGGCGGAGGGAGGCCTGTCTGTAAAAGGCGGCGAGGCTTACATGCCGGTCGACCTGGCGTCCCTTGCCTTCCCGGGGGGTCCCACCGTCCTGCAACCCCATATGATGGTATTGCTGTGCCTGGCCTCGGGCACAAGCGTGATAACCGAGAACGTCTTCGAGAGCCGTTTCATGTTCGTGGACGAGCTCAACCGCATGGGATGCGATATCAACATCGAAGGCCATCACGCGATCGTCAGGGGGGTGGGAGCACTTAGCGGCGCCGAGGTCTGCGCGCCCGACCTGCGCGCCGGCGCCGCCCTGGTCTTGGCCGGCTTGACGGCGGAGGGCGAGACCCACCTCCTGGACGTGCATCACATCGACCGCGGCTACGAGGGGCTAGAGCGGAAACTCACCCTTCTCGGGGCAGATATCGCCCGCGTCGCCGCCGAGGGCGATAACGGCGGATAAATGCCCGGGATGCATTGGGGCAGGCCGGCGCCGCTGCGGCGCCGGCCTGATGCATCTCCGGGATGAAAGAATGTCGCGCGGTGGACGATATGCTCATGGTGTATGTGCGTTTAAACCTGCATAATACCAATGACGGCGCGGGCCGCGAGCGGGAGAGCGGGTCCGCAGCATGGTTCCGAGGCGGTCGTCTCCGGAGGTGCATGTGTTCAACAGCAAAGGGATGAATAAGGCCTTCATGCACGGCGCGGTCGCCTTTTTGCTCTTGGCCACGTGTTTTTTCGCGGCACAGTCGCAAGCGCCTTTCGCCGCCGGGAGCGTCCGGGGAAAAGCCGCCGGGTCTCGTCTGGCGTCGCGCCTCGACCCCTCGCACTACCCACCCGGCAGCTACAGGCCAGGAGAGGTCGTGGTGGTGCCGGAGAACCCCACCCCCCAGGGGGTGGCCAGCCTGATAGGGGAGTTCGGGGGCATGCTGGCAGGCGATACGGGAAGGGAATACCTCTCATACTTCGTCGGCCCGCGCAAGAAGGCGATCAGGCTGCGCCTGCGCGAGGGCACGGACGAACTTGAGGCCACGCGGGCGCTCATGTCGTCTCCCCTGGTCAAGGCAGCGGAGCCCAACATAGTCTTCAGGGTGAGCTCCACGGAGCCAAACGACCCCCTCTACGGGCAGCAGTGGAACCTCAAGGGGCAGTACGGCGTGGGGGCCGGCGACGCGTGGGACATGCAGTCGGGTTCCGCGGACCTGACCCTGGCGGTGATCGACACCGGCATGGATTACACGCACCCGGACCTTCTCGGCCGCCGTAAGGGAGGGTGGGATTACTACAACGGAGACTCGGACCCCTGGGACGATCACGGTCATGGGACCATGGTGTCCGGGATGGCCTGCGCAAACACGGACAACGGCGTCGGGATGGCGGGCGTGGACTGGCAGGCGCGGGTGATGCCCCTCAAGGCACTGGGGGCGGACGGGCAGGGGACCCTGGACAGCGTGGTCAATTCCATCTACCATGCCGCGAACAACGGGGCGGACGTGATCAACATGAGCCTGACCTCGTCCACTTATTCGCAGGAGCTGGATGACGCCGCCTCTTACGCCCTGTCCTTGGGCTGCGTGATGGCGGCGGCGGCGGGAAACGAGGGAGATACGCGCATAAACTACCCCGCCGCTCTTAACGGCGTGATCGGCGTGGGTTCGGTGGGCGCGAGCGGCGTGCGTTCCTGGTTCTCCAACCACAATACATCCGTGGACCTCACCGCGCCCGGGGAGGGGATAATCGGCCCCAGGCCTGGCGAAGAATATTACCAGGGCACGGGGACGTCTGAGGCCACCCCACACGTGTCCGCGGCAGCGCTCCTGGTGATGGCCGAGTACCCCGGCTCCACCCCCGAAGAGGTGTGGCGCAGGCTCAAGGACAGTGCCCGCGACCTGGGAGACCCCGGGTACGACGAGTATTACGGCTGGGGACTGCTGGATATAAACGGCGCCCTGAGGGTGCCCCTGGTCACGGTCACCTCACCGCAGGACTTGTCGTACCCGGTTTCCGGCAGGGTGTCCGCGGCGGCGAGCAGCGCGAACGCGGCGGTCAGATACATGGAGTTCTGGCTCGACGGGGAGCTCGTCGAGCATTATACGGAACCGTCGCCCGCGGGCAGCCTGGCCCACGAGTTCACCTCTTGGGACCTGGGCCAGCTCGCGGAGGGCACTCACGCCATCACCGTGAAGGCCATCGATGCCGGCGGCGCTTGGGCGGGAGAACACACCGTCACCGTCTACCGCAACCAGGGGCAGGCACGTCCCGCGCGGGACTGGTACCTGGCGGAGGGCACCACCGCCTGGGGCTTCGAGACCTACATACTGGTGCAGAACACCGACCCGTCCCCTGCCGCGGTGCAGATGACCTTCATGAAGCCGGGAGGTTCCACGCAGCAGCAGTCCTACTCCATGGCCGGCGCGTCCAGGCTTACCGTACCCGTGAACGCGCTCGTAGTGGCGAGCGATGTCTCGACCTACGTGCACGCCGACCGGCCGGTGGTGGTCGAGAGGGCCATGTACTGGGGGGGGATGACGGGGGGCCACGCCGCGGTGGGCGCGAACTCGCCGGCCGGCGACTGGTACCTGGCGGAGGGCACCACCGCCTGGGGCTTTGAGACCTACATACTGGTGCAGAACCCCAACCCCACCCCCGCCGCGGTGCGGATGACCTTCATGAAGCCGGGAGGGTCCACGCAGGAATATTCCTGCACCATGGCCCCTGAATCGCGTGAGACCCTGCTCGTGAATGGGCTGGTGTCTTCCAGCGACGTCTCCACCCACGTGCACGCGGACGTCCCGGTGGTGGTGGAGCGCGCCATGTACTGGAACGGAAAGGACGGCGGCCATGCCACCCTTGGGGTGACCGGTGGTTGTGCCACCTGGTACCTGGCGGAGGGCACCACCGCCTGGGGCTTCGAGACCTACATACTGGTGCAGAACCCCAACCCGGCCCCGGCTAGCGTCGATTTCACCCTCATGGGGCCGGGAGGGGCAGTGGCGAGAACGGTCCGCAGCGTGGGGCCCGACTCGCGCTTCACTCTGGATGTCTCCGGGCTGGTAAGCGGAAGCGACGTCTCCGCGTACGTGCGGGCGGACCAGCCGGTGATCGTGGAGAGGGCCATGTACTGGCCAAAGGACCGGCGTCTCCGTTCGGATGGGCACTGCAGCGCGGGCGCGGTGACCGCGGCGCGCAACTGGTTCCTTGCCGAGGGCTCCACCGCCTGGGGGTTCGAAGAGTACGTCCTGCTGGCCAACCCCACCGACTGTCCGGCCTGCGTCACCCTCACCTTCCTGCGCGCGGACGGAAGCAGCGCAAGCTGCCGGGTAGACCTGAAAGGATTTTCGCGCACCACGGTTTACGCCAATGAGGTCGACCCCGGCCGCGACGCCTCCGTCAAGGTCTTCTCGGACGTCCCCCTAGTGGTGGAGAGGGCCATGTACTGGGCGGGCGGGGAAGGCGGTACCGGCACCCTGGGCGTACTGCAGCCTTGACGGCAGGAGGAAGAATCGGCTTCGGAGCCCTCCCTGACCTCGGTGGCCGGGCGTGTTTGACCGCAAAGGCCGGGAGCCGCTAGCGGCGCTGGACGGGCGTCGCGGGGTGCTTGCTTCGATGTTACAATAATGTTACCAAGCTGTTAAAATGGTGCAAATAACAAAACCGGGGGGTTTACAATACTGGCTGTTTTAAGGTTAATTATATAGAGGCGGGGCATATGTATATTATGGATCTCTGAATCGGCTGAAGGCTTGAAGCGAGGCAAGGGATGCTGAGGACTTCAGTCCAGACGGTCATAAACCTGGTGGTCATCGTCCTGGTGATCGGGGCGGTGGTGCTGGGTGCAGTGGCTTTCATACCGTCCCATAACCCCGCAGGCCCCCTTCTGGGGAAAATGGCCTGCACCAGGGGCATACTCTCCGGGCTCATCGGAAACCTCGACCCCGCCGAGCTCGCCGAGGCCCTGCGCAACAACCCCGAGATGATGGGCGACCTCTTCGCAGCCCTGGGTGAAGATGGGGCCGAGATCATCGCCGAGGGCGTGAACGAAAGCCCTGAGTTCATTGCCGCGCTCCTGGCGGAGCTTGACCCGGCCACCTTGGCGGTGGCCTTGAACGACCCGGCCGGCGCGGAGTTCATAACCGAACTACTCGAATTCCTGGACCCCGAGGCGGTCGCGGGGATAGTGAACGAGGTCGGGCCGTTCGTAGCGGAACTCGTGGGCGCCTTGGACGCCGAGGTCCTCGCGAAAGCCCTCAACGCCAACGGGGCTTTTCTCACCGCCATGACGGCGGCCATGGACCCGGCGGTGATGGCGGGAGCGGTTAACGCCAACGGCCCCTTCGTCACCGCGCTCATCGGTTTTCTGGACCCCGTGGTCCTGGCCGGGGCGCTCAACGGCAATCCCTCCATGGTCAATGACCTCCTGGGGTACCTTGACAGCGCGGTGGTGGCCGACGTGGTCAACGCCAACGGGGGCTTCATCACCAGCATCCTGGCATATCTCGACCCCGCGGTGCTGACGGCGGGGATGAACGCGCACCCCACCTTCATGTCCAGGATGATGTCTTTCCTGAACCCCGCGGTAATCGCCGGGGTGCTAAACGCGAATTCAGGCTCCACGGCCGACCTGGTGAACAGCCTCTCAGACGAGCTGCTCAATAACATACTGGCGCTGACAGCATACGACGATGCATGGATCAACGACCTCATGGACCGCCTGGACCCGGCGGTCATCGCGGCGATGATGAACAATTCCTCTCCCTTCACCTCGGGGCTCCTCAACGCCATCGACCCCGCCTGGGCGGCGGGGATTGCCAACGCCAACCCCGACCTCATCTACCAGGTCATTGACGCCATAGACCCGGACCTTGTGGCCACCATGCTCAACAACCAGAGGCAGGTCACAGGGGTGCTCCCCCTCATCGACACCGCCGCCGTCGGCGCGGCGCTGGGGGAGCACACCGATCTCGTGACCCGCCTTTTGCCCCTGCTGGACCCGGCCCTGGCGGAGGCCACCAACCAAGCCCTGGAGGGCAACCCCGAGCTGGCCAAGGCGATGCTGGGCAACCTGGACGGGGCGCAGATAGCCTCCGCCCTGGCCCGGGCCCCCGCCTTCATCACTGGCTTGGTGGGTGAGATCTCGCCCGGATTCGTGCAGGCGCTGCTGGCCGGGTCCGAGGACAACCCGCAGTTCCTCATCGACATCACCAACAGCCTGGACGCGGCGCAGATATCACACGCCCTGGACCTCTCCGGGCTCTTCGTGCCAAACCTGCTCGCCCTGCTGCCCAACAACCTCGCCGCGGAGGTCGGCCAGACCCTGAACCTGAGGCCCGACCTGGTGAACACGGTGCTGCAGACGTCCGACCCGGTGGTGCTCGCGGGAATCCTCAACGGGGGCGCAGCCGACGCGCTCATCGCCGGGCTCATACCGCTCCTGGACGCGGGGGCGGCCGAGGCCATCGCCAACGGCGTCAACACCGACGCGGGCGAGCCGGCAGCGCTGTCCATGGTCCGTTCCCTGCTGGTCGACACCAGCCCCGTGGTGGTGGCGGATGCGGTGAACGCCAACCCCGACTTCGTCGCGGGCATGCTCGAGAACCTCGACGCGGGCGCCGCCGCGGCCATAGCGGCGGGCATGAACGCCAATCCCGACACCGCGACCGCCGTTGCCCGCACCCTGAACGGAAAAACCGGCCGCAGGATAGCGGATTCGCTCAACGCCAACCCCGGCATCATCGAGCCCCTGGTAAGCAACCTCAACCCGCAGGTGGGAAGGGCCATCGCCGAGGGGCTCAACCAGAACGACACCGATCTAACCGCCCAGCTCATGGGGAACCTCTCGGGGGAGGTGGGGGAGGAACTGGCCGCGGGGCTCAGGAACGCGGTCCTCGACGGTGCGGGGAATTACACCGATGACAATATCATCACCCAGATGCTGCCCGTCCTCAACGGCGACGTGGGCAAGGAGATCGCGGCGGGGCTTAACCTCAACGCGGACCTGGGCAGCAGCGGTTTTTTGCAGGCCCTGGTGGAGGGGACCGACCCCGAGCTGGGAGAGGTCATCACGAAAGTGCTCAACCAGGGGCCGCCTTACCCCATGGACGACTTCATCGCTACCCTCATACGGAACCTGGAGCCGAGCACCGCGGCGGCGGTGGCAAACGGGCTCAACAACAATGCCGAGCTGGTCGAGCACCTGCTCAACCACCTGGACGGCGCGAGCATGGCCGCGGGTATCAACGACAACGAAACCTGGGTGACCGCCCTGGTGGAGGCCCTGGACGGGGCCGCCCTCGCCGACGCGCTGAACAACGCGCTGGGCACGGCGGGAGGGCAGGCCTTCGTGACCGACCTGCTCTCCCACCTGGACGGGGGCAACGTAGCGGCGATACTGAACGTAAACCCGGGGGTGACCAGGGAGATCATGGAGGCCGGCGGTGAGATAGGGCTGGGCGCCACTCTACGCGACCTGCTGGCTGACGCGGGGGCGGGGGGTTCGGCCGATTACCCCCCGGGGTTTAACGGCCAGTTCACCCCCCGGTTAAACCAAACTGGGGGGAAAACCGCCCCCCGGGCCCCCC
>CAYPZH010000020.1:0-15270 GCA_964415205.1 uncultured Actinomycetota bacterium | reverse complement strand
TGGCGGCGATCCTGAACGCCAACCATGATCTGGGACGTTTTTTGACAAATGAGATCATGGAGGCAGCGGGAGATGTCGGGCTGGGCGCCACCCTGCGCGACCTGCTGGCCGATGCAGGGGTAGGGGGTTCGGGCGCTTTCCTCGCCGGGCTGATCAGGCAGCTGGACGCCCAGGTGATAGCGAACGTGCTGGAGAACGGCGCCAGCGGCGCCACCCTCACCACGGCGGAGAGGAACAGGCTCCCCTTCGTGTCCCCGGTGAGCGGCGAGCACCATACCATGCTCGAGGTGACCTGGTTCTACGTGTACCTGAAAGCGCATATCTCGATGCTGGAATTCCTGGGCCTGGCCGACCAGGAGGGTTGGGCATGGTCTCTTATCGAAGGGGGAGAGTACGAGAATGACGGGTCTGCGAATGACTCCCACTGGGAGGGCCCGGCATGGACACCGTGACCGTGAGGAAGAGAGCGATGGGAAGATAAGATGCTGGTCCGCAAGCCGATACAGATAGCGGTTAACCTGGTGGTCATACTGTTCCTGGTGGCCCTGGTGGTGGGCGGCATACTCATGCTCCTGCCGGTGAAGGGGCCCGTGGGCACCATCCTGGGCAAGATGTCCTCCCAGCGCTATACCCTGGCCGGCCTCATCGGGGGCCTGAACCCCAACGAGGTCGCCAAGGCCATCAACGACAACCCCGGGTTCCTGGCCGCCCTTCTCGAGGAACTGGAGGACCCCCAGAACATGGAGGACACCGCCAACGCCGTCAACGCCAACCCCGATTTCCTGGTGGCCCTGGTGTCCGCCCTCGACCCCGAGCCCGTGGCGGAGGCGGTCAACGACAACGGAGACCTCATCGCGGACCTGCTGCCTCTCCTGGACGTGGAGGTTCTGGCGGGAACGGTGAACGCCAGCTCGGACTTCACCGCTGCCCTCCTGCCGGATCTGGATCCCGAGGTGATCGCGGGCATCGTCAACGTGAACGGACCCTTTATCACCGCGCTGGTCTCCTACCTGGACCCTGTGGTCCTCGCCGCGTCCATGAACGCCAACCCCGCCTTCACGGCGGGATTGCTCCAGTCGCTGGACGCCGCGGTCATCGCCGCGGCGGTGAACGCCAACGGGTCCTGGCTCTCGACCGTGCTGTCGCTGCTGGACCCCGGGCCTACCGCCCAGGCCATCAACTCCAACTCCGCTTTCGTCTCCGGGCTGCTCGCGAACCTCAACGCCCGCGTCCTGGCCGCGGCCATGAACGCCAACGGTGCCTTCATGGTGGGCCTGACCCGTTACCTGGACCCGGACATAGTGGTCAGGACCATCAACGAGAACAAGTCTTTCCTCATCGGCGTGGTGGACCGCATGGACCCGCGGGCATCGGCCGCCATCGCCTCGGACCAGGCGGTGCTCACCCGCATCCTGGGAGTCTTGAACCCGGCGCCCATTGCGGGGGTCCTCAACGGCAACGCCGCGTTCGTCAAGGAGGTCATGGCAAGGCTGGACCCCCAGGGACTGGCCGCTTCCATCAACGGCACCGGCGACGCCGTGGCCTCCATAGTCTCCTATCTCGACGACGACCTCATCACCTACATAGCGAACAACGAGGGTTTCCTCAGTGACGTCATAGACCGTGTGGACACTTCGGTTCTGGCCTCGGCCCTCAACGTCAACTCCGCTTTCATCACCTCCCTCATCGCCAACCTGCCCCCGTCACTGGGGCGGGCTGCGGCTGAGGGCATCAACCTTTCACCGGCATTCCTCGACCGCGTCATCGGCTCCTCCGACCCCGCCTTCCTGGCCGGGGTGCTGGAGGGGGCGGGTGGATTCATGGAAGCGCTGGTGGCCAACCTCGACCCGGTGGTGGCGAGGGCGGCCGCTGCGGGCGTGAACGGCAATGCGGCCCTCATTGACGCGGCCCTGGACAACCTGAACGTCGATTCCCTCATCGATATACTGGAGGAGACCACCGGCTTTTCCGAGGAGCTCTCGGCACATCTCTCGCCCCTGGCGGCGGCGGGGATCGCCATAGGGCTCAACGCCAATGGTGACTTCATCTCCACGCTCATAGGTGAACTGAACGCCCCCGGGTTGGCCCTGCTCCTCTCCATAAACGAGGGCACCACCCGCGGGCTTGCCGCCCATCTCGACGCGCATTTCGCCCAGGCAGTGGCGGGAGGCCTGAACCAGGGCGGGACTTTCCTCGCCCAGCTCATCTCCTATCTCGACCCGGTGGTCATCGCCGATGCCCTGGACGAGAACCCCAAGCTCACGCGCGAACTCATCGCCCAACTGGACGGGGAGCTGGGGCGGGCGATCGCCGATGCCGTGAACGGCAAGCCGGACTTCCTGGTGGAGCTGCTGGCGAACCTGGACTCCGCAAGCGGCGCGGCCATGGCCGAGGGCGCCAACCAGAACACCTCCGGGTTCCTCGCGGGACTGCTCGGTAAACTCAATGAGAACGTCGCCATCGCGCTCGGCCCTGCCCTGGAGAGCAACCCGGGGCTCCTGCGCCTGCTGGTGGGCAACCTCAACGCCCAGGCCGGACAGCGCATGGGCATAGCCACCAACGACGCCGTGGCCATCGCCGAGGCTGAGGGCAGGAAAAGCCTCATGGAGGTGCTGATGGAGAACATGGCGCCGGAGACGGCACAGGCCCTGTCGGAAGGGCTCAACCTGAGCGCTTCCCGGAACGCCGGTTTCCTCACCAGCCTGCTGGTCAACCTGGACGAAAGGACCGGAGAGGCCGTGGCCCGGGGCCTCAACGCCCTGGCGGTAGGGGAGGGATCGTCGGCGTTCTACGAGATACTGAACATCGTCTTCGCGGGCACCAGGCAGCAGGCTAAAGAACCGGGGGCCGGGGGTCGTTCCCACACCCTGGCGGCCATCACCGGCGCCCTGGAGTCGCCGGAGGGCACCATCTTCCTCAACGCGCTGCTGGACAACCTGGACCCGGCGGCTCTGGCCGTCGGCATCAACGCCGGGCTGGACGCGCCGCCGTCGTTTTTCCTGCGCAACAACCTGGCCGCCAGCGACGCCGACATGTTCGCGCGCATAACCGGGGGGCCAGGCATGGGCCTGGCCGCCGAGCTGCTCGGTCCCAACCCCGGCGCATCACCCCTGGACGCCTCCCAGGTGGCGGACGCCCTCAGCGGCGGCCTGCAGCCATTGCTCGAGGGCATCCTGTCCGAGCTGAGCGCGGAAGGGACGGCGGCGGAGATGGCGGGAATCGTGAACCTCACCGACACCTATACCTACGACCCGGTGACGGGCATCGACACCCGCGGGTGGGAGAAGCCGGCGGGTGTGGACGCCTTCGACCTGCTCACGGACATGATGTCCAACAACGACGCCCTGGCCCAGGTGCTGGCGGACGCCCTCAACAACAGCATCAACGACGGGCACGCCGCCGGCGATTACACCGGCCTGCTGCATAACCTGGGGCTGAGAGTGAGGCTGAGGTTCAACGCCAACGTGTTCGGCTTCCCCCTCGGACTGGATACGCCCGGGGTGGGGTATCTGGACGGGTTCTATACCGGTCCCCTGGTCGATCCGTAGGGAAGCATACCAGAGGTTGCAGAGATGTTTTTACTGAAGAGACCGATACAGCTGATAGTGAACATAGCGGTCATCGTGCTACTGGTGGCAGCGGTGGTGGTGGGCGCGGTCATGCTGCTGCCCTCCCGCAGTCCCGTGGGCCCCCTGCTGGGCAAGATGGCGTCAGACGTCGACTTGCTCTCGAACATGCTCAAGAACACGAAGGCAGAGGCGGTGGCGCAGGCCATCAACGAAAACCCGCAGTTCGTCTCCGAGCTGCTCAACGCCATGGTGGAGGAGAACACGGTAACGGTGATAGCCGAGGCCGTCAACGACAACCCCGATTTCCTCTCCGCGATCATGCCTTACCTGGACCCGGAGTCCATAGCCTACGTGGTGAACAACGTCGGCGATTTCGCCGTCGACCTGGTGGGGTACCTCGACCCCGCGGTCATCGCCGAGGCGGTCAACGCCAACGGCGAGTTCATAGCCGACCTCCTGGGATACCTGGATGCCGAGGCGCTGAACGCGGGCATCAACGCCAACGGGGAGTTCGTCGCCGCGGTGCTGTCATACCTGGACCCCATGGTCATAGCGGGGGTGCTAAACGGCAACGGGCCCTTCCTCACCGCCATCATGGGCCTGCTGGACCCCGCCGTGACCGGACAGATCGTGAACGAGAACGGCGGCTTCCTGGCATCCCTGGTCGCCTACCTCGACCCGGCGGTGCTGGCGGACGTGGTCAACGCCAACGGCAATATGCTCTCCACCTCGCTGGGTTACATCGACCCGGCGGTGATAGCCTCCGTGATCAACCGCAACGGGGCCTTCCTGGCCTCTATAATGGGCTACCTCGACCCGGCCGTGCTGGCCGGGGCGCTCAACCAGAACATCGCCACGGTTATACAGGTGACCCGCTCAGTGACCCCCGCTTTCATCTCGGATATACTCAACAACACCACTATCCTCTCGGCATCGGCTCCCTTCATGCAGCCGGTGCCGGTGGCCAACGCGCTCGCGGCGTCCACGGATTTCATCAACGACCTCGTCTCGTTCCTGGACACCGACGTGGTGGCCGATTTGATCAACTCCTCCATCGACCTGGTGGAGAAAACCACCGACTACGTGGACCCCTCCTTCGCGGCCGACCTCATCAGCAACAAGGCCATGCTCTCGCGCATCCTGGGGCTCCTGGACGTGCAGGTACTCGCGAACGTGGTCAACGCTCACCCCGACCTCACCGCTGACCTCTTGCCGCTCCTGGACCCGTCGGTGGGTGCGGGCGCGGGATCGGGCGTGAACGCCAACCCGTCCCTCATCGTGGAGGCGCTTAACGCCCTCAACCCGGCCATACTGGCGAACGCGCTGGACGCCCATCCCGAGATCACCGAGGAGCTGTCGCGTCTCATGCCTCCCTCCCTTTCGCCGTATATCGCCTCCGGGGTCAATCAGAACCCCGAGTTCGTGGGAGCGCTGCTGGCTGACCTGGACCCGGCTCCGGTGGCCGCGGCCCTGGGGACGCACACCGACTTCGTGACCGACCTCATCGCGCAGCTCCCGCCCGGCGTGGTGGCACCCATGATCGAGGGCTCCAACCGCAACCCGGACTTCTTGGCCTCGGTGCTATCGCACCTGGACGCGGTGCCGCTCGCGGGCGCGCTCAACGACAACCCGGCCTTCTTAGAGGGGCTGGTCTCCGGCCTCACCGGTCAGATGGGAACGGCCATGGCCATGGGCGTCAAGGACAACTGGCGGGCGGGAAGGGACTTCCTCGCAGGCGTCATCGGCGCCCTCGACCCGGCGGTCCTGGCCGGGGCGGTGAACGCTAACCCTGCCTTCCTGGAGGGTTTCCTGGCCAGCGCCAGTTCGAAAACGGCGGAGCAACTCGCCAAGGGCATCAATCTCAACGTGCACAGGAACCCCTACGGGACCGACCTCATCTCGGTGCTCATCACCAACATCAAGCCCGAGGCGGCGGCGGCCCTGGCGCAGGGGATAAACCGCAACGTCAGAGACGCTGGCGGGGATTTCGAGCCGGACAACCTGCTCACGGGGCTCCTGGCCAACAGCGACGGGGCCACAGGGGAGGCCATCGCCAACGGGCTCAACAACAACCCAGCCTTCCTGCGCATCGTGGTGGAGAACATCACCCCGGCAACGGCCGTGGCGGCGGCGAACGGCATAAACTTCTCGTGTCAACGAGCACAGACCCACGCGGAATACCGCTTCCTGCGCAGCCTCCTGGCCAACCTGGGAGCGGACGTGGCCCGGGCATCGAACGAGGGCCTGCTCGCCAACACGCAGCTGCAGAGCCTGGTCAGCGCGCTGATCACCAACCTCAGCGCCTCCCTGGTGGCGCCGGTGATCGCAGACGGGCTGAACGGCAACCCGGCCGCGGGGGACATGATACCGGACCTGCTGGCGCAACTGGACGAGACGTCCGCCCACACCATAGCCCTGGCCCTCAACGCCAACCCCGACATGACCAGCCTGCTGCTGCAGGAGCTGGACCCGGGCTTCGTGGCAGGCCTGCTCGGAAACAACACCGATTTCCTGGGCGGGGTCATCTCCCACCTGGACGGCGAGATCATCGCCAATGCCATCAACGCGGAATACGCCATGTATACGGAGCCTGGGCCCCCTGTAGTCGAGCACCCCGAGCTGTCCCTGGTAGGCCGCCTGCTCGCTTCCGACGACTTCAGCGGCGCGGATCTTGCCAACCTCCTCAACACGGCCGGCTACGATTTCCTGGTGGACCTGCTCGCCAACCTCGACCCGGGCCCCATCGCGGCGGCCGTCAACAGCAGCGGCGAGGAGTTCCTCACCAAGCTGGTGGCATTCCTGGACCCGGAGCTCATCGTCGCGGCGATCAAGGCGGACAGGACCCCGGATTACAACGCCGGCAACCCCGGCGGTGCCGTAAAGGACCTCAACATACACCTCTATGTGTACGAGTCCCTGGGAATGGATGTCGCCCTCGGCCCCGCGAACTTTAAGGTGTTCGACGCCGACATCTACGACCCGGACGCGCCCGACCCGGACAACATCCCGGTCATGCCGCCGTTCCCGGGGCCGGCCCCCCCCTGGTAAGGATTATCCGTTCCCGGGAGGCCGCGCCCCCGCTTTCGCCGGCGCGAGATACCGTTTCTATGCGGACACACCGTGATTTTCATCCGGCTAAACCTGGAAAGGCGGCTTTGGCGCGTCCGGGGAAAGAAAGGTCGGACGGCGCGGCGCGAAGCCCGTGATGCATATGGAGAGCACCGGGGGTTTTGTTGACACCCTAAGGGGTGGGGAATATAATCCTGTACGATTGTTAGCAATGCTAAAGGTTTGGCATGAACGCTGTAATCACAGTAAACGACCTGGTCAAGGAATACGGAGACCTCACCGCCGTCAAGGGCATCTCCTTCACGGTGGAGCGGGGCGAGATTTTCGGCTTTCTAGGCCCGAACGGTGCCGGCAAGACCACCACCATCAATATCCTCTGTACCCTGCTCAAGCCGACGTCGGGCAGCGCGGTGCTGGACGGCTGCGACGTGACGAAGAACCGGGACCGCGTGCGCGAGTCCATTGGCCTGGTCTTCCAGGACCCCTCGCTGGACGACCGCCTCACCGCCCGCGAGAACCTGGAGTTCCATGCCTACGCTTACCGCATTCCCAAGGAAGAACGGGAAAGGCGCATCCGCGAGGTGCTGGAGATGGTGGAGCTCCTGGACCGCGAAAAAAACCGCGTGATGACCTTCTCCGGCGGCATGAAGAGGCGCCTGGAGATCGCTCGCGGCTTGCTGCACTACCCCAAGGTGCTCTTCCTGGACGAGCCCACCATCGGCCTGGACCCCCAGACGCGCAACTCCATCTGGGAATACATACACGACCTGAAGAAGCGCCAAGATATCACCATCTTTCTCACCACCCACTACATGGACGAGGCCGAGAACTGCGGGCGCATCGCCATCATCGATTACGGGGAGATAATAGCTATGGACACGCCCGAGGAACTCAAGAGCCAGGTGGGCGGAGACGTGGTGAAGGTGACCACGGCCGACGACCAGGAGGCGGAGAGGATACTGATCGAGGACTACGGGGTGAGCATGATCCAGGACCGGGAATGCCTCTGCTTCGAGGTGGAGAGCGGGGAGAAGTTCATCCCGCGCTTTATCCGGGACTTCCCGGTGGCGGTGAACTCCATCAGCCTGCACCGCCCCACCCTGGACGACGTTTTCCTCAAGCTCACCGGCCACGAGATTCGGCCCGAGAGCGCCGACAGTAAGGCCGACCTGCGCGCCTTCGCTCGCGGCTTCCGCGGACCGGCGGCGAGGAGATAGGGAGGCACGATGGAGAAAGTATGCGAGCCGGTTGAGGCCAGGGGAGCGAGCTGGCCGGCCAGGCTGGCCACGGGCATCTATATCACCTGGCTGCGGGACGTGAAGCGTTTCTTGCGCGACCGCATCCGCCTCATCGCGGCCTTCATCCAGCCCCTCATCTATCTCTTCATACTGGGCACCGGCCTACAGTCCGCCTTCACGGCCTTCGGGAGTGGCGAAACCAAGTACGTGACCTACATGTTCCCCGGCATCCTGTGTATGACCGTGCTATTCACCTCCATGTTCTCGGCCATCTCCATCATTTGGGACCGCGAGTTCGGCTTCCTCAAGGAGATGCTGGTGGCGCCGGTCCCACGCTCTTCCATCGCCATAGGCAAGGTGTTCGGCGGCGCCACCACCGCCATCATGCAGGGCTTTATTCTGCTTCTGTTCATGCCCCTGGTGGGAATACCCTACGACCTTGAGAAGATCTTGATTATGCTGGCGGTGATGTTCCTGCTCTCCATAAGCCTGACATCGTTCGGGGTGGCCTTCGCGGCCCGTATGCACTCCATGGAGGCCTTCCCCATCATCATGAACTTCGTGCTCCTGCCCATGTTCTTCCTTTCCGGGGCCATGTTCCCCCTGCAGAATCTGCCGGGATGGATGAAGTTCCTCACCAAGATCAACCCCATGAGCTACGCCGTGGACGCAGTGCGCGGGGTAGCGCTCAAGGGCATAACCATCACCTCGGCCGTCTCCATAAACCTACCCCAGATCCCGCCCAGTCTGGCGGCGAACTCCGAGTTCACATCCTGGATCGCCCAGGCCAAGGCTGCGCTGCCGCAGATGCCCCAGCTGCAGACGCAGTATTATCCCCTAGGCCAGAGCCTCCTCATCGTCGTGGCTTTCGGGATAGTCCTCATGGCCGTCGCCGTGCTGCAGTTCAACAGACAAGACTGACGTTAGATCCATATCCCGGCGTTGGCCCTGGAAGATGGGACTTGCCATAACGCTCCATAGTCTACAGACCCGACATCGATACTATGTAATGGCGACTGGGGCCAGTATAAATGCTGGCCCACACTCTACGGGGAAAAGACGGAGCGGGGCGGGAAGACCGGCGGGTTACGGATCGAGACGTAAGTTTTACGTAATTGCGACCGGCCAGAATAGATGCTGGCAACATCGCCGCGCGTCCTGGCCTATGCCAGCGGGTTACTGCGTGGGGGTTAGAAGATAATGGTATAATCCCAGTATGATCGATGAACTGCCGCGCGCGATAACCGTCGCCTCCGGCCTGATCTACCTGATCATAGGGATTTACGTGTTCCTCAAGGGTCGGCGCCAGGTGGTCAACGCGCTCTTCTTCCTCATCTGTATCCTCATGGCCGTGTGGTCCCTGGGGGAGGCCATGACCATGAGCGTGTCAAGCCTGGAGAGCAAGACCTTCTGGACACGCTTCCAGGGCCTGGGGGAGATGCCGCTCATCCCCACCTATGTCCTGCTGGCGCACTGTTTTACCCGCAACCGTTATTTCCTCAGGGATAAGCGCAAGATGCCCATACTCCTGGTCTCGCTCTATCTCCCCTGGCTGGTGGGCCTGGTGCTTCTCTACACCACGGGTGCAGTGTATTCCTCCTACTATCTCGTGGATTACGGGCAGGGCGTAGGGGTGGTCAGGGAGCCGTTTTTCTGGTTCCTCACCGCCCTGGGCTTCGTGGAGATCTCCGCTGCGTCGGTCATCTACCTGCGGGAGCGGAGCCGCAGCTCGCTCAAGCTAGCCCGCAAGGGCTTGCTCATCCTGGCCCTGGCCCCGGTGCCTATGCTCATCGCCAACGTCTTGCAGAACTTCGAGCTCGGCCCCTATGTCACCACCCCACAGGCCGGCCTGATCGCCGTATTGATCTTTGCCTACGGCATTCTGCGCTATGGACTCTTCGTCGATATACGCTCGATAACCAGGAACGCGCTGGCGCATGCCCTGGTCATGGGGGCCAACCTGACGGTGTTCACCCTGCTGTGCGTGTTTTATTTCTACGGGCTGGGCCTGGGCTTACACTGGACGACCTACCTCCTCTTCGTGATCACCGGCATCCCCTTCATGATCGGCTACCAGGCGGAGTTCAACTGGGCGAGGAGGCTCACCGGCCGCTACATCTACGGCCGCGAGTTCGAGGAAGGACGGCTGCTGCAGGAGCTGGGCAGCTCCATACGCACCGTGAGCAACCTGGAGGAACTGGCGGAGAGCGTGGTGGACAAGGTCAGGTCCTCCATGGGCCTGGCGGCGTGCACGTTGATGGTGTCGGAAGACGGCGGATACAGGATAGCGGGTTACTCCGCCGACCATAAGCACCCCGCCAGCGGCTTCGAGAGTTCCGTGCGGGAGGGCGTGCGCGTTCTGGAGTGGCGTAATACCTACAGCTCCGATTGCGAGAACGCCAGGTTCTCGACTTACTGGACGGTCGCTAACAGGGTAGAACGGGGCCAGTGCACGCTGGAGTTCATCGGACTGGGCATATTGCGTATCTACGAGGGCGAAGGCAAGGTGCGCGAGTTATACTGGAAAGGGGACCGCGAGGGCGAGGTCATCGCCATCCCCCTGGAGATCCTGGGGGAACGGGTAGGGATGCTGTGGTTCGGCAACAGGCTGGACGGCGTGCGCTTCAGCCTGGAGGAGCTCGACATCATGGTCGCCCTGTCCACGCAGCTGGCCGTCTCGCTCCTCAACTCCAAGCTCATGCAGGAATCGCTGGACAAGAGCATACGGCTGCGTGAGCTCATCCAGAGCACCTCCGCCGCCCAGGAGGAAGAGCGCATACGCATATCGCGCGAGCTGCACGACGGCCTCGCTCCCTACCTGCTCGACCTCGTCTTCAAGCTCGAAATCCTGGAGGCGGAGATGAGCGGTTTCCCCGCTCTGGCGGGCCAGATCGAAGAACTCAAGGTGAAGGCACGCGAGGGTCTGCGGGACCTGCGGCAGATCATCGGAAACCTCCGCCCCTCGGCACTGGACGTCCTGGGCCTGGAGAAGACGCTGTCCACCTTCCTCGAGAGGTTCGCGGCCGAGAACGGCCTGGCGGTGGAGTTCATGACCCGTGGCGAACTGGACAAGCTGGACTCGCTGACGGAGGTCACCATCTTCCGGGTGGCCCAGGAGGCGCTGTCCAACATCGCCCGCCACGCTCGCGCGAGCCGGGTGAGGTTCATGCTCATGGGAGACGATGGCTGGGTGGAGTTGATAGTGGAGGACGATGGCGTCGGGTTCATGGAGAGAGATATGCGGGAAAGGATGCTCATGGGCGAATGCCTGGGTATAAAGGGCATGAGGGAGAGGGCGGAGCTTATGCAGGGCGACCTGGTCATAGACACGCGCCCAGGCGACGGCACCCGGATAGTGTTATCCTTCCCCACGACATACGCAAGGCAGAGAGGAAAGGCGTGAAAGAAGCTATACGGCTGGCGATCGTGGACGATCACGAGATAGTCCGCATGGGGGTCAACCGCGTGCTAGAGGATGAGGACGGCATCAGCGTGGTGGGAGAGGCGGAGAACGGGACGGAAGCCCTGGCCATGGCGCGCCGCGAGAAGCCCGAGGTGATGCTGGTTGACGTGAAGCTGCCGGACATAAGCGGCATCGAGGTAGTGCGCGAGCTGAAGAAAGACCCCGCGACCTCGTGCATCCAGGCTATCATGCTCACCGCCTACGACGACCTCGATATAGCGGCGGAGGCTATCCGGGCCGGCGCCATCGGGTATATACTCAAGGACTGCGGCAGGGAGCAACTGCTGAAGGCGATTTACTCCGCGGCGGAAGGGGTGCCCCTGGTCGCTTCCTCCATAACCCGCGACCTCGTCGCGGTGCTGCAACAGGGGTCCCTGCTGACACCGGTGAGAGACATGGAGGACCCCCTGCTCTCCCTTACCGACCGCGAGGTGGACGTCCTGCGCCTGGTGGTAAAGGGCTATAGCAACAAGGCAGTGGCCCGGGAACTGGGCATCACCATCAGCACGGTCAAGACCCACCTGCGCAATATTTTCCGTAAGCTGGACGTCGAGGACCGCGCCCAGGTCATCATCAAGTCCATCAAGGAGGGGTTGCTGTAGCAACCGCCCGGATGCGAGCGGCAACCGGCATCGCCAAAAATACCGCCGCAAACCCTCCCGGTACCGCTTCCATGTGGTATCTGGTTATGATATATTTTCTGCGGCAACACAAGCTCCGTCTAAGGGCAAAGCACCGCGGTCGGGACATCTCAAAAAGGGCTTTCAGCGTCTAAGGTTATCGGGAATCCTGTTCTTCGGGTTCCGTGATGGGAGTCGGCGGTAATATTATATGGAAAATGCTGCTAATTGTTCCCCTGATGACGGCAAATACCACCTTGATGATCCCGTGGCTTGCGTATCGGTGAGAAACGAGGTGATCGGGTTCTTCAGGGCAAACCCCTTTCTCCTGGTGAGCGAGGGCAGGCTGGCTTCGCTCCTATGCAGGCCTCCGGAGATTATCCACCGGGTGGTGAGAGCGCTCGAAGAGGCTGGTTACGTCACCAGGAGGTTCGGCGAAGCGCTCCTGGGCGTGGAGGAGGTACTGGCGGGAAACGAATGTCACGAGGTCTCTTAGCCGCGCCCGGTTCCGGTCCACCGCCCATACGCTCCGGGAACTGCGAAGGGCTGCGGCATTTCTCCGGCGCCGCGTCCCCCGCTCCGCCCGCGCAAGTCGGCCTGGTGCTCTCGCTGCGCGCACGAGTCTCACCGGCTGGGGCTTGTCGGATCTCAACCCGCCGCGCCCTTCCTTCTTCTACAATCGAGCACGGCGGTCGATAATCATTTACAGGGCTTCTTGACGGGAATGCCTGTGCTTAAATAACATTAGATAAGATTATTGTTGGTCATTTATACTATTGTGAACCTATAAGGCAGCGAGGCGAGGAGGGATATTGCGCAGCGTACTCTCACACGGACGGGTACGTATGTTGGCGGCGGCTCTGACCGTAGCTACGCTGCTGCTCGCCGCGGTCGCTGGGCAACCGCTGAGCGGTGAAGACGAGGCTTCAGCCGGCGGGGGCAGCATAACCTTCAGCGGCCACGGGCGCGGCCACGGAGTGGGGCTGTGCATGGCGGGCGTGTACTACCGCGCCATGCGGGGGGAGGAATACCACGACATCATCCGCCACTATTACACCGGGGTGAGCTTCTCCCGCGTCAGCGATGACATGACCATCTGGGTGCTCTGCCGCGACAACGTGGTGCGCGAATACACCCTAAGGGAGTACCTCTACCGCCTGCAGGAGGAGCCGGACTCCTGGCCCACCCAAGGGTTGCGGGTCACCATGGTGGCGGCCAGGACCTACGCGCTGTCGTGCATCGCGCGCGGCAAGCATGCCGGGGAAGGTTACGACATCTGCCCCTACGGCAGTTGCTGCCAGGCCTTCGTGGAGACCATCGACCCCGCGACCAGGCCGCACATCGTGGCAGCGGTCAACGATACCGCTGGGGAGATCATCACCTACGGCGGCCAGCCCATCATCGCCGCCTACAGCTCCTGCTGCGGCGGCTACACCGCCAGCATGGAAGAGGCCTGGGGCGGTTCGAACCAGCCCTACCTGGTGCCCGTCCCCGACGATGCCTGCGCCGTAGACGAGGACCACGACTGGCAGGTGACCATGGCCTGGGAGGAGATACAGGCCCGGCTAAACTCCAACGCCGATACCGCCGTAGGCACGCTGTACGGCTTCGAGGTCATCTCGCGCTGGACCTCGGGACGCGTCAAGCAGGTGCGCATCGACGGCAGCGGCGGCAGCAAAACGGTGAGCGGGACCCTCTTCGCCTCCGTGCTGGGCCTGCAGACCCACTTCTTCTACCTCACCTCGCAGAACTTCGACGAGTACCTGCTCATCCAGAACCCCTGTGAGACCGCGGCCCTGTGCACGGTCACCTACATGTTCCCGGGGGGCGGGACCATGCAGGAGGACTGCGAGGTGGGACCTGGCTCGCGCTATACCATCTACGTGAACGACCGCGTGCAGAACTCCGACGTCTCCGTCAAGGTGAGCGCGCAGCAGCCGGTGGTGGTGGAGCGCGCCATGTATTTCGACTTTTTGGGCAGCGGCAGGAAGGGCGGTCATTCCGTCATGGGGGTGAACGAGGCCCGCACGCAGTGGAGTTTCGCGGAGGGGTGCACCGGCGGGGACTTTGATACCTTCTTCCTGGTGCAGAACCCCAACCCGGCCGAGGCCAGGTTGACGGCGCGTTTCATGGGCAGCGCGGGAGAGGTGGACGAGCTTTATTACACCCTTCCCGCCAACTCGCGCATGACCATCTGGATGGACCAGGAGCCGGGCCTCGATTACGGAGAATACTCGGCGCAGATGGAGAGCGACCTGCCCGTGGTGGCGGAGCGCTCGGTATACTTCGGCTACTGCGGGGTCAAGGGCGGGACGGCCGCGGAGGGCGCAAGGGAGACCGGGAAGGAATGGTATTTCGCCGAGGGGTACACGGCGGACGGGTTCGACACCTACATCCTGCTGGCCAACCCAGGCGACACCACGGCGCGGGTGGAGGTGACCTTCATGCTCCCCGATTCCACCACCAGGGAGGTGAAGGTCGAGTTGCCGTCCCGCAGCCGCAGCACCGTATATGCCGACGGCATGCCGGGCCTGGAGCAGACCGAGCTCTCCACCAGCGTGACATCGGACGTGCCCATCGTGGCCGAGCGGGCCATGTACTTCAAATACGGGGGCATGGGTGGCGGACACGATGCCCTGGGCGTGGCCCAGCCCTCCCAGCGCTGGTATTTCGCGGAAGGATACACGGGCGGGGACTTCGACACCTATCTTCTGCTGCAGAACCCGGGCCCATCAGCCGTCACGGCTACTCTATCCTTCATGTGCGGCGACGGGAGCACAAAGAAAGCGGACGTGACCGTCGCGCCCTACGCGCGCTACACCGTGTGCGCTGACGCCGTGCCCGGCCTTGAGAACAGCGAGTTCTCCACTGAGGTGGAGTCGAGCGCTCCCCTGGTCGCGGAGCGCGCCATGTACTTCATCTACAATAGGCGGGATGGGGGCAGCTGTTCGCAGGGCACCACCTTTCCCGCCAAGGAGTGGTATTTCGCGGAGGGCTACACAGGGAGTTGACCCGGTCCATCTGCTTGCTCTGCCGGCATACGGCGCCCCACGGTTATAATAGGGGTTGAAAACGCACGTGTCGTGAGCGGAGAAGGTGGATGCCAAGGGGGGCAGGAAGATCTCCAAGCGCTTTATTGTTATCATGGTCGCCATGGTCGCGGCCTGCGCCGTGCTGGTGGGGATAGGCTATCTCATCCTGGACCTCCTCTCCGGTATGATCGTGACGCCCAGGACGCCGGTGGAGGAGGTGACCGCCCCCGGGGAGCTTTTCGTCCCCCTGGGCGAGGTCGAGATAATCGGCATGCAGGT
>CAYPZH010000019.1:19447-25442 GCA_964415205.1 uncultured Actinomycetota bacterium | reverse complement strand
CAGTGGCCGCCCGACCACTTGCCCCCGTAGCGGAAGTACATGGGCCTCTCGGCCAGGACGGGCTGCTGCGAGGTGACGCGCAGGGAGATATCCAGGTCCGGCCCCACCAGCTCGTTTAGGAGCAGGGAGCTGCGGCTCGCGGGGGCTATGGCGAGGGGGATATCACGGGCCTCGCCGTGCTGGTCCATACAGGTCACCAACGCCTGCGCCGCCTCATCCCCCGGGTTGGCCAGGCACAGCCAGGTCTCGAAGCCGGGGCGGGTGGTGCCCTCGGCGAAGAACCACTGCGTGGCTGGCTGTACGGCCCCAGCCTCGCAGTGGCCGCCACCGCAGCAACGGGAGACGGCCGCGTAGACGTCGCGCGACACCTCCACGTGCGCCTGGTCCCCCGAGGCGCCGCACGAGAGAACGCAAAGAACGTAGGGGGTATCGCCCGCGATGACGATGGCCGCGTCGTTGAGGTAGTTGCTGTAATCACCGGTCTTGTTCCCGACCGCCACTCCCGGCGGCAGGCCGGCGGGTATGCGGCTCTTGTAGATGCTCGCCTGCATGGCGGCGATGATTTCCTGCCCGAGGGGGCCTTCCTGAGCGAACTCCAGGATGCGTTCGAGGATGACGCCCATCTCCCTGGCCGTGGTCAGGTTCGGGCCGTAGGTGCCGGTGGCGGGGCATCCGAGGGACCTGGCGTAATCGCGGTTGGCGTGGTAACCGTAGACTCGCTTGAGCATATTCGCCGCCACGTTGTCGCTGTAGACGATGGCGTATTCGCAAAGCTTGCGGGTGGTGAAGGCGCTGCCCATGGGCATGAACTGGATTATCCCGCACCCGTTGGTGTAGTCCCCCGCCTGGTAGACGATGACGCTGTCCAGGTCGATCGCGCCCGCGGCGGCGCTCTCGTAGACATACATGGCCAGGAAGAGCTTGTAACAGCTGGCGGCGTAAAAGGGCTTGTCCTGCTGGTAGCCCGCTTCCTCCCCGCTATCCACCACCTTGAGGTATATGCCGTAGTCCCCGGAGTACCTGGCCGCCGTATCCCGCATCATGGCGCTGACCGAGCCCGTGTCGACGGCCGAGGCCGCCGTGGCGCCCTGGCCCCCGGAACCTGCGGCCGCAGCCCCCGGCCCGGCCCAGGTGAGAAAGGACATGGAGAAAGCGGCGAGCAGGGAGAGGAAGACCGGGGCATTCCATGCCCCATGCCCTATACGGCACGACCTTCGTACTGACCCCATGGCAGATAAAAAAACCGGCCTCATTCTCTGACCGCCCCTTTGTAGCCCATATTCTATCACTCCCATGGCGGCGCGGCCGCAGGGAGCGCTTACGGCCTTGCGGACGTCCCGTTGCGCCGGTATGTGGTCCGCCCGAAATACCCGCTGCGCCGATATAGAACCTGCTCGAAAGGCTTGACTGCCACGGTATCTGCATATAATATAACATGTATAACTTTAAAGAATTAAGGGAGTGGATATGGCGATCAGGATTATAAGCACCACGGAATTGAGGTCCAAGGCGGCGGATATGGTCCTAGGGCTGCGCCGGGGCGACCGCTTTCTCATCCAGCATTACAACGACATCGTCGGATATATTACCCCGGAGATACCTTCGGAACTGCAGAAGAAGCTGGGCAGCAAGTCCAAGCGTGAGGAGACCTTCAAGGTCGTCGAATAGCCCCTTCTTTTCACACGACCGTGTGGGCGTCACGATGAGGCGCCCTTCGCTACACGAAAGCGTAAAGAGTCCCGCTTCGCGGCAAAGGAGTAATTCATGCTAAGCCCCGTTCTATTACCCGCCCGGCGTATCGCGGGACAGGAACGCGCACAGGCCACGGCGGAATTCGCGCTGGTCCTCCCGTTCCTCCTCCTGGTCTTTTTGCTCTTCGCCCAGGCGGTGATGGTGATGAGGGCGCAGATAGCGGTGACGGCCGCGGCCAGGGAGGGGGCGAGGAAGGGGGTGGAGACGGGCAATGCCGCGCTCATCGAGGGGGCGGCTCTGAGGTCCGCCGCCGGGCTAGACAGCGATAGGTTGCGGGTTGAGGTGTCGAGCGGGCCGCGGCGGCGCGGCGAGTGGATACGCGTGGAGGTGGGATACGAGGTGCCCATGGCCTTCCCGCTGGCGGAGAGGTTCTTCCCGGCGGTGACGGTGAGCGGCAGCGCGGAGATGCGGATCGAGAACGACAGGGAGGACATGTGAGGCGGGGGATTTTGGGGGACGAACGCGCGGGGACCACCCTGGTCGCGGCAGCGCTCATGGCGGTGATGCTACTGATGGGCGTGGTGCTGCACGATATCACCGCCCTGTACGGCGCAAGGGGCAGGGCGCAGACAGCCGCGGACGCCGCCGCCAAGGCGGCGGGTCTCGAGTTGACCCCTTACTTCGGCGTCGGGAACGATCCGCATGGGGCCGCACGGGAGTATGCCGCGCGCAACGGGGCCGAGCTGCTGGAGTGCGCCTGTGGGTCGGGCGGGCGCTTCATATGGGTCACGGTGCGCGTGTCCAGGGGGGTCGACCTGCTGGTCATGGGGGGAGGGAAAACCACGGTCACCGCAACCGCCCGCTGTTATCTAGACCTGTATCCTACGTCTGTGCACACCTGCTCGTCCCATAACCCGCCGGGTGGGTTCAGATATTGCGTTTCGCGCCTTTGGGCGCGAAATGTCAATACTGAACTCTTATCTTACCTGCGCGGCTAGCGACGCGTAGCGCTGGGGCCAGCATTCATACTGGCCCCAGTCGCCGTTACTCAAGACCAGCGTCGGGTATATGGATTCCGGTGCGGCATCGCAGGTCCCAGGGGTCAGGTCTTGGATTATCAGCCTAAAACCGCAGGTGCGAACAGGCAACATACCGCGGTATCCAAAATCCAAGACCTGACCCCTTGATTCAGTAGATGAAGAACGGGAAGGTGTCGATGAGCCAGGCCCCCTGTTGGCGCACCATCCTGACGCGGGTGGTCTCCGACTCGAGGTTGCCCCTGGTCCCGAACTCCACCGTGACGTCGATCTCTACGGCTTCGTCCTCTATCGCCAGCTCCCCGGGGTTGAAGTCGAAGGAGCGCGCGGTCCCGAAGATCCCGGAGAATTCCGCCGCGGTCCAGGGCTTCTCCAGGCGGCGGTTCTCCCGGTAGGCCGGGCTGAGGTGCTCGAAGATGTATTCCGTGTCGCCGTCGACGCAGGCGATGAGGAAATCGCGCAGGGCCTGTTCGGCTTCGGCGCTCTGCTCGTCCACGACCACCGGCTGCTTGGTCCAGTCGATGGCCGTGAAGGCGTCAACCTTCCACTCCCCGTTCTCCCGCACGAGAGCCAGGGTCTCCTCGCGCGTCCCCTCCCCCGCTATCTCGATGTCCACGGTGATCAGCGCGCGTTCCCCCTCGATGGCGATATCCTCCTCGGGGACGAAGCGGTAGGAGTTCATGAAGCCCAGCGCGGCGGTGAGCTGTTCGCCCGTTATGGGGTCGGGCACCCCGCCGGTCTCCAGGTATGCCTGGGACATGAAGGAGCGCAGTCCCTCCAGGTCGCGGTCCCCGAGGGCGTTGAGGAAAGCCGTTGCGGCCTCGGTGGCCGCCGCCTCGCTGTCGGCGGGGCTCTCGCCCCCGCATCCCGGGGCGAGGGAGAGCACGAGCGCAAGAGCAACGACCGCGCATAGCGAGGCAGCGCTCAGGCATCGTCTGCAGTCCCTCATGCTGACTCCTTTCCCCAAGTCATTTCTCCACCCCGTCGGCTATAACCTCCCACCGCTATGATGACAGATCGCCAAGACATAGTTCCACGTCGGTGGGCTCGCGCGTTGCGTTTCGCGCCCGTGGCGCGAGATGTCAAGGCTGAGCCCTCGCCTACCTATGTGGCCAGCGACGCGTAGCGCCGTGGGGTCAGGATTTATCCTGACCCCAGTCGCTATTACCTCCCACCTGGCCTCGATCTATATCCATGCTCATCGCCTGGACCGCCGCCGCTTCCAGGGCCGACGCCCGACAGCGCGCGTCGTTGACTATTAGGGGGGCGGAGTCTAATATATCTTAACGTGTGAATAACGGCGAAAAGGAGGGAAAAGGCAGATGCTCGCGCTTTTTCAGAGTTTCGGGCCCACCGAGCTGCTGATCATCCTCGGCATCGCCCTCGTCATCTTCGGGCCCACGCAGCTGCCCAAGCTGGGGCGTTCCGTGGGCAGGGCCATCAGGGAACTGCGGGGAGCCAGCTCCGAGGTCACCAAGGCCGTGCAGGAAGGCCTCGAGGGCAAGGACGAGGACGTGAAGGAAAGCAAGAAGAAGACCGAAGAGGAAGAGGAATAGGCAAGCCGGGGAAACCGCCGCAAGACACCCCCGTCCCTACCCCCTGACAGCCCCGGAGGCTTTATTGGCCGACCAGAAGATGACCTTTATAGAGCACCTCGAGGAGCTCAGAAGGCGCATAATCGTGATGTTCCTCTCCCTTGTGGTGGCCATCGGGGTGGGCTACATTTTCTCCTGGGAGATCCTCGGCTTCCTCAAGGAGCCGGCGTCCAAGGCCGACATCCCCCTTAACCTCTACTACCAGACCGTGCTCGAGCCCTTCATGGTGCGCTTCAAGATTGCCCTGTACGCGGCCGCCGTCCTGGCCCTGCCGGTGATAATCTACGAGATCATCGCCTATATCGCTCCAGCCCTGCGCAAGAAGGAGAAGCGCTTCATGTTCGCCGCGCTCTTCTTCATCATCCTCTTTTTCCTGGCAGGGGTGGCGTTCTGCTACGTATATATCCTGCCGGTGGGCCTTAGGTGGTTGACGGGGCAATCGGGCGGGCAGATAACCCCCGTACTCATGGCCAGCCAGTACGTGAGCTTCGTTGCCCTGCTCATGCTGGGCATAGGCCTGTCATTCGAGACCCCCCTGGTGGTATGGCTGGTGGTGAGGCTGGGCATCATCACCCCGCAGAGGCTGCACAGGAACTGGCGTTACGCGGTGATCATCATCCTGGCCTTCGCGGCCCTCATCACCCCGGACTGGAACCCTATCACCATGCTGCTGGTGGCGGCGCCCATGTTCCTGCTCTATGAGGGGAGCATCCTCTTCGCCATGTTCGGCAAGCGAGGTGCCAGGAAGCGCAGGGAGGAGCTGGAGGCCGAGCCGGAGGAGTGAAGGCGGCTGCCGCCTCTTCCGTGCATGACGCATAATGCGTGGCCCCGGGACGGGGTCGAGAGGGGGCAGGCGGGTAGTGTGCGCAGGCGCCAGCGGCTGCAAAGAGTACCGTGACGGCCCGGATAAAAGGCTTCCGGGACACGACAGAGGAGGTAGATTGAGATAGGCGATTTCAACCTGAAACAACGCAGAATAAACAAGAGCCTGGTAAACCGCGAGGCGAAGAGATACGTGGGCGCCAACCCCAGGCTGAAAGGGGTCATGGCCCTGTACCGCGAGGTCTTTTCCGTCCAGCGCAGGCTCTCGCGGGACATCCCCGACCAGCTCCCCCATATCAAGGGCGCGCAAGTGGAACTGCGCATCGAGGAGAACCGTCAGCTCATCGAGGCGGACGAGCTCAAGGTGGACCTTGGCGTGTTGAAGAGGATAATGCGCGAACTGGGCGAGGTGCTGGAGAGCAAAGGGGAAATCCTACCTCAGCACATGGAAGTCTTCCTGGAGAGACAACTGGAGGACGACGGCTGGTTGAGGCAGCTCGTCGGCGCTTTCCTGGAGCACGACGACGTGGAGGTCGCGAAGCTGCTGGAGGGCCGCGGGCCGGACCCCGCTGTCCTTCATATGCTGCTGCATATCTCCCTGGCCCCCTTCTACTGGAAGATGACGGGCGCGCTGCTGCGCAAAGTGGACCTGGGGCAGGTGACGCAGGGCCTCTGCCCAGTGTGCGGCGGCCTGCCGGTCATGGGCTTTCTGCGCCCCGATGACGGGCTGCGCGTGCTGGAGTGTTCGCTCTGCGGCGCGCGCTGGGGGTTCCCCCGCCTCATGTGCCCTTTCTGCAACAACATGGACCAGGAAAAGCTCAGATACATCTTCGCCGACAAGGAAGATTC
>CAYPZH010000019.1:2091-19437 GCA_964415205.1 uncultured Actinomycetota bacterium | reverse complement strand
GTGTGACAAGTGCGGCAGGTATATTAAGATAAGCACTCCGACCAGCGAAAAGGACGAGGAATTCGTGCTCCCGCTGGAGGACCTGGCCACCGCCCATCTCGACCTGGCGGCGGAGGAAAAAGGCTACGAGAGGGGATGCAGGACGGTTTTCTCGTAGGCAGAAAACCGGCTATTTACCATGTCCGATGCTGTTGCCACGCTATTAGGTAGGATAGTATAATCCTAAAGATTGTAGATTAAGCGAGCCATTCCTTGAAAGTCGCATATCGATGAAGAACACTTGTAGCAAGGGGAAATCAAATCCCGCATGGGTTTATACATAGACCGCGAATGTACGCAAGTTTTGTATTTCTGTAAACGCAGTATTCGACCTAGGAAAGTGGGGGGAAGTATGGAACTTTCGCGAAGAGGTTTCCTCAAGCTGTCGGGCACCGGCATCGGCGTCGCAGCCCTCGCGCAACTTGGATTCTCCACCCCAGCCTTCGCCGCTGCCGAGAAGCTTCGCATCAGCGAGGCCAAGGAGAGCACCACGGTATGTCCTTACTGCTCCGTGGCGTGCTCCGCCATCGTCAGCGTGATGGACGGGAAGGTGGTGGGTCTCGAGGGTCTGCCCGACAGCCCCATCAATCAGGCTGCCCTGTGCTCCAAGGGCCAGTCTATCTTTCAGGTCGCCAACAACGACAGGCGCCTGACCAAGGTGCGCTACCGCGCTCCAGGAGCAACCGAATGGGAGGAGAAGACCTGGGAGGAGGCCATCCCCAGGATAGCCCGCCTCATCAAGGACACCCGTGACGATCACTTCGTCGAGACGGAGGAGATCGACGGCAAGAAGGTCACGGTGAACCGCGCCGAGGGGCTTGCCCAACTGGGAGGGGCGGCCCTGGACAACGAGGAGTGCTACCTGATATCCAAGTTCGCGCGTGCCCTGGGCATAGTGTACCTGGAACATCAGGCGCGTATATGACACTCCGCCACAGTCGCCGGTCTCGGCGGCACGTACGGACGCGGAGCCATGACCAATCACTGGATCGACCTCCGCAACACCGATGTCTTCATGATCTGCGGGGCCAACCCGGCCGAAAACCATCCGGTCTCATGGAAGTGGATAGAGCAGGCCAGGGAGGAGAGGGGGGCCAAGATCATCGTGGTCGACCCCCGTTTCACCCGCTCCGCTTCAAGGGCGGACGCCTTCTCCTTCATCCGCCCCGGGACGGACATCGCCTTCTTCGGCGCATTGATCAATTACGCCATCCAGAACAACTACATCAACTGGGAGTACGTGCAGAACTACACCAATGCTCCCGTGTTGATAAGCCCGGACTTCAAAGGCGCCACGGAGCTGGACGGCCTCTTCAGCGGCTACAATGCCGAGACGAGGAAGTACGACACCAAGACCTGGGCCTACCAGGCGGGCGCAGACGGGCAGCCCGCAAGGATAGACCTCATACCACTGGCGCCCAACCCGGACTTCCCCAACCGGGGAGTACCCGCCGGGCCCAAGGACGAAAACGGCAACTTCATCCCCAACGAGTGGGAACTCATCAAGGCGGGCAAGTTCAGCGAGATGCAGCCCAGCGTCTACGCCAAGCTGGGCGAGCACTACTCCCGCTACACCTACGAGGGCGAGGACAGCATTATCGCCAAGGTCTGCGGCATGGACCCCGCGAAGTTCAAGGAGATAGCCGAACTGTACGTGGGCATCACCCACCAGCGGGACAAGAGCGGCAACCTCATGTACGCCATGGGTTTGACGCAGTTCACCATCGGGTCGGAGAAACTGCGGGCCTTCGCCATGCTGCAGCTGCTCATGGGAAACACGGGTATGCCTGGCGGCGGCATCAACGCCCTGCGCGGTGAGTCAAACGTGCAGGGCTCCACGGACTTCGCCCTGCTCTCCCATATCATCCCCGCATACTTGAGCGTGCCCAACAGCGGCCAGGCCGATTACCAGGCCTACCTGGCAGCCAATACGCCCAAGGCGGGATACTGGGTCAACACCCCCAAGTTCTTTGCCAGCCTGCTGGTGGCATGGTGGGGTGATTACGCGAAGAAAGACCTCGCAGCGGCATACCAACTCCATCCCAAGGTCAAGAAGGGCAAGAACTACACCCACATCGCCCTCTTCGAGGACATGTACGCGGGCATCATCAAGGGACTGGTGTCCTGGGGCCAGAACCCGCCGGTGGGCGGGCCCAACTGCAACCTAGAGTGCGCCGCCCTGGACAAGCTGGAATGGCTGGTGGCGGTGGACCTCTGGGACACCGAGATGATGAACTTCTGGCAGCGACCCGGCGCCGACCCCAAAAACATCCAGACCGAGGTGTGGGCCCTTCCCGCCGCGTCGTCGGTGGAGAAGGCCGGCTCGGTTATGACCTCGGGACGCCTTGCCCAGTACCGCTGGAAGGCGGTGGAACCGCCGGGCGACGCCATGAGCGACGCCTACATGGCCCACCAGATAATGAAGGCGGTCGTCGAGCTGTACAAGAGCGAGGGCGGTCCCGCCAAGGAGGCCCTCACCGAGCTCTTCTGGGCTTACGACGAGGACGAGCACGGCGACCCCAACATGGACCAGGTGCTGTTCGAGATAAACGGCTTCACCTGGCCCGAGGGCGAGTTCAGCTGGGACGCGGCCTTCGAGAAGCCGGTGTACGGGTTCGGCAACCTCAAGGACGACGGCACCACCGCCTGCGGCAACTGGCTGTACTGCGGCGAGTGGGCATCGGATACCGACGTCGAGGGCGCGGCCAAGATCCTGGGAATAGACGGCCAGCTCCCCAAGGGCGACGACGGCAAGGTCAAGATCCCCCGGGACAAGCAGGCCCTGGAGTGGAACGGCATCCCCTTCGACAAGGCCAAGTGGCACCTGCTCAAGACCCCGCTCTACTGGTGGGACGAGGCGAGCGAAACCCTCTACTACCCGAACGCGGCGACCGGCAAGGTCGGCACTTACAGCTATAAGGACGGCGCTTACGGCGAAGTGGACCAGGCCCCGTCTTCCGCGAAGAAGATCAACGTGGGGACCTACCCCGTGTGGGGCTGGGCATGGCCGGTCAACCGCCGCATCATCTACAACCGCTGTTCCATGGACTACTCCGGCAAGCCCTTTGCGCCTAGCAAGGCCCTCTTCCTCTTCGACGCGGCCGGCCAGAACCTGGTGATGAAGAACGACGTCAACGACTTCTTCGCCATCAACAAGAAGGGTTCCCTGGCGGCGGACTCCGGCGCGAGCCCCTACATCATGAACCGCGAGGTGGGAGCACAGGTCGGACGCCTTTTCTCCACCAGCATGGTGGAGGGCCCCTTCCCCGAGCACTACGAGCCCAGGGAGGGGCCGGTGAAGAACGCGCTCTCGGGCACGCAGTGGAACCCGGCCGCGGTGCTGGAATGGCCCTCGGCCAAGGAGGAGCCGGAGAAGTTCGGTTTCGCGGATACCGGGGACGAGAGGTACCCGTACGTGTGCACCACCGTACGCGTGACCGAGCACTGGCAGGCGGGCCAGATGACACGCAACAACACCTGGCTGGGCGAGGCCATGCCCGAGCAGTTCGTCGAGATCTCGGTGGAGCTGGCAGACGAGCTGGGCATCAAGAAGGGCGACCTGGTGGAGCTGGAGAGCGTGCGCGGCAAGGTGCGTGGAGTGGCGGTAGTAACCACACGGCTGAAGCCGCTGCAGGTCTCCGACAACGGGAACAAGAAGACGGTGCACGTCGTCGCCATGACCTGGCACTTCGGGTTCATCGGCTTCGTGACCGGCGGCCCGGAGCGCAACGGGATATCCGAGAGGAGCTACGCTGTCAACCAGATAACGCCGCACGTCGGCGACGCGAACACCACCATCCCGGAATACAAAGCATTCCTGGTGAACCTGAGGAAGGTGAAGTGAGATGGCTAACCCTACCGATAAGGCGATCCTCTTCGACGCCAGCAGATGCACGGGGTGCCGCGCCTGCCAGGTTGCCTGCAAGAACTGGAACCAGCGCACCTACACCCGGACGGACAACGAAGGCACCTACGAGAACCCGCTCGAGCTCACCTCGCAGTGCTGGATGCGCATCCTCTTCAACGAGCCGGAGAAACGCCCGGCGACGGATGACGGGCTGTACTGGCACTTCACCAAGTACCAGTGCATGCACTGCACCGACGCCACTTGCGTCAAGGTCTGCCCCTCAGGCGCCACCCAGAAATACAAGGTGTCTGACGGTGACAGCGAGGCGTGGCTGGTCAAGACGGACCCCAAGAAGTGCATCGGCTGCAACTACTGCGTGGCCACATGCCCCTTCCAGGCCTGCCGTTACGACGCGGACGAGAAGGGCATCTTCCGCTGCATCATGTGCTTCGACCGCATCACCAACGAGCCGGATGCCTTCCCCAAGCCCGAGCAGCCGGGGCTGGACATGAAGAACCAGCCCGACCCCTATCCCACCCGCAACCGCCCCGCCTGCGTGCAGACCTGCACCGCCCAGGCGCTCGACTTCGGCACGCGGGAGGAGATGGTGAAGAAGGCGGAGGAGAGGGTCGCGTTCCTCAAGAAGGAGCGGGGCAAGGAGAAAGCGCAGGTCTACGGCCTGGAGCAGGTGGGCGGCCTGCACTACATCTACGTGCTGGAGGACGCCCCCGAGTCATACGGGCTGCCGGAGAAGCCGACGGTGCCCGCCGGCGTGCACATCTGGGAGACCCTGGTCAAGCCCGGCGCTCCCTGGGGGGGCCTGGCCCTGGTGGGCCTGGCCGCTGCGGCCGGGGCGGGCTTCGTGATCAACAAGCGCATCGAGGGCATGGAGCGCAAGGCGAAAGAAGGGGGTGAGTAGTATGGCGGAAGCCAAGACCTTCAAGGGAGGCATACACCCTCCGTACAACAAGGAGCTGGCGTCGGGCAAGGCCATCAAGCGCGCACCCGTGCCGGCGGAGGTCATCATCCCCCTCTCCCAGCACATCGGGGCCCCCAACGACGCCCTGGTGGCGGCGGGGGACCGCGTCGAGGTGGGCCAGAAGATAGGCGCGAGCGACGCTTTCGTCTCCGCCCCGGTGCATTCCTCGGTGGCGGGCACGGTGAAGGAGGTCACCGAGGTCGCCAACTTCACCGGCGCCAAGGTGAAGAGCGTGGTCATCACCCCCGACGCGGAGCAGCCGGAGTTCGCGAAAAAGACCGGCAAGGACCTGGATGCGCTGACGGCCGAGGAGATCCGCGACATCGCCAAGGAAGCCGGCCTGGTGGGCATGGGAGGCGCCGCCTTCCCCACCCACGTCAAGCTCACCCCGCCCAAGGACAAGCCCGTGGACCTGGTGATCATCAACGCCTGCGAGTGCGAGCCCTTCCTCACCTGCGACCACCGCCAGATGCTGGAGAAGGGCGACGAGCTCATCGCCGGGGCCCGCCTTTTGAAGACCGCGGTGGGCGCCAGCAAGGTGATCATCGGCATCGAGCTCAACAAGATGGACGCGGTGGACGCCATCCGCGCCAAGGCCTCTTCCTTCTCCGACGTGGAGGTGGAGACCCTCGAGGTCAAGTACCCGGAAGGGGCGGAGAAGATGCTCATCTTCGCCCTCACCGGGCGCAAGGTGCCCCCGGGCAAGCTGCCCAGCGAGGTGGGCTGCCTGGTGCAGAACGTGGGCACCGCCATCGCCCTCTTCGAGGCGGCGGCCTGGGGCAAGCCCCTGTACGAGAGGGTGCTCACGGTCACCGGGCCGGGCATCCGGGAGCCCGCGAACCTGCTTGCCGCCATCGGCACCCCCATCTCGGCCCTCATCGACGCCTGCGGGGGTTTCGTGGGCAACCCGGTGAAGCTGATCATGGGCGGGCCCATGACCGGCTGGGCCCAGTCCGAGGCCAAGGCCACGGTGGTCAAGGGCACCTCGGGCATCGTGGTGCTCACCTCGGACGTGGTGGAGATGGGAGAGGAGACGGAATGCGTGCGCTGCGGCAAATGCATCGAGGCCTGCCCCATGTTCCTCTCCCCCAACTTCATCGTGCAGGCCGCCAAGCGGGGGCAGTGGGACAAGGCCGAGATGTGGGGGGCGCTGGACTGCTTCGAGTGCGGCTGCTGCTCCTTCGAGTGCCCGGCATATATACCCCATGTACAGTACGTCCGCAAGGCCAAGGCCGAGATCGCGGCGTTAAAGAAGAAGAAGGAATAAGGGAGGCGATGGCATATGGCTACAGATAACCTGGTCGTCACCCCGCCCCCGCACCTGAGGAGCAAGGAGCAGACCGCCGTCGCCATGCGGGACGTGCTCATCGCCCTGGCGCCGGTGACCATCGCCGCGCTGGTGGCTTTCACCTACAACGCCCTCTTCGTCATCGCGGTATGCGTGGGCTCATGCCTGTTGTTCGAGCTGATGATGTGCAAGCTGAAGAAGAAGAAGTCCACCCTCGCGGACGGCAGCGCGGCCGTGACCGGGCTGCTGCTGGCGCTGCTCATGCCGGCGCAGATCCACTGGCTGAACATGGTCATCGCGGCCTTCATCGCCATCGTGGTGGTGAAGTGGCTCATGGGCGGGCTGGGACGCAACATCTTCAACCCGGCCCTGTTCGGCTACGTTTTCATCATCACCTGCTCGGGTATCCTGGCCAGCTGGACCGGGCAACTCGGTTTCCTCAGGGCCGGCTTCGACGGCGTTTCCGGGGCCACCCCCCTGGCCTTCATCAAGGCGGGGTTGGAGAGCTCCGGCCCCTCCTACGCCGCGCTGCTCTTCGCCAACTATGGCGGGGCCATCAGCGAGGTCGGAGCCTTCTGGGTCCTCCTGGGTGGCGCATACCTCATCTACCGCAAGGTCATCAACTGGGTCATCCCCACCACCATCCTGGCCACTGTGTTCATCCTCGCCTACATCGTGGGCTCGGACGGGCTCTACCAGATCCTGGCCGGCGGCGTCATGCTCGGCGCCTTCTTCATGGCCACGGACTGGGTGTCCAGCCCCATGTACACCTGGGGCCAGGTCATCTATGGGCTGATCATCGGGGTGTGCATAGTGCTCATCCGGGTCTACGGCGCGCCCACCGGCGCCGTGGCCTACTCCATCATCATCGGCAACTTCTTCGTGATACTGCTGGACAAGGTGTTCAAGCCCAAGCGTTTCGGCGAGGTGGCTGCGGCGTAGCGTATAAGAAAAAAAGGGCCGGGCCGGTCCCGGCCCTTTTTTACTGTGCGAACCTCGGCACGCGTCGCCGGCCGCGAGCCTCGGCGCTGGAAGGTGTGCAGGTTTCATGCGACAGGTATGGCTTTGCATCGTGACGCAGGTCCGAGGTAATGGCGATTGGGGCCAGTATAAATGCTGGCCCCAATGCTGGCCCCAGCGCTACGCGCCGCTGGCCTTGGCATGTGGGCCAGGGCTCAGCCTTGACATTTCGCGCCGGAGGCGCGAAACGCAATGCATGAACCCTGTCAGCGGGTTATAGGCCGGAGGTTGGGTGCGCAGACAGGTGGGGTTTATGCAACAATAGTGGAGAGCAAGGCAAGTCCAGTCATAGGGAGACGACGAGGAAAAAGATGGAGGAGGGAGACGGCGTGCTCAGGGATGATCCGCTCCTCACCAGAGAGCAGGTCACGCTGCTCAACGGCGGCGATTATGCACAGCTTGGCCTGAGCGAGGACGAGGTCCGCGAGCGCACCGAGCAAGGGAAGACCAATAGAGTAGTGGACAAGTCGAGCCGTTCCCTATCCTCCATCATCAGGGCAAATGTTTTCAACCGCTTCAACGCCATCCTGGGCACGCTGGCGGTGATAGTGGTCATCATCGGCCCCATCAGGGACGCCCTCTTCGCCGGGGTGTTGATCTTCAACACCCTCATCGGCGTCTTCCAGGAACTGCGCGCAAAGCGCACCCTCGACCGCCTCTCGCTGCTGAGCGCCCCCCGCGCCAGGGTCATCCGCAGTGGCGAACTGCTGGAGATCGCCCGCGACGAGGTGGTGTTGGACGACCTGATGGAGCTCACGGCGGGGGACCAGATATTGGTGGACGGCGAGGTCCTAGCGTCCGAGGGGCTGGAGGTGGACGAATCACTGCTCACAGGGGAATCGGTCCCCATCGTCAAGAAACCAGGCGACGGGCTCCTCTCCGGCAGCTTCGTATCCGCAGGGTCCGGGAGGATAAGGGCGACGGCGGTGGGCGAGGACGCCTACGCCCAGAAGCTCGCCGCGGAGGCCAGGCGCTACACGCTGGTAAAGTCAGACCTGCGCGATGCCATCAACACCATCCTGCGCTATATAACCTACGTGATGGTACCAACCGCCATCCTGCTTGCCGTCAGCCAGATGCTCCTGGACAACACCTTCGATGATTCCATCCTGGCCACCGTGGCAGGGCTGGTGGGCATGGTGCCCGAGGGGCTCGTGCTCCTCACCAGCCTGGTGTTCGCCGCCAGCGCCGTCGCCCTGGCGCGGCGCCACGTGCTGGTGCAGGAACTCCCGGCTGTGGAGGGGCTGGCCCGGGTGGACGTGATCTGCCTGGACAAGACGGGTACGCTCACCGAGGGTACCCCGCAGTTCAGCCGCATCGAGGCGCGGGGTGGTGAGGCGGACCTGGAGCAGGTGCTGGCGGCCTTTGCCGCCGCTTCTCCTTCCGACAACTCGACCATGCAGGCCATCGCGGCCGCCTTCCCCACGTCCCCGCGCTGGGAGGTAGAGGCGACGGTCCCCTTCTCCTCCGCGCGCAAGTGGAGCGCGGCCTCTTTCACGGGACACGGATCCTGGGTGATGGGCGCTCCGGAGGTGCTGCTGCAGGGCGCGGGCGAGGGCGCCATGCGCGAAAAGGCGGACTCGCTGGCGAGCTCAGGGCTGCGCGTGCTCCTACTCTCGCAGGCGCAGGAGGCGGTGACGGAGGAAGAGCTGCCGCCGCGCCTCGAGCCGACCGCGTTGCTGGTCATCGAGGAGAAGGTGCGCCCGGATGCCGCCGAGACCCTGGAGTACTTCATGGACCAGGGGGTTGGCGTCAGGATCATATCCGGGGACAACCCGCGCACGGTGGGAGCGGTGGCGGAACGGGTGGGAGTGCCGGGGGCGGACGAACCGGTGGACGCCCGCGATCTGCCCGATGGCCTGGAGGATCTCGCGGACGTGATGCACGAGAGCACGGTGTTCGGGCGCGTGGTGCCGGAGCAGAAGCGGATGATGGTGCATGCCCTGCAGTCGCACGGCCATGTGGTGGCCATGACCGGCGATGGCGTGAACGACACCCTTGCCCTGAAGGACGCGGACATGGGCATAGCCATGGGCTCCGGCGCCCCCTCGACCAAATCAGTCGCGCAGCTCGTGCTCCTGGACGGACGCTTCTCCACCCTGCCACGGGTGGTGGCCGAGGGGAGGCGGGTGATGGCCAATATGGAGCGGGTGGCAAACCTCTTCCTCACCAAGACCGTCTATGCCGCCCTCCTCGCCATAGGTATCGCCTTCATCGCCTGGGAATACCCGTTTCTGCCCCGCCATATCTCCCTGGTGGGCTCGCTGACTATAGGCATACCGGCCTTCGCCCTCTCCTTCGCCCCCAGCAAGAAGAGGTACCGGCCCGGACTGCTGCGGCGGGTACTGTATTTTGCCGTCCCGGCCGGGTTCATCGCCGCAGCCGCCACTTTCACCGCCAACGCCATGGCCCGCGCCCATGGGGCCAGCCTCGAGGAGTCGCGCACGGTGGCCGTGATCGTGCTCACCATCGTGGGCCTGGCGGTGCTGGCGTATTTGTCACGTCCCCTGATGTCCTGGAGGGGCGCACTGGTGGCGGTGATGGCCGGGTCTTTCGTCGGAGTCCTGGCCATACCCTGGTTCCGCGATTTCTTCATGCTGGACCTGCCGGGCCCGGTGGTGATGCTGCAGTCCCTGGCTATCGCGGCCCTGTTCTCCCTGCTCCTGGAGCTGGCAATGCGCTACATGGAGCGTTACATACACCGGGGTGAGGAGGCGCCTCCGGCGGTCGAAGAGCTGGGAGACGTGGAGTTCCCGGACGCGGTCAGCATGGTCGAAGAGGAGTGACCCCACCGCCTCGCGCAGCCGGGACGGCTTGCGCATACCCCGCGCTCGAACGCCGGTGATATACTTGCTGGCGTGAGAAATGCGCGGGAACGAAACGAGAAAGACATAGGAACAAGGAACCGCAGGGACACCCTTCTGGTCATCTGCGCGTCCCTGGCCCTGGCGGGGCTGGCGGTGGTGCTGGCGATATGGTTGAACCCCGGGTATTCCAGGGAACCCTACCAGCGCCAGGAGTACGTCCTCGACGACCTGGTGACCATAACCGCTTACGGCAAGAACCAGGCGAAGGTGGAGGGCGCGGTGGACGCCGCCTTCCAGGAGATATTCCGCGTGGAGGAGGTCGCCGACCGCTACGACCCCGGGAGCGAGGTCGCGCGCGTCAACGCGGCGGCGGCCGCGGGCCCGGTTACGGTATCGGATGAGCTGTGGGAGATGATCGTGACGGGCATGGATATATACCATGCCAGCGGCGGCGTCTTCGACATCACCATAGCCCCTCTGGTGGACGCTTGGGACGTGGTCGGCCGCGCCGAGCGGGGTGACGCGCCCCCCGCGCAGGAGGACATAGACAAGGCACGAGAGCTGGTGGGCGCGGACGGCGTGCTCCTGGACGAGAAGGAGCGCAGCGTCTCCTTCGCCCGCGAGGGCATGGGCATCGACCTGGGGGGTGTCGCCAAGGGGTACGCCCTCGACCGCGCCGAAGCGGAACTGACCTCGCGCGGCGTAGATTCATACATCATCGACATGATCAGCACCAGCCTTACCGTGGGAGAAAAACCCGGAGCTGCTGGGCCCGCCTGGACCATAGCCGTCTCCAACCCGCGCGGCGAGGGTTACCTTGCGACCTTCGCCTTTCCCGGCCGCACCTTCATCAGCACCTCCGGGGACTACCAGCGCTATTTCGAACACCAGGGTGTGCGCTACCACCACATCCTCGACCCCCGCACGGGGTACCCGGCGGACGGCATGATAGCGGTCACGGTGGTCGGGGGAAAGAGCGGCGCCTGGTCGGACGCCATGTCCACCGCCGCCTTCGTTATGGGATATCCGGAAGGAGCGGAGTGGCTGGAGAGCCTGGGAGTCACGGGGTCGCTGCCCGTCTATGCCGGCGGAGAAGTGCATATCACCCCGGGCCTCAGCGACATGGTCCTGAGCAGCGAGGACAGGGTCACCCCCTGAGCTGTTGCGGCGGGCGTCATGCCGGGCGAAGAGCTTTATCGGCCCGCTTCCACGGCGAGTCAGGTAAGAACGACGTTTTGCCCCGCCGGGATGCCTAAGCGGATAGGGACTCCAGCCTGCGCTCCAGCCCCGGCCGCTCCCTCTCTATCGTATCCAGCAGGGCGGCGGTGGCGGTGGAGACGGGGCGGCGTTGCAGCGTCACGTAGTGGAACTCGCGCCTGAGCCCCGGGGACTTGAGCTTTAGCGCGGTCACCAGCCCCTGACTGATATAGGCGGCGGCCGCCCACAGGGAGACGATGGATATGCCCTCTCCCGCCGCCACGGACTGGATCACGGCCATAGTGCTGCCCAGGACCATGGCGTCACCGGGGCCCTTGTCCATACCCAGGTCGGCGAGGATGCGCAGCATGTGGGAACGGGTCCCGGAGCCCTCCTCCCGGTAGAGCAACGGCGCTCCCTCCAGGTCCGCGGGCCTGAAAACGTGCCGGCGGGCCAGTGGGTGGTCGGGGGGGGCGATGAGCACCAGGCGGTCCCCGCACAGCAGCCCGTAGCTCAATCTCTCGTCCTCCTCTCGCAGGCCGACGCAGCCCATGTCGGCTTCTCCGGCCCTCACTTTCTCGAGCACCCCGGACGAGTCCGAGATCTCCAGGCGCGGGTCGGCCAGTGGGTGGCTGGCGCGGAAGCGGGCCAGGATGTGGGGCACGATGTACTCGCCGGGGATGGTGCTGGCGCTTATGGTGATGGGCCCGCTGACCTCGCGGCGTTTTTCCTCCATCTCCCGCCTGAGTTTCTCCTCCATCTCCAGTATGTCGCGGGCATAGGCGAGGAAGGAGATCCCTGCCTCGGTAAGGCGGTTGCGGCTGCTGGAGCGGTCGATGAGGGTGTTGCCGAACTCCTTCTCCAGGGTGCGGATCTGCGAGCTGACCGCAGGCTGGGTAAGCCCGAGGTTGCGGGCCGCGGTGGAGAAGCTGCCGGTGTTCGCCACCTCCACGAATACGAGCAGGCTCTTGGTGTTCATGCTCAATGTATTATATAAGATATTCTTATGGGTGGGCAGGGTGTTCGCCGCCGCAGGGGCCGCGAAAAAAAATGGCGGAGATGCGTAAGAATCGAACTTACCCGGCGCCCGTTACGACACCGCACCGGTTTTGAAGACCGGGCCGCCCACCAGGACGAATGCACCTCCACCGAGTATTATAACCTCGAAGAGCCCCAGACGTCTCCAGAGAACGTTGGCCCTGGAAGATGGGATTCGCGATGCCGCACTGGAATCCACTGACCTGACACTAGTCATATGTAATGGCAACTGGGGCCAGGATAAATACTGGCCCCAGCGCTACGCGTCGCTGGCCGTGCAGGTGGGCGAGGGCTCACCCTTGACAGTCCTCGCCTGCGGCCCGGAACGCAAGGCTGACCCCATCAGTAGGGGATGCGGTAGTCGCCGTCGCGCCTGGTCACCCTCTTGCGGTCGAAATACTCCAGCAGGGGTATGGCGTACTTGCGGCTCGCCCCCAGCATCTCCCTCACCTCCGCCACTTCCAGCCTGCCGCTGGCCGCGAGGTGTGAGCGGATGTTCTCCTCGGCCTCAGCGAGCCTGCCCGCGGCGAGGAAGAAATCCGGGTTCACCTGCTCGATCTCTTTCTCCTCGAGGAGGATGCCCAGCAGGTCGCGCAGCCTGTTCCTGTCCAGGCCGGACGTCTCTGCCATCTCCTTGAAGAGGGGAGGGGCGAAGCCTCCCTCGCGTATGGCGCGCAGCAGCTCCGCCTTCTTCTCTTTTTCCTGCTGTGAGAGGGACCTGCCCGTGCCCGCCACGCGCACCTTGCCCGCCTCCACCTCCAGTCCCCCGGCGGAAACCGCGTTGCGCAGGAGGGCCTCGAAGACGTCCGCCTCTAGCCCGTCCCGGAGGCGCTGCCGCAACGCCTCTTTCTCGACACCCGCCTTGAGAGGGTTGGCAGCGTGCAGTTCAGCGGTGAGGGATACCATGCGCTCCTGTAGGGAGGAGAGCAGTGAGGGGGTGACATAGAGTGGGCCGCCCTCGCTTTCGATTTCCGCCAGCCGCCCCTGCGAGAGCAATCCGTCCAGGGCCGGTCCCAGCCGCGCCTCCCCCAGTTCCGTCCCGGCGAGGAGTTCCCGCCGCGAGAGGGGCAGCCCCCTTTCCTCCACCACCAGCAGTACGATATCCTGCGGTGTGCCCCTCTCCCTCGTCTCCAGGCTCTGCAGCACCACCTCCTGGTGGTGCCTGTGTTTTTTAGGGTGTGAATCGAGGACGGTCCCGCCGCCGATGGTGGTGACGGGGGAGTAGCTGCGCACGATGTAGCGGTCGCCGTAAAGTGCTATGACCGGCTTCTCCAGGCGGAACTGCACATAAGCCTTCTCGCCGGGTTGCAGCTCCTCCTTTCCCCCGAGCAGGATGACTCGGGCCATTACCTCCCTGGTGCCGTGGTGTAAGCGCACCCGCGCGCGGTTCTTCAAGGGGCGCGGCGCGCTCGCGATGAGATAGAGCAACCCGTCGGCCATGAGTGTCGGGTGCAGGAAGCCAGGGGTCCCGATGACGTCGCCGCGCTCGATCTCGTCGGTGGAGATGCCGGGGAGGTTGAGCGCCACTCTCTGCCCGGCGAAGGCGCGCTCCACGTCTTTGCCGTGCACCTGGATGTTGCGCACCCGCACCTTCCTGCCGGAAGGCAGGTTCACCGCCTCGTCGCCGTCGGCGGCGCTGCCCTCCCACATGGTGCCGGTGATCACCGTCCCGATGCCCTTGAGGGTGAAGACGCGGTCGATGGGGAGGCGGAACGGCCCCTCGGAGTCACGCCGTCTTACCCTGGCCGCGGCCGCGAGGATTGCCTGGCGCAGCTCGTCCAGGCCCCGGCCGGTGCGGCTGGAGGTAAACACCACCGTGGCGTTCTCCAGCGCCGTGCCCGCGACCGCATTGGCGACGTCATCCCGCACCAGCTCCAGCATGTCCTCCTCGACCAGGTCGGCCTTGGTGATCACCACTACCCCGTCCCTGACGCCCAGGAGGTCTACGATGGCCAGGTGCTCCGTGGTCTGCGGCATCACCCCGTCGTCCGCGGCGACCACCAGCAGCACTAGGTCGAACCCGGTGGCGCCGGCAAGCATGTTCTTGACGAAGTGCTCGTGTCCGGGGACGTCGACCACGCCCGCGGTTATCCCCCCGGGCAGCTCGATGTCCGCGAAGCCCAGCTCGATGGAGATGCCGCGCTCTTTCTCCTCCTTGAGGCGGTCGGTGTCCGTGCCGGTGAGGGCCTTGATGAGTTCGGTCTTGCCGTGGTCGATATGTCCTGCGGTGCCGATGATGAAGTTGTTCATTCTTGTTCCGGCGCATCCTTTTCAACGAGGGATGAGAACGCCGCCGCCACCAGCGTGATCTCGCCGTCTGCGATGGTACGCACGTCCAGGACTACGCGGTCATCGCGTATGCGGCAGACTACGGGCGGGTCCGCCCGGCGCAGCCCAGCCTCGATATGGTTGGCGCTGTAGGCGTCCGAGGTGACAGCGACGGTCCAGGTGGGCAGGTCCTCCATGGGCAGGGCGCCTCCCCCGGCGCGGGACACATCCTCTACCACGTCCGCCGTGAAGCCGCTCTCCGCCGCGATCTTCTTCGCCAGCGAGCGTGCCCGCTTGCGCAGCACCTCTGGCTCGGCGGTGAGCATGGCCAGGGTGGGGATCTCGGCCGCCGCCCGTTCCGGGTCCAGGTAGAGCCGCAGGGTGGCCTCCATGGCCGCGATGCTGAGCTTGTCCAGCCTGAGCGCCCGGGCCAGGGGGTGCTTTCCCAGCAGGTCCACCAGGTCGCCCCGGCCCAGGATGATCCCGGCCTGGGGGCCGCCCAGCAGCTTGTCCCCGCTGAAGCACACCAGGTCGGCGCCCTCCTCGAGGGAACGTATGATGGTGGGCTCGCCAGGGAGCCCGTGTTGCGAGAGGTCGACGTAGACCCCGCTGCCCAGGTCGTCCAGGAGCACGAGCTCGTACTCGCGCGCGAGGCCCGCGAGTTCCGCGATGCTCGCTTCGGAGGTGAAGCCCATGATGCGGTAATTGCTGGGGTGGGCGCGCATGAGTACGGCCGTCTCGCTGGTGATGGCACGGCGGTAGTCCTCGAGGTAGGTCTTGTTGGTGGTGCCCACCTCGACCAGGCGGGCGCCGCTCTGGGCCATGACGTCGGGAAGCCTGAAGGAGCCGCCGATCTCGATGAGCTGGCCCCGGCTGACGATGACCTCTTTGCCTGCGGCCAGCGCGGTCAACGCCAGCAGCACCGCTGCGGCGTTGTTGTTCACCACCAGGGCCGACTCGGCGCCGGTGAGCTCGCAAAGCAGCTTGCGCAGGTGGGCCTGGCGCGAGCCGCGCGAGCCGTCCTCGAGGTCGAACTCAAGATTGCTGTAATGCGCCCCCGCGGCGGCTATGGCCTCGAGGGCATCCCTGGAGAGCAGGGAGCGACCCAGGTTGGTATGCACCACCACGCCGGTGGCGTTCACCACCCTGCGCAGGCTTCGCTGCATCCTCACCTCGACCTCTTTTTCCACCAGGGTGACGAGCTCCTCGGTGCCGGTCTTGATGTTCTCGAGGGACATCTCGTCCCTTGCGGCCAGGATAGCCTCGCGCACGCCTTCCAGTACCACCCGCGAGGCCTCGGTCACCAGTTCACGCGGCACGCCTCCCCCCAGCCTGCGGCTGCGGTAAACGGCCTGGATGAGGTCGTTCACCGAGGACAGTCTGCGCAAGTAATCCTTCTTTTCCATCCCTATAGTTTAAACGCTTGCGCAGATGCTTGCCATAAACCGTCTCTGGATGCGTGCGCGTACCAGGCCTGAGACAAGTTCTGTGAAGGTTTGTTGTTCAACAAGAGCAGGCTTGAACTCGTCCAGGCACTAGACACCGCCGCGCCGAAGACGCCGCTGTCGCTTTAGCGATGCATGCTGTCATACGCTTTTGCAGAGTTTGAGCGTGTTCATATGCTGACGGAGTTGGTTGCCGAGAGCATGGTGGTCAGGATGTCGTACATGTTGCTCACCATGCCCACCGCCAGCTTCTCCTTCATCCCGAAGAAATCGAGGCAGGTGCCGCAGACCAGTATCTCAACCCCCATGCTGTCCAGGTTTGAGAGGGCCTGCACCGTGTCCTCGCCCTCCAGGGCCAGCATCACACCGCGGTTGAAGAGGACCACCCTCCAGGGGGGCGGGTCGTTCTCGGCCAGGGTGTTAAGAAAGGCCTTGACGAGTATCTTCCCCAGCTCGGGGTTGCCCCGCCCCATGATGTCCTCGGATATGACGACCACCGTGCGCTGACCTTCATCGACTTTGGCTTCGTCCGCCTGGGAACCAGGCTGACCCGCCGGGTTACATACCTTTATCCTGAATACGCCGGCCTCCTCGGTAACCTCCGTGGTGCAGCCCTGCGAGGTGGCGAAGCGGCAGACGTTGTCGCGCGAGGTGGTGTTGTCCACCAGCACCTCCACTTCGACCGCCCCGCTTTTCAAGGCGTCCCTGGTCCGTACGACGGGGATGGGGCATGACAGCCCTCTTACGTCCACGACTTCGCCCATGCTACCTCCTTGTCTAAGTGCCTATGGGATCACGCGTATCACGGCCGGTTCACTTTCGTAAAACACGCCGATACGCTTCCAGCCGTTTTCTCCCCCCATCTCCCCGGCGAAGGCTTCCAGCCCCGGCGGGGGCAGGGCGATGAGCAGCCCGCCCGAGGTCTGGGGGTCGAACAACAGGACCCTATGCAGCTCCTCTACCTGGGGAGATATATCGATCCTATGCGCGAGAAAATCGCGGTTCTTGTATGCGCCAGCCGGGACCATGCCCATCTCGGCCATCTCGAGGGTATGGCGGTATAAGGGGAGCGCGGAGAAGGACAGCTCGCACCCCAGGCCGCGGTCGGGGAGCATGTTGAGGAGGTGCCCCGCAAGCCCGAAACCGGTGACGTCGGTGCAGGCGCGTGCCCCCGCAGCAACGGCGGCCCGGGATGCCGCGGCGTTGAGCATCGCCATGCCGTCTATCGCGCCGCTGATCTCCGCCTCGGAGATGAAGTCCCCCTTGAGGGCTGTGGAAAGCACCCCGGTGCCCAGCGGCTTGGTGAGCACGAGCACGTCGCCCGGCTCTGCTCCCAGGCTGGTGATGATGCGGTCGGGTGGGACTCTTCCCGTGACCGCGAGTCCGTACTTCGGCTCATCGTCGTCAACGGTGTGCCC
>CAYPZH010000019.1:0-2081 GCA_964415205.1 uncultured Actinomycetota bacterium | reverse complement strand
GTTTTTTCCCAGGGTGTTTTTTTTGGGGGGGGGGGGGTTTTTTGCCGGTTCGGGTTTTCCTTCTTTGGGTTATAGTTGTTAAAGGTGTTGCCGCCCAGCAGGACCGCTCCGGCCTCGCGTATCTTGGACAGCCCCCCCTCCAGTATCCTGGCCAGCACGTCCATCCCCAGCGAACAGGGGAAACAGACGATGTTCATGGCCGAGACGGGGACGCCCCCCATGGCGTAGACGTCACTGAGGGCGTTAGCCGCCGCTATCTGCCCGAATAGGTAGGGGTCGTCCACGATCGGCGTGAAAAAGTCCAGGGTCTGCACGAGGGCCGTCTCATCGTCCAACATGAACACGGCCGCATCGTCCGGGGTATCCAGGCCGACCAGGATCTCCTGGCGGACATCGCCCGGCGGCAGCAATCGCAAGACTTTCTCCAGGTCCTCCGGACCCACCTTAGCCGCTCACCCCGACTTGGTGGAGAGGAGGGTCAGCCTTACCGGCTCCGGCATTATAAATCCTCCTGATAGTCTGAATAATACAAGATTATAGGATATAGAGGGTTCGATGTCCTCAATGCAGGCTTTGCGGGTTTGATTCCCCGCCCGTAAACTCCACCCGGCCGCAGAACGGGGCGCGGTGCCCCAGATCGATCCCGGGTGTTTCCCCGGGGCAGGAAGGCGGCGAGGGTCGGGTTCAGGATGCGGTACCTCCTCCGGCCGAAGAACGGAGACAGGGCTTTCAATCGATGGGTTCGCCCATGCTGCGGGAGATCTCCGCCACGAGGTGCTCTCCCGCGGCGTGCGCATTGGTCAACGCCGTGGGATGGCTTTTTATCGCGCCTTTCTTACCGATGCGGAAGAAGAGCAGCCGCTCGTAGTACTTGATGTCCAGCACGTCGAAGAACATGTCCATCACCTTGAGGGCCCCGTCGAAAGCGCGGGGGTCGTCGGCGCCGGCGGTAGACAGGAAGAGTCCACGCCTGGCGTGCCTGGTCTCGGGGTCGGTGACCTCCTCCCCCAGCAGGTTCTTGCGGGCCCAGATGCACTGGAAACGGTCGATGAGCGCCTTGGCCTGGGCGTTGATGGAATTGAAATAGATGGGCGCGGCGACAATGATGCCGTGTGCCTGTGTACACAGGCTGTATATCTTGTCCATGCCGTCGTCGATGGTGCATTCTCCCAGCTTATTGCAGTCCCCGCAGCCCTGGCAGGGGTATATGTCACGTTTGCATACGATTATCTTGTTTACGGTGGCCCCGGCCTCTCTGGCGCCGCTCAAAGCCTCATCTAGCAGCAAAGACGTGTTGCCGTTAAGGCGCGGGCTCCCCGCGATCCCCAGGATCTTCACCATGGGCGCTTCCCCCAAGCAAGCAAACATACACCGATTCGGAGCGTATTTTATCCGATAGAGGGGATATCCGTAAATACCGGGCCGCGCTCATGCCACCGCCCCGTTTCCCTCGCCTCCGCTATCTGCGCTGCAACACACCCCTTTTACGCCGGTCTGGGGGATATCCGTAAATACCGGGCCGCGCTCACGCCACCGCCCCCGTTTCCCTCAGTTCCGCTATCTGTTCCGCACCGTATCCCGCCTCCGCCAGCAGGGCGTCTGTATGCTCTCCAAGCCGCGGCGGCGGCGTCTCGAATCGGGGCGGGGTGGCGGACAGCTTGTACGGGCTTCCCAGCTGCTTGATGGTCTTATCCTGGTCTTTTATCTCGACCACCATGTCACGGTGGCGGACCTGGGGGTCATCCAGGGCTTCCTTCACGGTTGCCAGGGGGGCGCAGGGGACGTCGTTCTCGGCGAGGACCTGAAGCCATTCCGCCAGGGGGCGCCGGCGGATGGCCTCCTCCAGCCTGGGCAAAAGCTCGTTCGCCTGCATCAGGCGCTGCACGGTGTAGAGGTCTTTCACATCATCCAAGCCCGCTGCGTCGCACAGCCCCTTCCAGAACCAGTCCTCGTGCACAATGCCCAGGGCCAGTTCTTTCCCGTCCGCGGTCTCGAATATACCGTAATGGGGGAGCATGTGGATGAGGTAACCGGGCGTTACCACACCGGACACCAGTTTGGGCCCAATGATTTTGTCCAGG
>CAYPZH010000018.1:1636-26743 GCA_964415205.1 uncultured Actinomycetota bacterium | reverse complement strand
GGTCCCCCTCCGCGACGTCCTCCGCCGCCTTCCTCATCTCCCTGATGGGAGTGGAGATGCTGTTGGCGGTAAGCCTCGAAAGGTACCAGGCGATGAGGACGCCCGCCGCCGCCAGGACGATGTACAACCAGGTAAGCGAGACCAGGTCGCCGGCGAAGGCCCGCATGGGGAAGAAGAGGAATACGGTATAGCCGCTGTCTCCCACCGGGGCGGCGGCGGCCCCGACGGTCATACCGTTATCGAGCGCGGACGGGTCCCCGCTCTCGCGCAGTTCGCGTATGAGTTCCGAGGCGGCCTCACCGTCCACGCCCTCACCCTGGCGCAGCCTGTCCACCTCTTCCCCCCTCTCATCGCTGAGGATGACCAGGCCGTTATCGACGAAGACGAGGGACTGCGTGGCCCGCGCGCGGTCCAGCACGGGCTCCAAGCCCTCGTAAGACCCGATTTCCTCCGCGACAAGGGCAGCGTATTCCCTGCCCCGCTCGAGCTCCTGCGATTGCGCGTTGAATATGATGTTCGCCGCCGCCATGGACCACCCCACGACGAGGACGATGGCGCACATGATGGTCCCCAGGCCGCTTATCCGCCTTCTCAGGCCCAGTCCTCCCCGGTAGCCCGGTCTCCACCAGAGGGAGTATGCCCGCTTACGCAATGGTTCTATCGTGGAATAGAGCACGTAGAACTCCATATAGCCGACGAAGACAAAGGTGGCGCAGCAGACCAGGATATAGATAACCGCGAGCGGGCCGTTATAGTCACCCATGAAGTAAAGAAGGATGCCCTGCATGACCATGGCAGCGATGCCCGCCAAGATGACCGCCGCGGTCATCGCCATCGGGTATCCTTCGATCACGCCCAGCTTCCTCGCAAGGTCGGAGGAGGTGTCCCCGCCCTCCGCGCCCTGCCCGACAAGGGCCAGCAACTTCCTGGTGCGCGAGCTTATGAATATGACCGCCGGAGGGGCGGCCACGGCGATGGCGATGAGCGCGGAATAGAGCCAAATGAGCATCATATGGCCATCGAAACGGAGTATGAGGAGACCCGTCCCGGCAGAGGCCGCTGCGATGAAGAGCGTGGGGATCAGCAATCCGGTCATATAGATGCGGCGCTTGAGTTCCTGCACTGCAATCCCTTTCTCACAACGGTCTGAGATAGCCTCACCCTCCCGATCGTAACCTCCCCGCCATTCTCGCCCGTCATCCCGATACTGTGATTTTATCATCAAATCAAGCCGTCGGTCAGGCACGCGCGCCCAGCGTACTTCCACTTTCATCCTCGCCGCGGATGTGCTAGTTTGCACTAAAGCAAGTCGGTGCGAAAGGGGATGATCGCATGGCCATGAAGATATTCGGGGAGAGGCGCAGCATCCGCAGGTACGGCGACCGCCCGGTGGAGGAAGAGAAACTGCAGGCGGTGCTCGAGGCGGCACGCCTCGCCCCTTCCTGGGCGAACATGCAGTGCTGGACGTACATCGTGGTGAGGGACCCGGAGGTCAAGGAGGCTGTCGCCGCCACCCTGGAGAACAACCCCATCCAGAAAGCGGTACGCTCGGCTCCCCTGCTCATCGTGGCGTGCGCCGACCCCGAGAAGTCGGGCACCGCCAATGGCCAGCCCTACTACATGCTGGACATCGGCATCAGCATGCAGCAGCTGGTGCTGGAGGCCTGGAACCAGGGCCTGGGGACGTGCTGGGTGGGCTGGATAGAGGAGGACGGGATCCGCTCCATCCTCGGGGTGCCCGGAAACATCCGCGTGGTCGCCCTCACCCCCCTGGGCTATCCCGCCGTCCTGCCAGACAGCCCGGGGCGCAAACCCCTGGAGGAGATCGTCCGCTACGACCGCTGGCAGTGAATCCAGGGGGCCAGGCCCGGAAACCGGCCAGCCTCCGGCCGGGGGGCCAGGTCCGGAAACCGGCCCCGGGGCGAGGCACTAAATAGTAACGGCAGAACCTCCGAGACATATTTAGTCACTCGTTCTATCAAAGGAGGTCGAAATGCGAATAAAGAAGTGCAGGATATGCGGCTTTCCCTACTGGCTCGCCAGATCCCTGGTATGGAACGACAACGGCACCATAACCAGCAAGAACCGCCCCGACTTCCGCACCCTGATCATCGAGGCGGACCACCTGTCCCGGATCTTCAGAAAGATTGAAGAGGTGCTGGGCGTCTCCATCCAGCACATCGTCTTCGAGGCGCAGCGCAACGCCGCCAAGGACGTCATCGACGGCAATATCGACAGGATGCGCTGGGCCATCCGTCATGTCCCCGGCGTGCGCCGTCTGATCATAACGTATTTCAACCGCATGGCCTCCTGGACCGGGCAGGGTTACGCCAAGACCATCGACTTCGGGAAGGACGGTTCGGGGGCTGCGATAATCCGCAACCCCTTCAACCGCGAGCTCATGTCCGCGGTGGTGGTTGGAGCGCTGGAGAGCCTGGGCGAGCAGCCATACGGCTGCCGTTGGGAGAAGCGCGGGCAGGACGACGTCATCGTTGTCGAGCCCAGCGGGGAACGCCCGGAGATCGCGGAGAGGCTCACCTACACCGTCCCCCGATCCAAACCGGGCGGCAGGCATTACCAGCCCTGCCCCACGTGCGGGGTTCCCGTGCTCCTGAAGGACATGGAATGGCGGGAGGACGAGGGGCTGATGTTTGACGCCAGGAGCGGGGTGCGCATGGTCATACTGGAGATATATACCACCGGGGTGGTCCTGCGCGAGCTGGCAAGGGAGCTGGGCGACGACATCTATCCCGTCATCATCGCAGCGCAGCGCGAGTTCTCCCTCGAGCATATCCAGCGCGAGTTCCTATCCGCACCAGGGCCTTCCGGCGAGCCGGATAAGGAGTCGCTCTACGGCGACGTGCTGGACAGCATCGCGCTGCGCGGACAGGGCAACCCCGTCAGCCGCGAGGTGGACGGCGATGGACTTACCATCGTGGTGGATAACCCCTTCGACGAGCACTTGCTGGCGGGGCACCTCTCCGCCCTCTACGAGCTCGCGGAGGGCGGGGAGCCGCAGGTAAGCTGGGAGAGCAACGGAGCGTCCTCCGTCACCTATACCCTCACGGCCTGAGACCGCATGGGGACGGTCTTCAGGGTCGGCCTCCCGGTCTACCCGCCGGCCCCGGGCTCGCGGAGGGCGGGGAGCCGCAGGTAAGCTGGGAGAGCAACGGAGCGTCCTCCGTCACCTATACCCTCACGGCCCGAGACCGCATGGGGACGGTCTTCAGGGTAGACCTCCCGGCCCGGCTGCCGCGTCATGCTACCTAATTATGGTAATTATTCGATATCCCCCGCCCTGGAAGGTGCTATACTGGTAAGCGAAGGGGTGATAGCGTGGCCGGGGAAGACTTCGAGTTCGACGAGCTGGACCTGGATACCATAACGCCCCGCCAGGTGCGCCAGTACCTCAAGGACAAGTTCGTCATCGTTGCCTCCAACCGCGGGCCGGTCGAGTTCCGGCGCACCGAAAGCGGCGAGATCAAGGCCTTCCGCGGCGCCGGAGGTGTCGTCACCGCCATGTCCACCGCCCTGGTGGCCACGGACGCGGTGTGGATATCCAGTGTGCGCACCAAGGAGGACGCCGTAAAAGCCCGCGAGGCCCCCGGCGGCAGGCTGGCCATGCCCACCCCCGAGAAACAGCAATACTGGGTGAAATACATCATCCCCGAGAAAAAGGAATTCCAACAATACTACAGCGTCATCAGCAACTCCATCCTCTGGCCCCTGCAGCACTATCTCTTTGACGTGCTGCACCGCCCGGTCATCGACGAGTCAGTCCACGCGGCCTGGAACAACGGCTACCGCAAGGTGAACCGCCTCTTCGCCGACGAGATCGTGCGCGAGATACGCTCTACCGACAAGAAGCCCCTGGTCTTTCTGCAGGACTACCACCTTTACCTCTGCGCGCAGTACATACGGCGCAAGGAGCCCGAAATCCTTATCCACCACTTCACCCACTCACCTTGGACGCAGCCGGATTATTTCCGCCTGCTCCCCCAGGGCATGCGGCGCGAGCTCCTACAGGGGATGTTGGCCTGCGATGTCCTGGGGTTCCACACCCCCCACTACGTCAACAACTTCCTGCAGTGCTGCCGCGAAGGCGAGGCCATACGCGCCGCAGTGGACCCCAAGCGCCGCACGGTGCGCCACGGCTCGCGGGAGACTTACGTACGCCACTACCCCATCTCCATCGACCACGAAGCCCTGGAGAGGACGGCCGCGCGCCCGGAAGTGGCCCGCAACAAGTCCCGCCTGCGCGAGCTGGCGGGGGGGCGGAAGCTGCTGGTGCGCGTGGACCGCGTGGAGCCGTCCAAGAACATCCTGCGCGGCCTGCACGCCTACGAACACTTCCTGCGCCGTTTCCCGCAATGGCGCGACCGCGTGGTCTTCGTCAACTTCCTCTACCCCTCACGCTCGGACCTCAAGGAATACCGGTACCTGCAGCGCGACATAGAGGACGCCGCCGCGGCGATCAACGGCGAGTTAGGCACCGACGCCTGGGAGCCCGTGCACCTCGAGATAGCGGACGACTACCCGCGCTCGGTGGCGGCGCTGACTGAGTTCGACGCCCTGCTGGTGAACCCGGTGGCCGACGGCATGAACCTGGTCTGCAAGGAGGGAGCGGTGCTCAATCGCCGCGACGGCATCATCATCCTCTCGGTGAACGCCGGAGCTTACCAGGAGATGCGGGGCGCGGTTATACCGGTAAACCCGCTGGATATCGCGGAGACGGCCGACGCCATCCGCGGGGCCCTGGAGATAAGCGAGAGAAGGCGCAGGGTCATGGCACGGTCCGCCCGGGAAGTGGTGCAGGCCAACACCTCTTTCAAATGGTTCCTGCAGCAGATGCGCGCCCTGCGCCGGGTGGAGAAGCAGCGCGTGGCGGAGGTGGAGGAGAGGCCCGGCCTGCCCGAGCTCCCCCGCTACGAGCGCTTCGAGTGACGGGGCCGGGGTGGTTCGGACTCAAATGGGCCCAGATAGACGCTGCCGCGCATCAAAGGCGCACGAGGATGGGTCATCCCCCGAGACGTGATATCAACAGCACGCTAGGGCTGGTCATCCCCCGAGAAGCGACGTCTCCCGCATGCGAGGATGCGACAGGGGTGTTATGCGTATTTGCGCAGGGCATTGCGGGTATCCAGGACCGGAACGCCACTGCGCGCGATCAAACCGTAATCAACACCGCTGTGGGCGGTGACCACGACCACGCAGTCGCAGCCGCTCAAGAGGTCCTCCGCCAGGTCCACGCTACGCAGCGTCACCTCTCCCAACGCGAATTCCGGCACGTAGGGATCGTGATATACCACATCGCTCCCGCCCGCGAGCAATAGCTCAATGAGCTTGGCGGCCGGGGTCTCGCGCGTGTCCCCAACGCCCGGCTTGTAGGCCACGCCCACGACAAGCACCCGCGCGCCCTTGAGGCTCTTTCCCGCGCGGTTGACCTCCCGCCCCACCAGGCCGTACACGAAGTACGGCATGTTAATGTTCACCTTGCCCGCCAGCTCTATGAACTCGGTCTGGAAATCGAACTCCCGCGCCTTCCAGGAAAGGTAGAAGGGGTCCACGGGGATGCAGTGTCCCCCCAGGCCCGGCCCCGGCCAGAAGGGCATGTAGCCGAAGGGCTTGGTGGAGGCGGCCCCGATGACCTCCCAGACGTCGAGCCCCATGCGCTCGCACAGCATCCACATCTCGTTCACCAGCGCGATGTTCACCCCGCGGAAGATGTTCTCCAGTATCTTGGCCATCTCCGCCACCTCGGGAGAGCTTACCCCCACCGTCTCCTGCACGAAGGCGCCGTAGAATAGGCGTGCCATCTCCGCGCAGCTCCCGCTCATCCCCCCTACCAGCTTGGGGGTGTTGGAGATGTTCCACCTCTCGTTGCCCGGGTCGACCCTCTCCGGTGAATAGGCGAGAAAGAAATCCTCGTGCAGACTCATCCCGCCTTGCTCCAGGACGGGCAGGACCATCTCCCGCGTGGTCCCGGGATAGGAAGTGGACTCCACGACGATCAGCTTGGGCCTTTTGCCCTCTCGCAGCGCGTCCCTTATCTGCGCAGCCGCCTCAAGGACAAAGGTCAGGTCGGGGTCGCGGGTCTTGGAGAGGGGGGTGGGCACGCACACGCATATCACGTCACACCCGGCAAGGGCGCCGGCGGCGCCGCTCACCTCGAACCTGCCCGCCGCCAGCAGCTCCGTGAGCCTCTCCCCGTCCAGGCCCTCGTAGAGGGCTTCGCCCCGGGCGATCCTCTCCCGCTTGTCTGGGTCTTTCTCCAGCCCGACGACCTTGTAGCCGGCACCGGCAGCGTGCAGCGCCAGGGGCAGGCCGACGTATCCCATGCCGATGATGCCCACCAGGGCGCTGCGGTCCTCTATGCTCTCCTTAAGGCCCATGCCACCTCCCCTATCCATCGCCGCCCTTCCCGGCGTTCCCGCCGCCGCGTTCGGGCAAATCAGCTCGCCGGGCCCCGGACCCGGGCTGGGCCGCCCGCTTTGGCCTGATTCCCTATATGTTATCATTTGAATGGCGGCAGCGCGCCCGCCACGTACAGGAGGTCAACGCTTGGTTGGATCACCGGCCATCGACGTCGAGGAAGCCCTTCCGCGCATCCTGGATTTCATCCGCGGGCGCATGTCGGAAGCGGGCAAGTCACGGATGGTGGTGGGCCTATCCGGCGGGCTCGATTCCGCCGTCTCCTCCTACCTGGCCGTAAGCGCCATGGGAAGCGAGAGCCTCACCGCCTTCCTCATGCCCTACAGCACCACTGACCCGCGCAGCACCGAGGACGCGCTGCTGGTCGCCTCGGAGCTAGGCGTCGCCCACGAGACCATCGATATCACGCCCATGGTGGACGCGTATTTCGAACGCTTCCCGGAGGCCGGCCCCAAGCGGCGCGGCAATTACATGGCGCGCACGCGCATGGCGGTCCTCTACGACCAGTCGGCAGCGCGGGACGCCCTGGTCCTGGGCACCGGCAACCGCACCGAGTCCCTGTTGGGCTACACCACCCTGTGGGGGGACATGGCCTGCGCCTTCACCCCCCTGGGCGGCCTTTTCAAGACCCAGGTGAGGCAGCTGGCCGCCCACCTGGGCGTGCCGGAGCGCATCATCGCCAAGCCCCCCTCGGCCGACCTGTGGCAGGGACAGACCGACGAGGGGGAGATGGGGGTCACTTACGATGAGGTCGACCGGCTGCTGTACCAGATGCTGGACCTCGGGTGGGACGACGCAAAGTTGCAGGCCGGCGGGTTCGACCCCGCCTTCATCCGCAAGGTGCGCGGCATGATGGAGTCGTCCTCCTTCAAGCGCTGCATGCCCCCGACCATACAGGCCTGACGGCTTGTGGCCTCCCGAGGAACCTCAGAGGGCCACGCCAGGAAACCGGCCACCTTTGAACCCGGAGCATGCAGCACCGCCGGAGATGCCACATATAAGGAGCTCCCCCGTCATGAGCTGAGGAAGAGCTTGACCGCGGCGGTGCGCGAACTGACGCCGAGCTTGCGGTAGATGCCCGAGACCACCCTCTCCACCGTCTTCGGCGACACGAACATCCTGGCGGCGATCTGCTTGTTGCTCATGCCCTCGCTCATCAGGGAGAGGACCTCGTGCTCGCGCGAGGTCAGCGCCTTCACCGGGGAGGACACCTGCGCATCCGCCTCCTGCCTCACCGAGGCCACGATAGCGTCCAGCACCTCCGGGCTGAAGACCTTCTCCCCCTGGCCCGCCCTGCGTACCGCGCTGACCAGCTCGGAGGAAGCCACCTTCTTCAGCAGGTAGCCGTCGGCACCCGCGCGCAGCGACTGGTTGACGTATTCGTAATCCTCGTACATGGAGAGCATGACCACCTTCATGCGGGGATGGGATGACTTGAGCTGCCGGCACACCTCTATCCCCGACATGCCGGGGAGCTTGATGTCCAGCACCACCACGTCCGGGGCCAGCGCCGCCGCCTTTTCCAGACACTCGCCGCCGTCCTCGGCCTCGCCGACGACGACCACGTCCTCCTGTTTCTCCATCAGGGACGACAGCCCCTCGCGCAGGATGGCATGGTCGTCGGCAAGGAGCACCCTTATGGTCTCGCCTTTCTTATCGGGCATCACGCATCACCCCTACTCACAGGGGGACGTGGACGGCGATGGTCACGCCCCGTTCATTGGGCGGGCGGGCGAAGGTCCCGCCTATCTGCTCCGCCCTCTCGCGCATGTTGACCATCCCCAGGTGGACCCTGCCGTCGTCGGCCGGCTCCTCGAAGCCCCGGCCGTCGTCCTCGACCACCAGGTCTATACCGTCATCGCCGCGGCTTAGGCGCACCACCGCCCTGCTGGCGCCGGAGTGCTTGACCACGTTGTTGAGCGCCTCCTGCACGATGCGGTAGAGGTTTATCTTCACCTCGCCGCTGAGCTCACCCTCCGCCCCGCTGGTGACCAGCGAGAACTCGATGGCGTGGTCCGTGTTCATGCGCCGCACCAGGTTGCGCAGGGCCTCGGTCAGCCCCAGGTCGTCCAGAACCGGCGGGTGCAGCGCCGCCGACAGGTCGTGCAGCTGCTTGACCACCTGCGAGATGGATGACGACGCCGACTCGATGTGCTTCCTCATGTCCTCCGGCGTCCCCTCCTCGCCCAGCGCCAGCTCCAGGTTGACCAGGGCGTTGGTCAGGTTCTGCCCGGTGTCGTCGTGCAGGTCACGCGCCACCGCCGCCCTCTCGCGTTCCTGTATCTCCACGAAGGACTGGAAGAGCGCTTTGAGCTCGGTGTTCTTATACCACAGCTCGCGCGCCAGGTCCTTGTTCTCCTTGATCTGCGTCGACAGCAGGTACTGCTTGAAGCTCATCTCCGTAACCACCTGGCCGATGGCGTTTACCACCGAGAGCAGGAACTCCACCTCCTCGAGGTTCACGTTGCGCACCTGCTCCAGTGACGCCAGCAGGGGCCCCGGGTCCAGGCCCAGCTCCTCGGCCAGGCGGTGGTATCTCTCGGGGTCGGCGGGCTCCATGAGCGAGGCGTCGCCGCTGATCATGCCGACCATCTCCCCGCCCAGGATGAGCGGGGCATCGAAACAGATGAAACCCGCGTGGCAGATGCGCACGCGCGGCCTCATGTTTTTTTTCAGCTTGGTGAGCCCGCCGATGGCGGAGTCGTAACAGCGCATCACGCCCTCCAGGGAATCGATGATGAGCTTGCAGTGCTCGCCGCCCGCGACGCTCACCACCACCGGCATGCTGTTCATGTCCAGCACCCACAGTCGCACCCCGGTTATCTCCGCCAACTCGTCCACCAGCCCCTGCAGGTACTTGACGTCCAGGATCTCGGTGAAGGCGATGTCCCGCAGTTGCAGCGGGCGGATAAGCTCCGCGTAAGCCGAGGGCGCCGAGAGGATACCTATCTCCTGCAGGAAGAGCCCGACCCCCATGGTCCACAGGTCCATGAAGGGGAGGAGCATGTCCAGCCTCAGCTTGTCCTCGCGCGCCATGGATAAGAAGAGCTCGCCGAACTCCGCGGCGCTTCTGACGTTCTTGAAGGCCTCCAGGTCCGCGGGGTCGGAGAAGTTGATCTCGAAGAGGGGCGTGGCTTCCTCGGGGTCGACCAGGAATATCTCCTCGCCCCTCTTCTCGCCCGCGGCGCATCCCCCCGGCGCCGAGACGCGCAGCACGGCGCCGTCCCTGAGCATTTCGAGGGCGGTCCGTATCGGGCTGTCACCGCTTATGAACAACCTCTGCGCAAGCTCCTCGAGCAATGCTTGTACCGTCATCGCATCTCATGCTCCCAGCACTCGTCCAGGATTCAATTATATACCTGGGGTCAGCCCCTGACATGTTACATCTCCCATCCCATCAAGCCCATCTCGGTGTCCGCATCTATAAGATGTCACATGTCGGGGGCTGACCCCATCCTGTCCAGACCTTGGTCATGGCTTCCGGGGGGAGATGCCGACCTCGCCGGTCGGGTCCACGTCACCCGCGCCGCGCGAACTTGACGTTTGACCGGGCCGCGGTCGATATTGAGGGGGACAGAAAGCTCGGCGCGCCTCAGCGCAGCGGCACGCTAAAACCGGGACCAGCGGAGGAGAGCATGGACAAAGACGCCCATTACAGCCACGCCGCGCGCTTCGAGGTCTTCACCGCCCTTTACGACCCCGTGGTGGCTTGGACCTGCCGGGAGAAGACCTTCAAGCGTGGCCTCATCGAGCAGGCAGGCCTCAGCCTGGGGCAGCGGGTGCTGGACCTGGGATGCGGTACCTGCACCCTCACCCTGATGATCCTGGAGGCCCATCCCGGCCTGGACGTGAACGGGCTCGACGGCGACAAGAGGGTGCTCTCCATCGCCACCAAGAAGGCTGCTAAGAGGGGCATCGAGCTCCAGCTCGACCTGGGGCTGTCCTACGATATGCCCTACGATGATGCTTCCTTCGACCGCGTGGTCTCCAGCTACCTCTTCCACCACCTCACCCCCGAGGACAAGCGCAGGACCCTGACAGAGGTGCTGCGCGTCCTCAAACCCGGAGGGGAGCTGCATATCGCCGACTGGGGTAGGCCGCCCAACTTCCCGCTCCGCCTGGGTTTCTTCTTCGTGCAGCTGCTCGACGGGTTCAAGACCACCAGCGACAGCGTGCGGGGGATGCTGCCCGGATACATGGCGGATGCCGGTTATCAGGGGGTGGAGACGACCCGGCACATACCCACGCCTCTGGGCAGCGTCTTCCTGTATCGTGCTGCCAGGCCCTGCTAGGAACGGGGAGACCCTGGCATAACGCGGTAAGGGGGTAGCCCTCACCCGACCTGCGTGGCGGGCGTGGTCCTCTTCCGCTTCAGCACACTGCCGACGAACTCGTCGATCTGCGCGTCCAGGGCGCTCATGGGAGTCATGCGGCGTATCCAGGCGTCGCCCTGCAGCATGAGGGTGGGGATCTTGTAGCGTTTCATGATCTCGCTGCGCACCACCGAGAACACGCTCCAGGTCTGCTTGCAGGAGTGGTGCCCGCAGTAGATGCAGGCGTCGGCGTCCAGCTGCGAGGTCCAGTAGGCGATGTCGTCCGCCCACTGCGCGGACATGGACTGCGCCCCCACCTGCCGCGTCATGGCGTAGTCCCAGCAGGTGTCGGCCAGCCCGTCCATCATGCTGTCCTTGGACGAGAGGTCGATGGGCTGGAAGAAAAAGGAGCCGAGCAGGTCTCCCAGGACGGTGATGCCCCGCTCCTCCATGCGGTTGAAGAACCCGTACCAGTCCCAGTAATAGAAAGTGTAGATCCAGAAACAGCGCGCGACCTCCTCCTGCGCCGGGTAGAGCCCTTTCTCCATCCTCTCCTTCACCGTGTCGATCATCATGCGCAGGATGTCCAGGCCCACGTCCGTCCCCCACAGGACGTAGCGCACGGCGTAGGCGTAGAGGGTGAAGAGGTTGGGGCAGGGATTGGGGCGCACCTTGCGCATCTCCCAGAGGTCGTAGTAGAGCTGCGTGGCCTGGTTGGCCCTGGACAGCACCTCGCGCATGCGGCCCTCTTTCAGCTCCTCGCCCACGAACTCCTCCATGTCCCTGACCATGCGGCGGAAGTAGGTGCGGTAGGCCCTGCGCCCCCGCGGCGAGTCGTCCACCGGTTTGTCCAGGATGAACTGGGGCACGCCGATATAGCGCGCCACGAACTCGTGTATCTTGGAGTTGGCGTCGCAGCTCCCGGGCGCGGCCGAGATGACCGCGTCGGGCTCGAAATCAGCCCCGGTGAGGGCCGAGCCCAGCTCGATGGTGTTGGAGGAACAGAGGTAGTCGGGGAGCCCCAAGCCCATGGCGAAGTCCCAGTACCTCTCGCCCTGGCCCTCCAGCGCCGCTATCCCCGCCACGGAGAGCACCTCGCTGGTGAGGGGGTGGGCGTTCTCGAAGCAGTACACGAACTCCGGGGGGAAGTTGAAGGGCACGAGGATGATCTTCTTGCCCTGAGCCCTCGCCTGCTGAGCGCCTTCGAACCAGTGCTGCATGCCTTTGAGCAGCGCGATGCTTATCTTGCGGATGCGCGGCGCCATCACCGCCTTGATCGCGCTGGACATGTCCCTGGGAAGGTAGTGGAGGACGCCCTCCACCTCTTCGTCGCTCATATCGTCCGGGAAGTATTTCAACAGCCCGTAGATGCCCATGGACCGGTTGACCAGGCCCTCGTATTCCTTCATCTCCTTTAGCGCCATGCGTGCCGCTCCTTCGTCAACGCCGCCTCACCCTTCTTCCCCTCCGCCCCCTGGGGTCAGGGACATGTGACATTTCCGTCGAGATGCCTATGGTTAAACCACCGTATCAAAAAATGTCACATGTCAGGGACTGACCCCATCAGTTGCCATCCTTCATTCCTCCTCGGCGGACATGGCGGCCCCGATGGCGCAGGCCAGCTGGGGGTCGTAAGGGAAGGGGTGAAAATCCCCCCTTATCTTCTCCTTCGCCGGCCCCGTAACCGACTCGTACTTGGCCACCCCGCCGGTGAAGGTGTAATCATCCTGGAAACCGAACTTCAGCGCCTGCGATATCATCATCTTTGCCACGGATTCGCATATACCCGCCATGATATCCGCCGGTTCCACCCCCTCGTTGACGTGGGTGATGAGCTCGCTCTCCACGAACACGCCGCACTGGGACGAGACCGGCACCTTGTTGGTGGAGCGCGCCGCCATCTCGTCCAGCCTGTCCGCGGGGCACCCCAAGGCCGCCCCCATGACGGTGAGGAATTTCCCCGAGCCCGAGGCGCACTTGTCGTTGCGCATGAAGTCCACCACGCCGCCGTCCTCGTCCAGGAGGATGGAGGTGACGCTCTGCCCCCCGATGTCCAGCACCAGGTTGGTGCCGGGCACCAGGCGGCTCACCGCTTCGCACAGGCAGGAGATGTCGTCGCGTTTCACGTCCCCGAAGTCCACCATGTCGGCGCCGCGCCCGGTGACGCCTATGCCCGCCAGTTCGTCCCGGGACACGCCCGCCGCCGCCAGCACCCTGTCCACCAGGGGCCCGACCTCCTCCGCGATGTTCCCGGTGGTGTCGATGAGCTCCGACGCCAGCAGCTCCTCTCCCTCCATGACCACCGCCTTGGTGTAAAGGCTGCCGATGTCCAGACCAAGGTATTTCATCAGTTACCTCCCATGCGCCTGGCCATGAGGGCCGCGCCCAGCGCTCCCACTATCTGCGAGTCGGCGCTGTACTTGATGAGCCTGACGTTGAGCATGCGCTCCAGCTCGGCGCGCACCGCCACGTTCTTGGCCACGCCGCCGCTCATTGTGACATCCTTCTCCAGGCCCACGCGGCGCACCAGGGCGGCCACCCGCTCCGCCATGGCGCGGTTGACCCCGGCCGCGATATCGGCCTTGCTGTGCCCGCGCTGCAGGTAATGCAGGACCTCCGTCTCGCAGAAGATGCTGCAGCGGCTGGACAGCTCCAGCACCTTCTCCGCCCCCACCGAAACCGTGCCCAGCTCATCCAGGGACAGGCCCAGAGTGCGTGCCTGCACCTCCAGGAAACGCCCCGTGCCCGCCGCGCATTTGTCGTTCATGACGAAGTCGATGAGCTCTCCGCCGGGCCCGATGCGGATGACCTTGGCGTCCTGGCCGCCGATGTCGATGACCGTGCGCGCCTCTGGCACCAGGAAAGCGGCACCCATGCCGTGGCAGGATATCTCGCTCATGTTGTCCTGCGACAAGCCCTCGGCCTGCACCTGCTCGCGGCCGTAGCCGGTGCTGACGCAGAACTTGACCTCGCTCCAGGGGATCTTCTCCTCCTGGACGAGCATATCCACCACCGCCTTGGCGGACTGCACCGGGTTGGGCTTCACCCCGATGCTCTTGAAGGCCTGTAAGCCCTTGCCGTTTATGACCACTGCCTGCGCGGTCAAAGAGCCCACGTCTATGCCGCCGTAATACATCTCCTACCTCCCTGCGCTATCGCTATCCCCTGACTTCTTTGCCTTTCCCATGCCTGCTTCTTCGCTCGATCACCCGGCCGATTTCCGGGCGTGACCCCTCGGCTTCAGCCCACCTCGCGGGTGGGGGTGGCCTCCGTCCTCACCACGTTCTTCACGAACTCCTCTATGTATTCCTGCAGCGCGCTCATGGGGGTCATCCTCTTTATCCACGAGTCGCCCTGCAGGATGAGCGTCGGTATCTTCTGCCTCTTCATCAGCTCGCTGCGCACCACGGAGGCGCTGCTCCAGGTCTGCTTGCACGAGTGGTGCCCGCAGTAGATGCAGCAGTCGGCCCCGAGCTCGCGCGCCGCGAAGGAGACGTCGTCCAGCCACTGCACCGACATGGAATCCGCCCCCATCTGCCGCGTCATGGGCATGTTGCGCGCGATCTCCGCTACCCCGCGCAGCATGGTCTCACGCGAGGTGAGGTCGATGGCCTGCGGGAAGACCAGGTCCAGCCCGTCGCCCAGGTGGGTTATGCCGTTCTCCTCCATCCAGTTGAAAAGCCCGGCCATATCGAAGTAATAGCTGGTGTAGGTCCACAGGCTGCGGGCCACCTCCTCCGCCGCCGGGTACTCGCCCCTCTCCAGCCTCTGCTTGGACAGGTCCACCATGGACCGCATGATGTCCACCGCGTTCTGCGTGCCCCACTGGGTGAAGCGGGCCCCGTAGGTCATGAGCGAGAAGAGGTTGGGCACCGGGCAGGGCTTGAACTTGTGCAGGTCCCACAGCTCCCAGTACAGCTCCGACGCCTGGTTGGCAAGGCCCAGCACCTCCCGCATCCTGTCCTCGTCAAGCTTCTGCCCCAGGAACTCCTCCATCTCCTCCACCAGGGTGAAGAAATACCGGTAGTACTGGTCGATGCCCCGCTCGCTGTTGTCCACCGTCTTCTCCAGGAAGAGCAGGGGGATGTCCATGTACCGGGCCAGGAACTCGTGCGTCTTGGAGTTGATGTCGCAGGAGCCGAAGCAGTCCGAGATGACCACGTCGGGCGTGAAGTCCTCCGACGTCAGCACCGAGCCCACCCCGATCATGTTCGCCGAGCAGGCGTAGTCCGGCAGCCCCAGGCCCATGGCGAAATCCCAGTACCTCTCGCCCTGCCCCTCCAAGGCCAGCACGCCCAGGGTCGAGAGCACCTCGCTGGTCACCGGCCAGGTTCCCTCGAAAAGGTAGACCGTCTCCGGCGGGAAGTTGAAGGGGACGAGGAAGACCTTCCCCCCCTCCTGCTTGGTGCGGTAGGCGCCCCGCAGCCATTCGTTCATCTTCTTCAAGAACATCATGCTCGTCTTGCGGATGCGCGGCGCCAGGAAGGCCATTATGGTCTTCCTGAGGTCGCCGGGGAGGACGTGGACGATGCCCTCCAGCTCCTCGTCGCTCATGTCGTCCGGGAGGTCGTCGATGATGGCGAAGGTCTCGAAAGCCCGGTCGATGAGCCCCTCTTTTTCCTTTATCTCTGTCTTGGCCATGCGCAACCCCCTTGATCGCCGTTCTTAGGCGAACGCGCACCCGGCATGCCCGGGACCAGCCACTGGCAATGCCGCCGCCGCGCCGCCCTCACCACCTGGACGGCCTTCCGCCTCCTTGTCACACACCAACGAACGTTGCCGTTTCCCCATCCTCGCTCCTTCGACCTCCTCGCCTGCGGCCATTCTCCTCAGTCCACGAAAGGGACGAGCCTTCCGAACCATCTCGCGCGGGCCACCAGGGCTCCGGAGAGGCTCCTCAACCATTGCGGGCTGGGCTGACGCACTGGGAAGTCCATCCTGCTCACGCCGTCACCGGCATGCAGCCGCCTTAACCCCTCCAACGCCTCGAGGTCTCCCCTGGGACCTATTTTTTTCCATACGCAATCCCGGGACGGGTCCAGCGCACAGCTCCCGTCCGCCTCGTCATACCTGCTGCACGGCCCGTACTTCGTCCGCGACGGGCACCCGTCCAGCGGGCATATCCCTCCCGTGAAGGCGATGACGCAATGGCCGCAGCTCCTGCAACGGCTTACTGCGACAGGGTCGGCTCTGCGTGTTACCGGCACGCTGCCCATGGAGTCGGCTGCCGGGATCACCGGGATCCCCGGCTCGCAGAGAAACGCCGACTTTATCCCCGCCGCGCAGCTTATGACCACGAGCGCATCGCTTTCCCGCAAGGCTTTCCTCCTCCGCCGCAAGGCCTGCATCATGATCTCCATCGAGCAGCAGGCGACGACGCAGTCGGCACAATCCACCCTTATGCCCCATCCTTCCAACTCGTGCGCGAGATATTTCCCTCCCCTCGCGCCCCCGGTGCCGCTGAGGTTCGCGCAGACCCCGCAGGAGAATATGGACACGCGCCTGGCGTCGCCCAGCATGTACCTGAGCTCCTCGGCCGGTTTCCACGCCGTACTGTTCATCGCGCCCCCACGCTCGCGCAGCCGCCTCTTTTCATGCGGGCGCCCCCCTGCGCCCGCGCGTATCCATCCGATCCTTTCACGCCCGCCCTCCCCGGCTCTCGCTCACTGCGCACCCCTATCTCGCGATTATCCTCGCCAGGGGCATCTCCACCTTTTTCAGCGCCAGCGGCGCCCGCCTGGCCAGTAGCCCGGCGATGAGAGGAAGGCGCTTTTTCAGCGGGACGCTCACGCCGTCTCCGAATGCCCACAACAGCTCCTCCACCATGTAATGCATCCTTATCCCGTGCATCCAGCTCGTGGAGGACAGGGTGAGAAAACAGCCAGGGCAATTGACGGCCATCTCCCTGGTATCCGAGGCTTTCACCTCGCGGTACCTCTTGTTCTGCTCCTTCACGAGGTCGAGGATGCTCCACCTGCGCGCGATGCTCGCCGCGCCGCAGGAGAGCGAATAGTCCCGGTTGTGCGGGAGCTCGAGCGTATCGACCCCGGCCGCCCGGTACAGTTCCCGCAGCGGCTCGTAGAAAGACGGCCCCAGCTCGCTCGCGTAGCACGAGTCGTGTACCACGGCACGGTATCCGAGCGGCCTCTTGACCTCCAGCTCTCCCGCCTCCAGCCTCTCCGCAAGCCACTGGTAAAGCGACACGAGCTGGAAGGGCAGCTGTTTTCCGTACACCTTCGGGAGGATGTTGCCGAGGAAGTTGTAACAGGAAGCGCAGTAGCACACCATCCTCTCGATCTCCAGTCCGTCGAAGCGCGCCAGCAGCCGTTCGGTGACGTCGCAGTAGGTGTCCCAGGCTCCTCCCCGGTAAGCGAGTTCGCCGCAGCATACGTCGCTGGGCCCGAATTTGGGCAGGTCCCGCATCACCTGTGAGTTCTCTATGTCGTAGCAGACGGATTTTCCTATGCACCCCACGAAGAGGACCTCTTTCGCGGGAGGAGGGACCGCGGACCAGCGCCTGATGATCTCCTTCTCGCCGAAGCTGAGGGAACCGTAAACCTCCTGAAAGAGGTTGGGGGCCGGCAGCCCGTTGATGAAATACGGCAGCATGGCAGGGTTTTTCTTCCTGCCTTCGCTTATGCGCTGCAGGATCAATTCATAGGGGCGTAGCCCCTCCGGGCAGTAATTGTTACAGCTGAAACACAGGGTGCACTCGCTGAAGACCCGCGGCGCCTTTTCGCCCGCGAGCAGGAGCTGGAATTCCCTTTTGGCCTCGTCTTCCCCCATCTCCATCACCGGGCACTTCATGAGGCATTCCCCGCACAGGGTGCACCTGTCCCAGTCGCAACAGTCCATAAAAGACATCTTGTCCCCCTTGCCTTCTTACTTCCCCAGCCTCTCCAGGAAGGCCTGCACGCGGGTCTTGATGCGCCCGGTGTCGGCCTGCGAGCCGTAGTCCTTCTCCAGCACCAGCACGGGGATACCCGCCTTCTCCAGGTCCATGCGCTGCGACACCGCCTCCACCCCGTGCAGGTCGCAGAACTTGTTGTAGGTGATGATGGCACCGTCCACCCCAGCCCGCCTGGCTGTGTCCAGGACGTAGGCGATGCGGCGGTCGTAGTCGGTGAACATGCGCGGGCAGAAGAGATGGCCCAGGTAGCGCTCGGCCAGCAGGCGCAGCGGGTCGCCGCTCTCTCCCTCGCGGTTCCAGAAGGAGCGCGAGCCGAAGCAGAGAGCGTCGGCCGCGATGAGAGCGCCGGTGGACTCGATGTCCGCGATGAGGTCCACCTCGTCGGTGGCGCTGCCCATGACGATCAGGCGAGCCTTGTAGCCCTTTATCTTCGCCCCCGCCCTCTCGGCCAGCACCTCGTCGAGAAGGTCCGAGAAGTCCGCGCCCATCATGGACGAGCCGGTGCAGATGACCTGCATGACCTCCGCCCCGCTCACCGCCGGGGGTACCTGCTCGCGCAGGGCGTAGAGCTTTTTCAGCTTCGCGTTCACCTCGTCCTGGGTGTCGATGGCCGCGCGCAGCTTATCGTCGGTGATCTCCGCGCCGGCGAACTCGGCCACGGCGTCGCGCATGAGCGCCAGCTCCTCGACGAAGTAATCCAGCGAGTCTTCGCGCAGGAAGTGCGGCACCTTGAGGTAATGGAAGAAACCGTGTCTCTTCACGTACTGCCAGTTCTCGAACATGCCGCGCAGGTGGTCGCAGCCGTTGGTCTCGATGAGGCCGTCCAGGAAATCGTAGCTGCCCTCCAGCCCCAGTTGCAGGCAGGAACGGCAGAAGCGGCAGTTGAAGCGGGCCAGGTAGGCGTCGCCCAGCTCGGTGTCGGGGTGGCCGAAGGCCTTGATGCGGTAGGGCAGGACGCCCGCCGCCTCGATGATCTCCACCGGGGTGGCCACGCAGGCGTAGCCCAGGACCTTTCCCCCTTTTTCCTTCCAATCGCGCACGTACTCGGTAAAGAGGTCCGTCGACCTGCTCTGCAGCGTTCTCATATCAACCCCCCTGAATTAGGAACAACGTCATCGCGAGCGGAACGAGCAGCGTGAGCGGAGCGTGGCGACCTCATGCACGAGCTACGTGTATCGAATGCAAAAGTAGGATCGGTCACGCCCTCATATGTGGTCTTTCTGTTCTTATCCGCGAAGTCACCGCGAAGGGAAGCTATAAGGCTTGCTCCGTCGGCGAACACGCCTCCTCGCAATGACGTTGTCCGGGGCGGACGCGTTAATGCCTTCGGCGCACCGATGTTCCCTGCTTTCATCGTGCTCTACCCTCTCACCTTACGGACGACGAGCACGGTGGCCGCGAGGCCCATGAAAGCCGCGGCGCCAGCCCCCGCAGCGATGGCCGCGGGCCTGGCCAGGGGCTTGAGCGCCTTCTTTACCACGTCCGGGTTCTTTACCAGGGCCTTGATGCCTGCTCCCGCCAGCTCGCCCACCGCCAGCACCAGCTGGTCCATGTCCACCACCGCCAGGAAACGCGCGGCTTTGTCCGCCGCGAGGCCGGGGTTTTCCCACGCGAAGCGGTTGAAGGCCGCCAGCCCGGCGTTCACCATCTCCCCCAGCGCCTCGGGCTCCAGGGCCGCCTTTATCCCTGGGTCCGCCAGGGCGGCCCCGGCCACCTGCAGCGCCGCCGTCTTTCCCATCGCCGTTATCTCCTCCGTGTCCAGGCTGGCCAGCAGCCTGCCCGTGAAACGGCCCAGATAATCCGGACTCGCCGCGAACGACTTGTTGGAGAGCGCCGCGAAGTACCCGATCATCCTCCCGATCTCCCTCGCATCCACCGCTTCCTCGAAGCTCTCGACCGTGGATGCCACCGCGTCCGTGGGCAGCTCAGAGAGCCTGCGCATGGCCTCGGCCGCCCCGCGCAGCCCCGCCCCCACCGCCAGGTACACCCCCCGCACCACCTGGGCGGTGGCCTCGGGGGTGGCGTAGGCGTAGTCGGACAGGACCTGCCCGATGACCGCCCCGTCCTCTTTCAGGGCTACGAGCATGTCCTTGAAGGCCTCGCCGTCCACGTTGTCCACCAGGTCCCGGCTGACGCGGCCCAGCACCTCCTTGAAGCGCGGCTCGTCCCGCCCCAGTACCAGGTTGCCGCGGTGCAGCGCGGTGGTCACGCCGGCAAGGGCGTTCAACAACCCCCCCACCTCCGCCATGTCGATGTCCTCGAGGAGCTGGAAGACCGCGTTGGCCAGGATCTCGGCCGGAAGCCCCAGCGCCAGCAGCGCCCTGGTCATCACCCGCAGCGTGAAGTTGGCCAGCGGGGGCACCACGCCCAGCAGGTTGGAGATGGCCACGGGGTTGAACAGTCCCGCCTCGCCCTCCAGCTCATCCATACGCCCCTCCAGGTGCGCGGTGAGCCCCACGCGTACCTTGCCGAAGTCGGCGGTGTTCCATATCTTGCGCCAGGTGCGCTCCCCCGCCCGGGCCATGTCCTCCGCGATGGCCCCCAGCCCGGCGATGAGCCCGTTCAGCGCCTCCCGGTCGTTGAGCAGCAGGTCGTTCGCCAGCGGGGCGAAGGCCCCCGGCAGGGACTTGAGCTTTTCCACGTCCAGGTCCTGGCCCAGCTTGACCAGGAAGTCGCGCAGGATGTCCAGGGTGAAATTGTTCAGCTGCACCCCCAGCTCTATCAGCGCCTCCGTGAGCCAGTTGACCATCTGCGGCGTGGCGCCCAGCGCGCTCATGGTGAAGACCACGTCCTCCCAAATGGCCGCCTTCACCACTTCCCTGGCGTTGTCGGGGTTGATGTCCCGCAGGTGCAGAAGCAGCAACTCCTTGAAGCCTGGGGTGCGGATGAGCTCGCGCACGATGCCCGGGAGGGCACTGTATCCGCCCCCCTCCGCCGTTTCCTCTCCCTGCTGCGCCGCGAGCTTTTTCGTATCCATCTGGTCCACCATTCCCACCACCTCATTCCCCGCCCGCCGCGCCGGACTCGCCTTCCGCGGGCTTCTCCGCCGCAGCTTTCTTCGCCGCGGCCTTCTTCCTGGCAGCCGGTTTCTTCGCCGCAGCGGTCTTCTTCGCCGCCGGTTTTTCCGCCGCGCCGACCATGTCCGCCACACCGGACGAAGCCTCCTTCAGGCCCTCCACCACGGGCGAGAGCTTCTCCAGCAGCAGCCTGAACTCCTTCACCGTCTCCTCCATGGCCTGGAAGTCGATCCCCTCCACCAGCTGGCTGAGGAAAGCGATGAGGATAGCGGGCGGGAAGCTGTTGAGCTGCGCCACCAGCTCGCGCGCCACCTGCACAAGGTAATTCACCATCGCGGGGGCGGCGGAGGTAATCCCCATGAAGGTCTCCACGTCGTCCCACAGCAGCGCGCGCACCAGCCCCGCCGCGCTGGCGGGGTCGATGCTGCCGCTGAGCATCCTCAGCTCGGCCTTGAACTTGGGGCTCTTGAGCAGCTCGTGCAGCAGCCTTTCCCCGACCCCCTGCTTCTCCAACACCGTCTCTTCCATGGTCCCCTCCCCGCCTAGAGAGTCTCGCAGTCGAAGAACCAGCGCGCTGTCTCCATCTGGCCTAGCTGTTTGCCCCCCAGCCAGAGCTGTACTATCTTGAGGTCGCGCCAGTGCTTCTCGATGTCCCAGTCGCGGTCGGCGCCGTAGTTGGACAGGAGGTTCATCGCCTTGCCGGTGACTTCCATGGCGCGGTCGCAGGTGAAGTACTTGTAGGCGCGGGCCTTGGCCACTTGTTCTTCGCTCCAGCGCGGCCCGTAGAGGTCGCTGCGGTCCAGCATGCGCGCGTTCTGATAGCCGACTATGCGGATGACCTCGATGTCGGTGGCGATGTCGGCGAGCACCCCGGCCACGGCGTCATGCTCCTTCAGCGGCTGCCCCTTGTAGGTGGTCTCGCTCACGAACTTGTACAGCCTTTCGAAGACGTTGAGCAGGGCGCCGCCGGCGAAGGCGACGGACATGGTGTTGCCCATGGCCACCATCTCCTTGAAATACTTGAGGTCGTCCCCGGGGCCGTGGGCGCGGTACGACTTGGGGACCCGCACGTTCTCGAACCAGATGTCGCCGTTCTTGTCCGCCGCCATGCCCGCCTTACGGTAGGGTGGCCCCTGGGTCACGCCGGGGGTGTCGGCGGGCACGAAGATGAAGGCGAAGTCGTCGGGGTCGTTTGAGCCGGGGTTGGTGGTGCAGACGACGCCGAAGAGGTCGCACACGCCGCCGGAGTTGGTGGGCCAAAGCTTGTGTCCGTTGATGACCCACTCGTCGCCGTCCAGCACCGCCGTGGTCTGGATGGTCGACCCCTTGATGAGGTCCATGTTCTCGATATCCGAGCCCCCCTGGGGCTCGGTCATGGCGTTGGCGGCGAAGCGCGCCTTGGTGGTGGAGCAGAAGATGGGGGCGAACTCCTCGCACAGCTCGCGGTTGACGTGGGGCTCCACGCAGATGAGCAGCAGCGGCCAGTGCACCACGGCGAAGGCCACGCCCATCCCCGAGTCGGCGCGGGAGACCTCCTCGCACAGCATGTAGGCGGCGGTGGTGAAGTAGTCGGAGCTGCCCATGCCCCAACCCCCCAGGTCGGAGGGGAAGAGCACCCGCTGCAAGCCGTATTCCCCCATGAGCTTATCGAAGGCGGGCTCGATGAGCCTGTGCTCGGCGTAGTCCTCGTCGAACTTGCGGCGGTAGGGTATGACCTCGTTGTTTGCCCACTCGCGCACGATCTTGCGCAGCGGGGCGTCCATGGGGGAGAGGTACTCCAGGGGCCGGGTGAAATCGTCTATGGTCCTCATCATCAGCACCTCCCTCACGTCATCTCGCCTGGGACTGGTAGAAGTAGCGCGCGTAGTCCATCTTGGCCAGCTCGCAGGGGCCCAGGCAGACCTGCACGGTCTTGACGTCGCGCCAGTAGCGCTCCAGGTTCCACTCCGTGGCGTAGCCCGCGGAGGCCATCATCTCCATGGCGTTCCCGATGGCTTTCTCGGCGGCGAGGGTGACGGTGTTGGCCACCATGGCCGCGAGGACGTGGTTGCCCTCCTCCCCCGCCGGCCCGTAGATGCCGGGCTCGGAAAGCACGCGGCCCAGGTCGCAGGTGAGCAGGCGGGAAACGCTTATCTCCCTGGCCACCTCGGCCATGACCGAGGAGGTGAGGGGGTTGTTCTTGAAGACCTGCCCCTTGCCCTTGATGACGCGGTTGTCGCCCCATTCCTTGAGGATCTCGTAGGCGGCGAAGAGGGCCCCGACGGTGGACGCGGATACGCCCAGGTAGAGCCAGGAGAGCATGGCGCGGCAGGCCTCCTCGCCCCCGGCCACCAGCAAGCCCCCGGGGGCCTTTGCCTTGTCGAAGGAGACGTCGGCGTTGCGGTCCGCGGCCAGGCCGGTCTTGAGGAAGGGCTTGCCCTGCGTGATGCCCTTGGCGTCGGCGGGCAGGGCGATGACGCCAACCTTGTCCTCCGAGCCTTCCAGGGAGCAGTACACCCCGAAGACGGCGGCGTCCGCCCCGGAGGCCATGGGCCGCGCGCCGGTGGCCTCCAGTGACCAGGCGCCCTTGGAGAGCTTCGCCTTGGCCTGGGGCTCGTATCGGAAGAGCGGCAGGACCAGGGAGGTCACGGCCAGGGTGTCCTTCGAGCCGAACAGCTCAGCGAAGGCCTCGCAGGCCGCGGCGTTCTCTTTGCCCTCCATGGCCATGCAGCTCTGCAGCGCCCACATGCTCGCCAGCAGCAGAGCGATGGAGGTGTCTCCGCGCGACACCTGCTCCAGGGCCGCGACCATGGTCACGGCGGCCCTGGGGCTGTTGTGCCCGTCGCCGCCGTACTCCTCCGGCCACAGCAGGCGCTGCAGGCCTATCTCCAGGAATAGCTTGCGCATGGCGGGCTCCAGCAGCCCCTCGTAGCTCTCCTTCAGCTCCAGCCGCCTGGCCATGACCTCGTTGTCCGCCCAGCGCCTGAGGTTCCCGGCCAGCGACACGTCCATGTCGCTCAGCCACTCGTACATACACGGGAAAACGTCATGCTCACTCATCTACTACCTCCCCCTGCTCCGTTCCCAACGTCCCTTTTGGGGTCAACCCCGGACCGTGCCACTTTCGCTTCCACGTCCCTTTTGGGGTCAACCCCGGACCGTGCCACACTGCACACCAACGCGTCCCTATCCAGGCAGGCCCGCCTTCTTCAACGTCTGGCGAGGGGCCGTCCTCGACGAGGAGGTGACCTCCATCACCCCGTTCCGCCTCTGCAACGTCGTTGCGAGGGGCCGTCCTCGGCGGCGAAGCAACTTCTACCACCCCGTTCCGTCCAGCGCGAAGCCATCTCTTCCTGCGAAATGCAAGCACTTCCGCGCACGCGGAAGAAGGATAAGGATCGATTGCCGGCATGAGCGTTGTCAACGGTATCCCCCTCACATTCCGTGGATACGCGAAAACTCCCTGCTGGTGGGTTGAAGTGCTGCGATGCCTCTTTTTCGTGCCTTTGCTTTTATACAAACGCGCCGAAACAGTATGGTTATAATATGATTACCCAGCTTTGCTGGCAAGAGGTGAAAGCCCCCGATTACCCTGGGGGTAATCCCCCATCGGGGCTGGGCCTGGCTGGATGTCACTTGGCCGGGGTTAGCCGGTCTCTTGCTGTACGTTTCACGCCTGGAGCTAGCCCTATGCTGAATTTCCGGTTTCCGGGATCGGTCACGTGTTCTGCCGAATACCCCGTACCTGGAGTTGACACCGTCGCCTGCCCTTTCCCCGCCCCTGCTCGCTTACCCGCGTTAAAGGTTGATGCGTCATGAGCGATAAATTAAACGAGGGGTACGGGCACCACAGGGTGGGGCTTACGGTCGGCCTTGTCCCATGGATGCGGCGCATCGCGCCGGAAGCGGTGACCGAACGCCCCGAGCGACAGGAAGAGCATGTTCGGAAGCGTACTGGACGGACCGGAGGTCCTGAAAAGAGCGCATGACGCCCGCATGAAAAAGCGACTGCTGCGATGGGGGCTCATCGCTTACTATGCCCTCTTCTGGCTTTCTCTCCTGGTGATCTTCCTCTTGAACAGGTCCCCCGGGGTCAAAACAAAATGGCCCCTTTCAGACATAATGTTTATCTTCATGGCGCTTCTGGGGCCGTGGGTTGGATCTTTCATCGGCATCGAAGCTATGAGCAATGACATCATACGTTTCACATACGATCTGCCGATCGAGGCAGGGAGCGCCAATGCGATGGTGCGCAGGCTGCGGTCGCCGCTTGAAGCAGTGAGCATCGCCACCGGGAAGCCGCAGCTGGGATGCCGCACCATGGACTCGAGCATGCCCGATGCCCTTGCAGCCATCGTCAAGGGCAGACCACATCTCCTGGTGACCTCGGGCCTGCTTGAATCGGACTTAAGCGAAAGGGAACTCACGGCTATGGTCGCGCATGAGGCAGCCCATA
>CAYPZH010000018.1:0-1626 GCA_964415205.1 uncultured Actinomycetota bacterium | reverse complement strand
TTTTTTAATTTTTAAAAATTTTTTTTTTTTTTAATTTTTTCCCAAAAATTGTTACTGGTTTTCCCTTTTTTGGTTTTTTTGTTTTTATCCTTCTTGCTCGCGATGAACTTCACCCTCCTGACCGTTCCCCTGATAGTCCTGGTCAACCTCCTTGTCAACAAGCGAGGCCTCGAAGTATTGAGTCCGGCGGTGACCATCCTGCTGATGGTACTTGCGGCGTTTCCCCCCCTTCTCGTGCTCTATCTCGAGGAGCTGGTGAGCCGCCAGGACGATTTCTTCGCCGATGCCCTGGCTGTGCAGGTGACCAGGGACCCGGAGGCGCTGGTTTCCTGCATCAAGAAAGTAGCGGCGTCGCCCGGCACTATCCTTTATCGCTCTTTCTGGGGCATGAAACAGGGGACCCCCGCAATCAATGTAAAGGCTACCATTCCCAGGTATACGTCCAGATATTTCTTCGTCAATCCGTTCTGCCGTGAGACCGGGCTGCCGGAGGAGATGGAACCGAACAGGTTCGGCCACCCCGTGGACGCTTATCAGGATGGGTTGTTCGCCAAGGGAGTAGCGGCCCTCACTCGCAAGGAACTCCCAGAATATCAACGTGAGCAGATGGGCTTCCTTAACGAACGGCTCATGGCCCTGGAGAACATAATGCATGGCAACGTGGAGGCGGCTCATCGTGCCGGCAGTCTGCCCCCCGGTGAGTGGGAATGAGGCCACGGGGATGAAGGCAGTAAAGGATGCAGTATGAGCGTACAGGAAGACCCGGAGCTTATAAAGAAGGAACGCAGCGCCCGCCGGAAAAGGCACGTGCTGCGGTGGAGCGGGCTCCCGTACTATATGGCTTTATGCGGCTCGGCCGCGATATACCTTTCCGTCGCCCGTAACCTGGGAAATCGCCTTGCGTGGGCGCTCGAATATGAGGGCTACTGGTTGTTCGAGAAAGAGCTTTTCTCCCTGCGCGATTCACTCACCTCTAACCTCAAGCTGCTCATCCCGATACTGGCCATCTTCCTGGTGCTCTTCGCCTTGAGCATGATGGACCTGCGGGGGCTGCATCACCTGCAGGAAACGGCGGAGAGCGCTCCCGAAAGGACCCGCCGGCTCGTCATCGCCCTCGAGGGGATAGCCGCCGCCATGGGCGCGCAGCCCAGCCCCTGCATGGTCATGCAGGCGACCATGCCCAATGCCCTCGCCGCAACCATCAAGAGACGGCCGCACCTGGTGGTCACCTCCGGCCTGCTGGACTCAGATCTCACACAGAGCGAGGTGACGGCGGTGGTCGCGCACGAGTCCGCCCATATCTCGGCGGGGGACACCGTGAACCGGTTTGGCCTGTCACGCTTCTACCTCTCCATGACCGTCTTGATCGCGCTGAGCCTCTGGTGGGGGATTTCCGTTGTAAGATACCTGGAAAAAAACTTCCTCTACTCATACGACATCCCTTTTCTGCTCATCTACCTGCTGCTGCTCGCGGCCCCCATCCCGGTCTGGGTCTATTTCGAGAACAGGCTCAACCGGCAGAACGACCTCTACGCGGACGCCAGGGCGGTGATGCTAACGCGCGACCCCGAGGCTCTCATGTCGGCGATAGAAAAGGTGGCCGCCTCGGAGGGCACGGTCAGGTTG